>JADLFO010000051.1 GCA_020845455.1 Caldilineaceae bacterium
ATAGCGGCAGCAGGATGGTGCGGCCCTCGGCGGCGCTGCGCAGGGCGGCTTCGGTGAACTCCATGTACTTAACCCCATCCTCGAAAGAGGTGTGGGTGATCGTCTCCTGGCCGCGGATGGCGTTGACGAACTCTTCTTCGACGCGCCAGCCGCCTTGCTCCTGCGCCGGGATGGCGATCTCGCCAAGCTGTTTGTCGCTGCGCTGCCCGCCATAGAGTTTGCTGTCGGAGAAGCGCAGCGTGCCCTGGCTGCCAAAGAGATAGGCTTCCGGCGCGCCGATCAACCCGGCCACGTTGGAGACTTGCAGGTGCATCTGCGCGCCGCAGGCCATGTCGGCGATGGCGTCGATGTGTTCAGGGATGCGCACGGCTTTGAGCAGGCCGAGGTCGCCGCGGCGCATCTTGACATAGGTCTTGCCCATGGCGGTGACCGCCTTGGCCTCACCCACCCAGCGCATCAGCGCCTCGTACCAGATGCCCATGGTCATGGTGTTGTAGCCGCTCAGGTCAAAGTCGTTGCGCCAGTGCAGCGGGGCGTCTTTGTCCAGGAACTGCCCGCCGGCGCGGATCTCAATCGCCAGCAGGTCGCCCAGATAGCCTTCGGCCAGCAGCCGGCGGATCGTCTTGTCCACGCGTAGGGTGAAAGGGGAGGGCACGATCTGCGCCACCAGATGCGGGTGCGCCTGGGCCACGGCGAGCATGGCGTGGGCTTCGGCGGCGTCGCGCGCCATGCGCGCCTCGCACATGACATGCTTGCCTGCCTCCAGAGCGGCGATGCTCAGGCGGGCGTGCATATAGGGCCAGGTGCCGATCACGACCGCGTCGATCTCCGGGTCGTCGATGATTTCACTCCAGTGGCCTGCCACGGTAGGGATGTTGAAGGCCTGGGCGACGCGCTGCCCGGAGTCAGGTGTGCGGTTGGCGACGCTGACGATCTCCACGCCCTCGATGGCCTGCAGGCCGGGGATGTGGCGGCTGGTAGTGTTGGCGCCGGCGCCGATCACACCCACGCGGATGGGTTCGCTGCTCATGGGGTATCTCCTGTCTGGGATGGGGTGGCTTGGGGTGAGGCAGCTTGGGATGAGATAGCGGCGGATTGCCGAAACGCTTGGCCGCGCCGCACATAAATGTCCGCCGCGTGGCGGTTGCGTTCGATCTCCGCTGCGGTCAGGCTGCGCACTACTTTGGCCGGGCTGCCCAGGATCAGTGAACCGGGGGGAAAGACCTTGCCTTCGGTTACCAGGCTGCCTGCGCCCACCAGCGAATCTGCGCCGATGACCGCGCCGTTGAGCAGCACGGCGCGCATGCCGATCACGCTGTTGTTGCCGATGGCCGCGCCGTGGACGATCGCGCCATGGCCGATGGTGACGCCGCTGCCGATCCGCACCGGAAAGCCGGGGTCGGCATGGAAGATCGCCCCTTCCTGGACGTTGGTGCGCTCGCCGATCCAGATCGCCTCGACATCGGCGCGCAGCGAGGCGTGGAACCAGACGCTGCACTCCGCCGACAGCGTGACATCGCCGACGACCACGGCCCCAGGGGCGAGATAGACCGAGGCGTGGACTTGGTTGGGCCGGAAGGTAGTGTGAAACATGGGCTGTCCATCCGCGGCTGCCGCCTGCTTGGTAGTTGCAGACTCCTATTGTACGATCTGAGCATCGTTTCCGGCAAAGCAGGGCGCTCCCGCCCGGCTTGCCGCCCCACCCCAGCGAAGGAGGAGAGATGGCCCCCATACGCTTTGCGTTGATCGGCGCAGGCAACATTGCCAAAATCTATGTTCAAGCATTTGCCGCCATTCCCGACGCCCAAGTGACGGTCGTCTGCAGCCGCACCCAGGCGACGGGTGAAGCCTTGGCCGCAAGCTGTGGCGCGATCTGGCTGCCGGACTATCATGAAGCGGTGGTGCGGACCGATGTCGACGCCGTGGTGGTGGCGACGCCCAGCGGCACGCACGGCGAGGTCGCGGTCGCCGCGGCGCAGGCAGGCAAACATATTTTGGTCGAAAAGCCGCTGGAGATCACCCTGGGCCGCGCCGACGCGATTATCGACGCCGCGCAGCAGGCAGGCGTGGTGTTGGCCTGTGTCTTTCCGCTGCGTTTTGCCGCAGGGGTGGGCTGTGCCAAGGCGGCGGTGGAGGCCGGGCGGCTGGGGCGGCTGACGCTGGCCGACGTCTATGTCAAATGGTTTCGCCCCCAGAGCTATTATGACCGTGCCTGGCGCGGCACTTGGGAGATCGACGGCGGCGGCGCGCTGATGAACCAGGCGATCCACAACATTGACCTGGTGCAGTGGCTGGCCGGGCCGGTGGCAAGCGTCTTTGGGCAGACGGCGACCCTGGCCCACGCCATGCAGACCGAGGACACGGCCGGCGCGGTGCTGACCTTTGCCAACGGCAGCCTGGGGGTGATCCAAGGCGCGACCAGCGCCTGGCCCGGCGACCCGGCGCGCGTCGAGCTGCACGGCGACCAAGGCACGATCGTGCTGGAAGAGGGGCGGATCGTGGTCTGGAAGCTGGCCGGCGGTACGCCGGAGGAAGAAACCGCCATGCTCAACCTGGAGCAAGTCTCCGGCAGCGGCGCAGCCGACCCGATGGCGATCGGGTTTGAGAAGCACCGCCGTCAGATCGTGGACATGATCGAGGCGATCCGCACGGGCCGCCCGCCGGCGATCCAGGGCGCAGAGGCGCGCGCCGCCGTGGAGATCGTGCGGGCGATCTATCGCTCGGCGCGCACCGGCGCACTAGTAAAGCTGCCCCTGACCGGCGATCACGCGCTGGGCGTGTGACCCGGTTTTGAACTATCTACTCTACACACCTGCTCGTCTACACATCTGGAGGAAAGTATGGACCTGCCATTCAACGGCCTTGGGCTGAACCTGGGCAATCTGGCGCGGTTGTCGAATGCCGAGACGCGGTCGATCAGCGCCGAGAACTTTGCGGGCGAAAAGGGCAAAGGCGGCATGGCGACCGAGGGCACGGGCGCGGTTGCGGCGCATGAACTGGGCCAGGGCTGGAAGATCTCGCCTAGCATCAACATCGCGGGCAGTTCGACTGTGACGCTGGCCGATATCGCCGGGCCGGGCGCGATCCAGCAGATCTGGCTGACGGTGCATCCTACCCACTGGCGCAAGCTGGTGCTGCGCATGTATTGGGACAACGAGGAGACGCCTTCGGTGGAGACGCCGATTGGGGATTTCTTCGGCATGGGCTGGGGTGAACGGGCCAACCTGACTTCGCTGGCCGTGTGCGTCAACCCCGCAGGCGGTTTCAACTGCTATTGGGAGATGCCCTTCCGCCGCCACGCGCGCATCACGGTCGAAAATCTTTCGCCCGACGAGGTGCGCGGTTTCTACTATCAGATCAACTACACGCTGACCGATGTGCCCGAAGACCGCGCCTATTTCCACGCCCAATGGCGGCGCAGCAACCCGCTTGTCTATATGCAGGATCACACGATCTTGGAAGGGGTGCGCGGCCAAGGCCATTATGTGGGAACCTATTTGGCCTGGGGCGTCAACAACACCGGCTGGTGGGGCGAAGGCGAGATCAAGTTCTTTATGGACGGCGATAGCCAGTGGCCGACCATCGCCGGAACCGGCACAGAGGATTACTTCGGCGGTGCGTGGAACTTTGAGTTCCCGCAGGGGCAGTATGGCGTCTTCTCGTCGCCCTACAGCGGTCTGCCGCAGGTGATCAAGCCCGACGGGCTGTATCGCAGCCAGCAGCGTTTTGGGCTGTACCGCTGGCATATCCTGGACCCGATCCGCTTTAAGCAAGATCTGCGCGTGACGATCCAAGCGCTGGGCTGGCGGGCGATGCTCGGAGAAAAGCGGCGCTATCTGCCGCTGCAGGACGATATTTCGTCCACGGCGTTCTGGTATCAGACCGAGCCGCACGCGCCGTTCCCGCAGTTGGGCACGATCAACGATCTGGAAGTGATCTAACCGTGAACTAGGAGATTGCCCATGCTCATCCCTCTGACGATTCGGATCAACGGTCTGCCCCGGCAGGTCGAGGTCGACCCCGAGCGCAGCCTGCTCAGCGTCTTGCGCGACGACTTGGGGCTGACCGGAACCAAGTATGGCTGCGGCGACGGCAAATGCGGCGCGTGTACGCTTCTGCTGGACGGCAGCCCGATCCGCGCGTGCAGCATCAGCGTGGGCGCGGCTGCGGGCAGCCATGTCACGACTGTGGAAGGGCTAGAGGAGGATGGGCAACTCCATGCGGTGCAGGCGGCCTTTCTGGATGCGGGCGCGCTGCAGTGCGGCTACTGCACGCCGGGCATGATCATGTCGGCGGTCGCCCTGCTCGACGCCTCTCCGCAGCCCAGCACCGCTGAAATCCTGCACTTCATGCAGGACAACATCTGCCGCTGCGGCTCCTACACGCGCATCCTGGCTGCTATCCAGGCCGCCGCGCAGGGGCAAGCCGGTCAGCCGGCGGCGGGCGCGGATGCCCATCCTTCCCTCGCATCTCTGACCGGCGAAAGCGCGCCTGACGAGGGCATCTTTGTGGCCTATCCTGACCCCGATCTCGACGCCAGGCTGGCCGAGACCGCCGCCGCGCAAGGCGGCGAGGTGCAGCCGCCGGAGCAGCGTCCGCCCGTCGAGATCGGGCCGTGGCTGCATCTGGCCGCCGACGGAGGCATTACCGTCTATGTGGGCAAGGCCGAGGTGGGGCAGGGCATCCGCACGTCGCTGGCGCAGATCGTGGCCGAAGAACTGCGCGTGCCGGCGGCGGCGGTGCAGGTGGTCATGGGCGATACGGGCCGCGCCCCCTATGACGTGGGTACCTTTGGCAGCCGCACCACCCCGATCACCGGCGCGCAGTTGTGGCGCGTGGGCGCAGCGGCACGCGCTGTGCTGCTGGAATTGGCCGCGGCCATCTGGCAGACCGGCTCCGGCGGCCTTACGCTGGAAGCGGGCGCGGTGCGCGACCCGGACGGCAACCGCAGCCTGAGCTTTGCCGAACTGGCGCGCGACCGCCAGATCACGCAGATCGCCGACCTGGACCAGCCTATCGCGCCCGCCGCGGCGTGGACAGTAGCCGGTCACTCTGCGCCCAAGGTGAACGGCCGCGCGTTCGTCACCGGCCAACACCGTTTCGCCGCGGATATGCGCCTGCCGGGGATGCTCCACGGCAAGGTCTTGCGCCCGCCCGCCTTTCAGGCCGTGCTGGAACAACTCGACACCAGCGCCGCTGAGGCGATGGAGGGTGTGACGGTCGTGCGGGACGGCGACTTTGTGGGCGTGACCGCGCCCGATGTGTTGACCGCGACCCAGGCGATTGACCGCATCCGCGCCCGCTGGCGGCCCGCGCTGCAGGTGTCGCAGCCGGAGTTGTTCGACTATCTGAAGGATAACCCCGCCGAGAGTACAGGCCGGCAGGGGCCATATCTATCCGAAGCGGGGTCGGTAGCGGCGGCGTTAGCGGGGGCGCATCGGACGCTGCGCGGGCGCTACACGGTGGACTATATCGCGCATGTGCCGCTGGAGCCGCGCGCTGCCCTGGCGCAGTGGGAGGGGGCCGGCCTGACGGTGTGGACGGGGACACAGCGCCCGTTTGGCGTGCGCAGCGAACTGGCGCAGGTCTTTGGCCTGGCCGAGCAGCAGGTGCGCGTGATTGTGCCGGATACGGGGGCCGGATACGGGGGCAAACACGCCGGCGACGCCGCGGTCGAGGCGGCGCGCCTGGCAAAAGCGGTGGGCCGGCCCGTCAAGATCGTCTGGACGCGCCAGGAGGAGTTCACCTGGGCCTATTTCCGGCCCGCGGGGCTAATCGAACTGACCAGCGGCGTGGACGCGGCGGGTCGCCTGGCGGCGCTGGAGCATCACAACTATAACTCGGGCGCAGCGGGCATCGAGACGCTCTACACGGTTCCGAACCGGCATATCGAATACCACCCCGCCGAGTCGCCGCTACGCCAGGGGGCCTATCGCGCCCTGTCGTCGACGGCCAACCACTTTGCGCGCGAGACGCACATCGACGAACTGGCGCATCTCCTAGGGCTAGACCCGCTGGAACTGCGGCTGCGTAACCTGGTCGACCCGCGCATGGTGGCGGTGTTGACTGCCGCCGCGCAGAGGTTTGGCTGGGGCGAGCGCGCCTCGCAGCCGCATCACGGCGTGGGGCTGGCGGGTGGCTTTGAGAAGGGATCCTATGTGGCGGCCTGCGTCGAGGTCTATGTCAACCCGGCCAACCGCCAGCCCAAGGTGCTGCGCGTGGTGGAGGCGTTTGACTGCGGCGCGCTCCTCAACCCCGACAACGTGCGCAGCCAGATCGAGGGCGCGGTGATACAAGGGTTGGGGGGCGCGCTCTTTGAGAGCGTGAAGTTTGCCAACGGGCGCATCCTCAACCCGGACTTCGCCGGCTATCGCGTCCCGCGCTTTGGCGACCTGCCGGCGATCGAGACGATCCTGCTCGACCGCAAGGAAATCGCCTCTGCCGGCGCGGGCGAAACGCCGATCATCGCCATTGCGCCTGCGGCCGGCAACGCCATCTTCCAGGCGACCGGCGTGCGGCTGCGCTCGCTGCCCTTAGTCCCACATGGCGTGCCGAGGTGATCGATTGTGAAGGGAGAGAGTCCTACGATGAAGGAGTCACTGCTTGCGGAATTGGAGGCCGCGCGCCTCACTTTTCATGCCTTGCTCGATTCGCTTTCGGATCAAGAGTTGAAACAGCCAAGCGCCAACCCGGCTTGGACCAACCAGCAGATCCTTTTTCACATGGCGTTCGGCTATTTTCTGATCCCCAGTTTGATCGGAATTGTGTGGATCTTCGGCAGACTGCCTGACGCTGTTTCGAAGATTTTCGCCGGCCTGCTCAATGCGGTCACGCGGCCATTCAATGCCATTAACGCGTTGGGGCCGCAGGGGGGCGGGCGTATCTTAGGACGGCAGGCGCTGGGCGCGATCTTTGATGCCGTGTACGCGCTGATAGTAGAACTGCTGCGCAGGCTCCCCGAAGACGAGCTAAGGCGGGGCATGCACTATCCCACCCGATGGGACCCGCTGTTCCGTGACTATATGACCATGGCCGAGATCTTCCGCTTCCCCATGATCCATTTTTACTTCCATGTGAGCCAGATCACGCGCTCATCCGTGTGAATGCGGTTGCCCGGTTTTAGCCTTTGAGACCGGTGAGTTTGACCCCCTGAATAAAAGTGCGCTGGGCAAAGAAGAAGAGTACGACGATGGGCACGGTGAACATCGTCGCCGCGGCCATCAACTGGTTCCACGAGACCGAATGCTGCTGCTGATAGTCCTTTAACCCCAGGGCCATGGTGAAGCGGCGCGGGTCGGTCAGATAGATCAGCGGCCCCTGAAAGTCGTTCCAGGCCCAGAGGAAGGTGAAGACGGTGATGGTCGCCAGCACCGGCACCGAGAGCGGCAGCATAACATTCCAGAAGATGCGCAGTTCGGACGCGCCGTCGACGCGCGCGGCGTCGGCCAGTTCTTCGGGGATGGTGCGGAAGAACTGACGCAGCAAGAAAATATCGAAGGCGTTGCCGAAGAAGGTGGGCACGACCAAGGGCAGAAAGGTATTGCCCCAGCCCAGCGTGCCGGTAAAGAAGAGATAGAGCGGGATCATCGTGACCTGGAAGGGCAGCATCAGCGTGGCTAAGACCAGGAAAAAGACGAGATCGCGGCCCGGCCAGCGCACGCGCGCAAAGCCATAGGCGGCCAGACTGCATGAAAGCAGTGTGCCGATGATCGACAAGACGGCGATGATGCTGCTGTTCTGGACATAGGTCCAAAAGCTCACGCCCAGGCTGGGGCGATGGGCGGTGCGGATGGCGTCGGCATAGTTTCCCCAGCGCAGCCCGACCCGAAGCACCGGCTCGGCATATTTCATGCGGATCTCCTGGGCCTCGGCGCTGGGGTTGGCCGGGTCTAGAAAGGTACCATAGCCTTCGGCGATTTTGACCAGCGCCAACTCCTGCTGCCGGCCGCCGATCTCGACCCGGTAGACCGGCAGTTCGGCTCCGTCGACGGTGACGGTGCGGTTATCGTGGGGCAGGAAGTTGGGCGGCACGCGCGAGATGTCCTGGTTGGACTTGAGCGAGGTCGAGAACATCCACAGAAACGGCACGACAAAGAAGAGACCCACGCCGATGATCACCAGATGCGAGGCGAACCGGCCCGCGGTTCGGCGTAGAGCGCGCGTGCGGATGGAAGTGCGGGTGTGAGCAGCGGAGCTGGGCGGAACGGCGATCTCGGCCATGGATCAGCCTCCCTCGTAATAGGTCCAACGCTCGGATGAGCGGATCAGGAAGATCGTGCAGGCCATGATGATCAGGAAGAGGATCCAGGCTTGGGCGGAGGCGACGCCCATCTTGAGATAGATAAAGGCCTGCTGATAGAGATAGATGCTGTAGAAGAGTGTCGAATTGAGGGGCGCGCCCAGGGTGTCGTCGTTGGGGCCGGCGGCGGCGTCGAGGATGTAGGCTTGGGCGAAGTATTGGAAGGCGGCGATGACGCCGATAATCAGGTTAAAGAGGGTGATGGGCGAGATCAGCGGGATGGTGACGGCCCACAGCCGCTGCCACCAGCTTGCCCCGTCCAACTCCGACGCCTCGACGAGCGTCTGCGGGATGTCCTGCAGACCGGCCAGGTAAATGACGATCGTGTTGCCCATGCCCCACAGCCCCAGCATGATCAGCGCAGGTTTGGCCCAGAGCGGGTCGCCCGTCCAGTTGGGTCCGCGGATGCCGATCTGAGCCAGCAGGCTGTTGAGCAGTCCACTGGTGGGGTTGAGGATCCAGACCCAGAGCATAGTGGCGGCGACGACCGGCACAATCGAGGGCAGGAAATAGACCACCCGGTAGATGCTCTGTCCGCGCACTTTGATGTTGAGCAGGAGGGCGCAGACAAACGAGACCAACAGGCCGAGCGGCACCCCCAGCAGCACCATATAGGCTGTGTTGTAGAGCGAGCGCCAGAAGAGTTCGTCGCGCATCAGCCCGGCATAGTTCGCCAGCCCGATCCATTCGCTGGGCTGGCGGATATGGTGTTCGGTGAAGCTGAAGTAGAACGAAGCGAGCATGGGATAGAGGTTGAAGACGAAGAAGCCCACCACCCAGATCGAGATAAAGCCCAGGCCGGTGACCAGGTTGCGGCGGGTCTGTTTGCTCCACCCACGGCGGCGAGGTCGCGCCGTGGGCGTGGCGCTCTGGACAGCCATAGAGTTGCTCCTGTGGAACGGGGACGGCGCTAGGGGGCGGCTGCCGGCGATAGCCGCCCCCATCGTCTAGCGGTACAGAGACCAAGGATGTGCCGGCGATCAGTCGGCGAGCGCGGCGTCGAGCTGGGGCTGGAGTTGGGCTTGGGCCTCTTCCAGCAGCGGCAGCGGGTCGGCGCACTCAAGGAAGATCTTCTCCTCGATCTGGGCCAATGCCGTATCCACTTCGGCGTTGATCGGCGAGAAGATCGGCGACTTGGCGTTGGGATCGTTCATCAAGTTGATAAAGGTGACAAACTTCTCGTTCTCCTGGAAGCGCGGATCCTCGGCGGCCTGTTTGCTGGTGGGCAAGTTGAAATTGGCGACCATCTCGTCGGCTACGATCTCCGGCGACATCATCCAGGCCAACAGGTCAAAGGCCGCTTCCTTGTCCGCGACATTGGCCGGGATGAAGGCGACAGTGCCGGCGACGATATTGGTGTTGGCACGCTCAGGGTTAGAGGCGGGCGGCGGGAAGGGGGCGACGCCGTAGAACAATTCAGGTTTGAACTGTTGGATGAAGTTTGGCCCCGGCTGCCATTCGCCTTCGACCTGCATGGCGATCTGGCCGCCGTAGAAGCCGGTGTCGGGCGAGGTGTAATCGCTGGAGGCCGCGGCCAGCAAGCGTGCGACTTCGTCCGGGTTGTTGTCGCCGCAGTAGAACTGCTGCTCCCACTTGAGCGCATCGACCACGGGCTGTGAGGTCAACTGTAGCTGGGCGCCGTCCTCGTTGTACCAGTAGCCGCCAAACATCACGACATATTGGGCCAGATGGGACCAGGAGAAGTTGGGGATAAAGCCGATCTGGGTGATCTGACCGCTGTCGTCGACCTTGGTCAACTGTTTGGCAAACTCGGCCAGTTCTTCCAGGGTCTGAGGCGGCGTCTCCGGGTCCAGCCCGGCTTCCTCAAAGAGGTCCTTGTTCCAGAAGAGCGCGTAGGTATCGGTGCCCCAGGGCAGACAGTAAACCTTGCCCTGGTAGATACACTGGCCCTCGGCGGCGTCGGACATATCTTCCCGGTCGATTTTGCCGCCTTGGAGGAAATCGTCCAGCGGCGTGATCAGCCCTTCGCGCGCCCAGGTGCCGACCGAGTCGGCCCCGCCGGTGATCTGAATGTCGGGGCCTTCATTGCCGGACAGCCCGGCGATGACCTTGTCGGTTTCCATGGGCGCGGTGACTTCGACGCGGATGCCGGTTTGTTCGGTGTAGCGGTCAAACAGTTCTTGGAGTTGGGCCGGGTTATCGCCCCAGGTGATCCAGACGCGCAGAACTTGTTCATCACCGGCGGCAGGGGCTGCGCTTTCTGCGGAGGCGGCGCTTTCAGCAGGGGCCTCGGCCTGACCCTCTTCGGCGGCGGGGGACTCTACCGGCGCAGGGGGTGTACAGGCGGCGAGGAGCAGGATCAGCAGCGCAACGCAGGCCAGGAGGGGACGGAAGAAACCACGCGACATACGACGGCTCCTTTCTCAAACGTGAACCGATGGGGATATGAAACGTTCGAGCGAGACCCAATGGCCGGATGGCGGAACTTGTCAGAGCCGGCCATGTGTCTGCGCGGGAAGGGCGCGATGCGAATCGGCCGCAGAACAGAAATTGACTACCCTATCACATCTACTACCCTATCACGTTTTTTTCGCTTGTCAAAGGAGTGTTTTCAGGGCGTCCAGCAGGTGGTCCATATGCGCCGGGGTGTTGTAGGCCTGGACGGAGACACGGATCAAGCCCTGGTCGTTCCAGGCAAAGACCGGCACTTCGATGCCGAAGTCAGTCCACAGCCGGTCGCGCATGCCCTCGACCGCGGCCAGAGGCAGGCGGGCAGTGAACATCTGGGAATACCAGGCGGTGGAATCAGGTGCGACGGCGTCTAGCCCGGTGAGCGAATTGATGCGGGCGCGGGTCTCGCTTGCCAGTTGATGGCAGGCGGCGCGCACGGCAGGCCAGTTGTGTTCTTGCATAAAATGGATGGCGGCGGGGACGCTGAGATAGGCCGACGGGTCCATGGTCCCGGTCCAACTGAAATAGTCGAGGAAGCGCGAACCGCTGCGCCCGCTGCTCCAGCCATGCGAGACGACGAGCGGCTCCAGCAGGGTGTCATGACCGTCGGCGGCATAGAGAATGGCCGACCCTTTGGGGGCGCAGAGCCATTTGTGGGCGTTGCCTGTGTAGTAGTCCACGCCCATGGCTTCGAGGTTCAGGTCAATTTGGCCGGGAGCGTGCGCGCCGTCGATGACGGTGAGGATGCCCTCTTGCCGCGCCCGGCGGCAGACCAGCTCGACGGGGAAGATCAGCGCGGTGGGCGAGGTGATATGCGAGAGCGTGATCACGCGTGTGCGCGGGGTGACGCCTTGCCACAGCCGTTCGACAAACTCTTCAGGGCTGGTCAGGGGCAGGGGGATCGGCCGGTTGATGTAGCGCACGCCGCGTGCTTCCCAGTTGAAGCGCCAGGTGTTGTTGACTGCGCCGTATTCGTGGTCGGTGGTCAGGATTTCGTCGCCCGGCTGCAGCTTGAGCGAACGTGCGACGACGTTGATGCCATAGGTGGCGTTGGGCACAAAGACCAACTTGTCGGCGGGTGCGCCCACAAACGCGCCCGTGGCGGCGCGCGCCTCGGCTAGGAGGTCAGGGACATGCCGGCCAATAAAGTCGACCGGGTCGCGCTCGAGTTTGCGCTGCCATTCCTGATAGGTCTCAAAGACCGGTTTAGGACAGGCGCCAAAGCTTCCGTGGTTGAGAAAGGTGATCTCCGGGTCGAGCAAAAATTGACCGGCTAACCCGGCCAAGGGCGGAGGGGGCGCGGTCTGAGCAGATTCCATCTTGAAGCGATCCTTTGGCTGTGACAATTCCGGCTGTGATCATTGCGGCTGTGACAGGTAATAGGCCGGGGAGACCGGTCGAGACAGGGCAAAAGGAAAACACCAGCCCGCACGGATGCTGGTGTTTGGCCTGCGTAGCAGTGTAGCACAGCCGCGCCGCGCACGCCAACTTAGGCGCGGTGGAAAGCCCTCCGTAAGCCGGGGGCTTACCGTGGGGATTCACAAAAGCAGTTTGACAGATCAAAAATCTTACGCTAGGGTAATGTCTAGCTTTTGTTCTGTAACATAGCTTCCAATCAAGCCGTTCTGCGGTTCCCCTTCGGAGGATAGGCTGCGCTTGGTCGACCAGAGAGCATTCGCCCTTACCCTCATCCACAGAGGATATGCCGGCGCACATCCTCATTTGAACCCCAATTCACGGTGTAGCCGTCATCGCGATCAGGAAGGCGATTAAGAAAGGAGGTGAGCCTCGGCGCTATCAACGCCCGTTCAGACTGTCACCGCATGTATATCATGTATATCAAGACGATCATGACTATCGATCAAACTCGATCAAACTGAAGCCATCGATCAAACTGGAGAAAGAGGAATGCGCACAAAATCCTACGTTGTGATAACGATTTTGGTGTTGTTCTCCATGGTATTGGCCGCTTGTGCGGGAGCTGCCCAGCCGCCGGCTGCAGGCGGCGGTGTGGTGGGCGGTGAGACCGGCGGCGAATCCGCGGCTGCTGAGAGTACATTTCTTGACACCCCACGCAACGAAACGTTGATCGTCGATCAACTGAATGGCTCACTCGAGCGGCCCGAGAATTTCAATATCTATACCCCAGGTGTGGATGCAGGCCGCGGCTTTCATGAGATCTGCACAGATCATCTATGGGAGATCGATACCACCACTGGCGAACAGTATGGCTCGCTGGCGGCTGAGCTTCCTACGTCCCTCAACGACGACTACACCAGTTGGGAGATCAAGCTGCGTGAGGGCATTTACTGGGATGACGGCGTCGAGTTCACCGCCGACGACGTAGCCTATACGCTCAACATGTGGCTGGAGACAGAAGAGCTTGCGATCAACGGCTGGGCTGTGGACTACATCGACAGTGTCGAGGTCAAGGACAAATACACCTTGGTTCTGAATACGACACGGCCCCAACCGCGCATTTCCAAGGATTTGGGCGTAACCATCTGGGGCAACCGGCTCTATCCTATGCCCAAACATATCTGGGAAAAGGAAGACCCGGCAACCTTTACTTTCTTCCCGCCCACCTGCATTGGCCAATATAAGTTCAAGGATTACGATTCCAACGGCAACTGGACGCTGTGGGAACAGCGCGAGGATTGGGAGCGCACCAGCGTCGGCCAAGTGCTCAATGCTGCCGGCCCCAAATACCTGCTGTGGAACTTCGTCGGCACTGAAGAGAAGCGCATCTTGGCGATGATCAATAACGACGTCGATATTCTCCAGGATATTACGCCCGAGTCCATGACTGTGCTGACGCAAAAAAGCCCGGCTACGCGCGCCTGGCACGCCGGCTTCCCCTATGCCGACTTCGACGACCCATGCGAACGCGGTATCTCTTTCAACAACTCGCGCTCCCCCTATGACCAGTGGCAGGTGCGCTGGGCATTGGCCTTGGCCACTGACATCAAGAATGTGTCGTTGGGCACCTTTGCCGGCATGCTGCGCGTGTCGCCGCTGGGGGTCCCGCCTGTGGCGGCGGTGCAGAATACCTATCATAAGCCGCTGGTAGAGAAATTGAAGGCGATGACCCTGCCCGACGGCTATGCGCCCTTTGACCCCAACTTTGCCAAAGATATGGCGCAGGTCTTCAACGAGCAGGGGGTGGGTGGCGACCTGCCTACTGACGAAGCGGCGCTGATCGATCTCTTTGGCGTAGGCTGGTGGAAGTATGATGTCGAGGAAGCCGCCAAGCTGCTCGAAGAGGTCGGCTTCACGCGCGATGCCAACGGCAAGTGGTTGCTGCCTGATGGCACGCCCTGGAAGATTTCGATCAACGCTCCTTCCGACTGGGAGGTGCAGTCAGGCCGTCTGGCCTTTGCGGTGGCCGACTCGTGGACCAAGTTTGGCATCGACGCTTCGGCCAGCCCGATGACCGGTGGCACGTTCTGGACGGCGCAAAGTACGGGTGAGTTCGAAGCCGGTTCCTATTGGCCTGGCTGCGCCATTGGTCCCGACATCTACCCGAACCTGAGCGGCTGGCATCAGAAGTTTATCGTGCCCACCGGCGAACCAGCCCCTGGCAACGTCAACCGCCATGCCAGCGATAAACTGGCAGAGATCTTTGATCAACTGGAACAGATCACCTCGGACGATCCGAAGAATGTGGAACTCAGCAAAGATCTCCTGATGCAGATGGCGCTGGAGATGCACTGGATTCCCATGTTTGGCACGTCCAAGTTCGTGCCCGTCAATCAGACCTATTGGACCAACTATCCCAGCGCCGACAACTACTATGAAGGCCCCTGGTGGTGGTGGTCCAACTTTAAGTACATCGTGGCTCAGATCAAGCCTGTCGAATAGTTTGGACCAATCGAATTGAGTTGGCTCGATAGGCCGCCGGCATCTTTCGCAGGAGCAATGAGTTCATGCGCTATCTTCCTGCGAAAGATGCCGTTATCTATGCTGGATGCGTCGTATCCGCCGTGTTTGCGTCTATTCGCTCGCCCTCTCAGAGCTATCTTAGCCGATAGGTCCGGGCTGATCGATCTGCGGCCTATCCGCCGGCCTAGAATGGCGATTTCTGCTGCCCCGCTTCTCTGTAGGCGCTTCGCAGCGATAGTGACGGTGACTGGCGATCTAGACGGCGTCTCTACGCTGCAAGCGCCGCTATGGCGTGGATGCACACAGCCTGGACACTGCGTTGCAGCAGAGGCGGACCGGCCCTGGTTAGAGAGTGACACATCATGGAATTTCTGAAGTTTCTCCTATCTCGGCTCTTTACCTATATCCTGGTGATATGGACTGGCGTCACGATTGTCTTTTTTATTCCTCGCTTCATACCGGGGAACCCTGTTGAAAGCGTGATGGCGCGGCTGATGTCGCAAGGCCAGACCATGGATCCCCTTTTGGTGCAAAAGATGCGCGAGAACTTGAGCCAGATGTTTGGCCTTGAGGGGACACTCTGGGAGCAGTACACTGCGTTTCTCAAGCGTGTGATCCTGACTCAAGATTTTGGCCCGTCGCTTTCTTTTTACCCTGCACCCGTCAGCGAGTTGATCGCTCGATCCCTGCCGTGGTCGCTCGCTCTGATGCTGACGGCGTTGGTCATTAGCTGGAGCTTGGGCAATCTGATCGGGCTATTGGCCGGATACCACAACCGTAGATTCACGTCCAAGGCCATCGAAACCGGGGCCATGATCGTCTACCCTATCCCTTACTACATCCTGGCTCTGGTTTTGGTCATTCTTTTTGCGTATATTTGGCCTGTGTTTCCCTTTGTCTTTCAGGTACACGGCCAGTCGGGGACTTGGCCGTGGTTTCGGAGCGTGGTCTACAACTCGTTTTTGCCGTTGATGTCGATCGTTATGGTCGGCTTGGGTTGGTGGATCATCAGCATGAAAGCCATGGCGATCGATATCAAGGAGGAAGACTTTGTCCAATATGCACGCTTTCGGGGGGTCAAGGACCGCAAGGTGATGTTGGGCTATGTGGCACGCGCCGCGATCTTGCCTCAGATCACCGTGCTTGGCCTGAGCGTGGGCGGCGTTTTCGGCGGGTCATTGATCACCGAGATCCTCTTTGGCTATCCGGGCGTTGGTTCCTTGATCTACCGAGCCATTCTTAGCTCCGACTATAATCTGATGCTTGGCACGATCAGCATTTCTATCATCGCGGTCGCTACGGCAACCCTTGTCATGGATCTGATCTATCCGTTTATTGACCCGCGCATTCGGCATAAATAGCTGTAGGCCCCGCTGCTGTTTCGGCGTGCTTGCCGGTACGCTTGCCGATGCGCTCTCTGGTTGAGGTCACGATGAGACTCGTCAAACCCCGTTTAGTCGTCGGGATTATAATCGTCGGTACATTTCTGATCATGGGGTTGATTGTGCCGTTCTTTGCGCCAGAGGACCCCACAGCGTGGAACACCTATTTCCGTAATCTGCCTCCAAGCCGGCAGCACATCATGGGGACGAACAACCTCGGGCAAGATATCTTTTGGCTGCTCTCCTGGTCCATTCGCAATTCGCTGTGGTTGGGATTGTTGGTGTCGGCGTTGGCGACATTTATCGGGGTTCTGATCGGCATGCTCTCCGGCTTTTTGGGAGGGTTTACAGACCGCGTGTTGACTACCGCGATGGACACGGTGATTGCCGTGCCTTCGCTGCCGATCCTTATCCTGATGTCTGCACTGCTCAGTGGCAGCACATCGTTGTTGATCATTGCCGGTGTGCTTGTCTTTTTCAACTGGCCTTGGCCGGGGCGGCAGGCGCGTGCCATGTCGCTCAGCCTGCGCGAGCGTGAATTTATCAATGTCGCCCAGGCTTCGGGCGAGGGCACGCTCAAGATCGTGCTGGTGGAGATCATGCCCTTTATGTTGGGGTGGGCGCTGGCCAATTTTATTAATACTGTTTTGGTGGCGATCTCCGCCGAATCAGGGCTGGCGATCATCGGCCTTTCCAGCCTGAAGGATGCCACCTTGGGCACCATGATCTACTGGGCTATGCAGCATCAAGCGCTGCTGCTGGAACAATGGCTGTGGATTCTCTCGCCCATCATCTCGATCATGCTGCTCTTTATCGGGTTGTTTTTGGTCTCCACTGGGTGGTCTGACTACTTCGCGACGAGAAGAGGCCGTCAATGATCCGTATTCGAAATTACAGCGCCTATTACACCACCGTTCAAGGGACGGTGAAGGCCGTCGAAGATGTCTCGTTCGACATCTATGATGGAGAGATCATCGGCATCGCGGGGGAATCGGGCTGCGGCAAATCGACGTTGATGAAAGGCATCTACGGCAACGTCGAGGTCCCCATGTATGTTGCCGGCGGCTCGATCGAAATGGAGGTGGACGAGGCAGGGCAGGAGCGCGTGATCCCTGGGCCGGAGTTCCGCCATTATTGGTGGCGCTATCTTTCCTATATCCCGCAGGCTTCGATGAGCGTGCTAAACCCAGTGGTGCGGATCAAACACCAGTTTTTGGATTCTTTGCCATCTGACGAGTTGCGCGCACGCGGGAAGCAGATGCTGCTTGAGGAGGTGGCCGCCTATCTCCAGGAGTTGGATCTGCCCGCGTATGTGCTGAACATGTATCCCCATCAGTTGAGCGGCGGTATGCGCCAGCGGGTCATTGTGGCGCTGGCGACCTTTGTGCAGCCGCGCTTTATTTTGGCTGACGAACCGACGACCGCGCTGGATGTGGTCGTGCAGCGTGGCATCCTGACCATGTTGGTCCAGTTGCAGAAGCGATTGCAGAACACATTTGTTATGGTCTCGCATGATATGGGGGTCCACTACCAGATCACCGACCGTATGGTGATCATGTATGCGGGCAAGGTGGTGGAAATCGCCGATACCCCGACACTCTTTGCGCGTCCACAGCACCCCTATACGGAGATGTTGATCAACTCGCTGCCACGGTTGGGCGACGATACGCAACGCACCGGGATCAGCGGATATCCGCCCAGCCTGCTTGACCCGCCCAGCGGCTGCCGGTTTGCGGCGCGCTGCCCTCTGGCCGACGCGCGCTGCCGGGAAGTGCTGCCGGAATTGATCGAGCTTGAGCCTGGTCATTTTGTGGCCTGCCTGAAACGGGAGCCTGGCTTGATGGCTGTGTACAGCGCAGAAGGAACTGCAACCTTATGAGTGAGTTGTTTCTTGAGATCAGAGACGTAAGCAAGATTTATCGCACCGGCGGGCTGCTCGGCGCAACCAAGCTCGCCGCCGTCGATCATATCAATATGACCCTGAGCAAGGGAAAGCCCAACATCCTCAGCATTGTGGGTGAATCCGGGTCGGGCAAGACCACCTTGGCGCGCATGGTGATGCGCTTGATTCGGCCCACCCACGGCGAGATTGTGATTGACGGCATGAGCACATCGGGCCGCCTTAGCCGGGCGCAGATGAAGGGGTTTCGGCGCAGAGTACAGCCGATCTTCCAGAATCCGTTCGAGAGCTTTAGCTATCGCAAGACCGTGGACACCTATCTGTTTGAGACCGCGCGCAACATCTTGGGGGCGCGCGCCAAGGAAGCGGCCCATCAGGCCGTAGATCGGGCGCTGCGCAATGTAGGGCTTTCGGCGGAGAGGGTGATTGGGCGTTACCCTAACCAGTTTTCGGGTGGGGAGTTGCAGCGTGTCTCGGTGGCGCGCGCCATGATCCCCAACCCCGAGCTACTGGTCGCCGACGAGCCGGTGAGCATGATCGACGCCTCGCTGCGTATGAACGTAGTGAATCTGTTCAAGGCGCTGCGCGATGAGTTCAAGGTCAACATTCTCTATATCACGCATGACCTTTCGACCGCCTATTATGTCAGCGACCTGATCGCGATCATGTATCGCGGCAACATTGTGGAATATGGGCCGTCGAGCAAGATTCTGCGCGAGCCGGCCCACCCCTATACCGAACTGCTGCTCGACTCGGTGGCGAAGATCGGCGTCAAATGGGGCGAAGTCGTACGGCTGCCCGATCTGGAGACTAAAGAGTATGGCTATGCGGGCTGCAAGTTCGCGGCGCGCTGCCCCTATGCCCAGCCCATCTGC
This sequence comes from Caldilineaceae bacterium, assembly GCA_020845455.1. Lineage (GTDB taxonomy): Bacteria > Chloroflexota > Anaerolineae > Caldilineales > Caldilineaceae > QEUY01. The sequence goes on from JADLFO010000051.1 coordinate 18,751, forward strand.
CGGACAACGCCGCCTCCGCGCGTCCACACGGCGGACCACCGTGAAGTGCTATGCTTCAAGCTGACCGACTATCAGCCGGTTGGCGCGCCGGCAGCGCAGTAAACCGACCCGCACACCCATCACTCTTTATCCATCACCTTGGAGAATGATCATGGCATATATGTTTAACGGGCTAGGTCTGAACCTGGGCACGCTGTCGCGCGTCTCTCCTGCACAGACCCGGTCGATCAGCGCCGAGAATTTCACCGGTGAAAAAGGCAAGGGCGGCATGGCCACCGAAGGCGCCGGCCAAGACGCGGCCCGTGAACTGGGCGTAGGCTGGAAGGTGTCACCCTGCATCACCGTCGCCGGCAGCAGCAGCGTGACGCTGGCCGACATCGCCGGCCCGGGCGCAATCCAGCACATGTGGTTTACCGTTCACCCCAAATACTGGCGCGCCCTGGTGTTACGCATCTATTGGGATGGCGAAGAAGCGCCGTCGGTGGAGGCGCCGCTGGGGGACTTCTTCTGCATGGGATGGGGGGAGCGGGCCGATGTGCGCTCGCTGCCGGTGGCGGTCAACCCGGCGGGCGGCTTTAACTGCTACTGGGAGATGCCCTTCCGCGGCCATGCCAAGATCACGGTCGAAAACCTGATCCCCGACGCGATTCAAGGCTTCTTTTATCAGATCAATTACACACTGACAGAGGTGGAAGAAGACCGGGCCTATTTTCACGCCCAGTTCCGCCGCCAGAACCCGCTGCCCTATAAACAGGTCTATACGATTTTGGACGGCGTAGCGGGCTATGGGCATTTTGTGGGCGTCTATATGGCCTGGGGCGCTAACAACAATCTCTGGTGGGGGGAAGGGGAGATCAAGTTTTATATCGACGGCGATACGGATTTTCCCACCATCTGCGGCACGGGGACCGAGGACTATTTTGGCGGCGCGTGGGGCTTTGAGCAGCCGCCGGGCCGCTATGGTGAATTCACCTCGCCCTTCTCCGGGATGCCCCAGGCGCTCCGCCCTGATGGGCTGAACAAGGCAAATACCCGGTTTGGGCTGTACCGTTGGCACATCATGGACCCGGTCCGGTTCCAACAGGATTTGCGCGTGACGATGCAGGCGCTGGGCTGGCGTATGCCGCTGGAAGGCAAAGGCCGCTATCTGGCGCTGCAGGACGACATCGCCTCGACGGCGTTCTGGTATCAGCTTGAACCGCATGCGTCATTCCCGACCCTGCCCACCTTCGAATATCTGGAAGTGATCTAGGAGAAGCCTACGATGAGCGTTTTCAAAGGTAGCCCGCTGGGCGAACTCGCTCGAATTCGCAACGTCACAACAACAACCGCGCCGACGACATCTCCAGCACTGCCTATTGGTATCAACTGGAGCCGCACAAACTATTTCCCGAGCTGCCGCCGGCGGTAGATCGGCTGCCGCGGCCCGACGAAGGATAGCCGGGCGATGCGTCCAATCAGGCATACTCACGCAAGCAGAAGGAGTAATCTGTGCCGCAGCTAGAGGGACAGCCGTTAAAAGGAAGAGTCGCCCTTGTCACCGGCGCGTCGCGCGGGATCGGCCGCGGCATTGCCGAAGCGTTGGCCGCGGCCGGGGCCGATGTGGTGGTCAACTATCGCAGCCACGCCGACGAGGCTGCCCAGGTCGCGGCCAACGTCGAGGCGCATGGGGGCCGCGCCCTGGTCTTTCAGGCGGATGTGGCCGACCGCGCTGCCCAGGCGCGCATGTTTGCCGCCGCGGTCGAGCAGTTTGGCCGGCTGGATATTGCGGTGGCGAACGCCGCCTTTTCGATCCGCGAGCCGGTGGTCGAAGCCAAATGGGAAAATGTGCTGCGCACGCTGGAGGTCACCCAGTTTGGCGTCTTTCATACCTGCCAGTTTGCCGCCCAACAGATGGTGAAACAGACGCCGCAAGGCACACGCAGTGCGGGCAAGATCATCGTGATCAGCTCGATTCACCAGGAGTTGGGCTTTCCCAACTCGGCGGCCTATAACATGGCGAAGGCCGCGGTCAACCATCTTGTCCGCACCATGGCGGGCGAACTCTCCCCATATCGCATCAACGTCAACGTGATCAACCCCGGCTGGATCGACACGCCGGGCGAGCGGGCCTTTGCGACCGAGGAGGAGATCCGCGAGGGGGCCAAGCGTATGCCCTGGAAGCGGCTGGGGACCGCCGAGGACATCGGGCAGGCCGCGCTCTACTTGGCGAGTGACGCCGCCGATTATGTGACCGGCAGCACGCTGCGCGTGGACGGCGGCTTTATGACATCGCTGACTTTGCGTGCAGACGAGTAGCCGCGGCCAGCGGCGCGGCTAGACTCCCCTGGGTGGTTTTGGGTTCATTTCACAGTGGGGGCGTGCGTGCCTGTCACCCTGCCCACACAGTGGTGCGCAGCACCGGAGCAGAGAGACTCCTCGACAGGAGTCTCGGAATGACAAACCCGCCCCTAACCTGAAATGCGCCTGGCGGTTTTTGCCTGTTTGCGCACTCAAGCGACTTTGTTTAGAATGTTACCGCCCAATTCACTGTCCGGCTTCCAAGGTTTGTTCGATGGTATGTCCTAGTCGTTTTCTGACGCGGCCGGTAGCGCCCGCTGCCGGCTCTCTGCTGTACGTCCGATTTCGCCACTCAATTTACAGGAGGAACCCTTGAAACCTGCAATGCACTCTCCCTCACCTTGGAGCAAGTTCACCGTGATCGCGGTGCTGCTTGTCCTGGCTATGGCGCTCGCCGGCTGTCCCGCGCCGGCGGCTGCCCCTGCCGCCGAGCAACCCGCTGCGGCGGCCACTGAGCCGGCTGCCGAAGAAGCCGCTCCGGCGGAAGAGGCGGCGGCAGAGACGCCTGCTGCGCAAGAAGAAGCGGCGGCCCCTGCCGACCCGATGACCACAGTCTACGGCGACAAGCTGCCCGACGACGCACGACCCTATGACGAGCAGGTCTATCATGTGGCGTGCGACATCACAGGCAACCATACCACCTTTGACTTTGTGGTGGCGGTCTATCAGCGCTTCTGCGGCAGTGACCTCTTCCAAGACCAGTTGGTCAACCTGGACAAGGACTTCAACGTCATCCCCAATTCGGCGGAAAGCTGGGAAGTCTCGGAGGATGGGCTGACCTGGACTTTCCACATCAAGCCCGGCCTGCAGTGGTCGGACGGCACGCCGCTGACCGCCTATGACTGGGAAGCCACTTTCCGCTATGCCGCCGACCCTGAACACGCCTGGGACTTCGCTTGGTTCTATGCCGGGGTGCTCAAGAACTGGAACGAGGCGATCGCCGGAGAGGTCCCGCTGGAGGAATTGGGCGTCAGGGCGGTAGACGACCTGACGCTGGAGATCACCACTGAGGTGCCCTGGCCGCCGCTGCCTGCCATGATGCAGTTCTCGTTTGTGATGTCGAAGAAGGCGATGGAGGAGCACGGCCCCTATTACAACAGCGATCCGGCCACGTCGGTCTCGGCCGGGCCGTTTATGCTCGAATCGCTGGAGCCGGGCAAGCAGGTCGTGCTGGTCGCCAACCCCAACTACAAGGGGATACGCCAGCCGCGCCTGAGCAAGATCGTCGGCACCTATATGAACATGTCGACGGCCTTTGCCGCCTTCCAGAATGGAGAGATCGAACAGATCGGCTATGAGTGGCTGACCCCTGCCGATTTCGAGGTCATCCTCAACGACCCGGTGCTGAGCGCCAACTATCTGCGCCACTACGGCGACTTCCGCACCGACTATCTGCTCTTCGACACCTTCAACCCGCCCTTTAACGATCTCAACGTGCGCAAGGCCTTTGCCAAGGCCATCGACCGCGATGCGATCGTCAAGAACATCTATGGCGAGATCAAGGCGATGCCCGCCCATGCGATGCTGATGCCGGGCTATCCGGCGTCGGATACCGAGGGCGCGTTGAGCGAGTATCAGGCCTACGACTGTGACGCGGCCAAACAGCATCTAGCCGACGCCGGCTTCCCCGACGGCGAGGGCTTCCCGCCGCAGGAGATGTGGCTGCGCAACGAAGGCACGGCGATGCAGGCCGTCTTCCAGGCCGCAGCTGCCTCGATCTCCGAGTGTCTCAATGTCGAGGTGCAGGTCTCCAACAAGGACTACAAGGTCTATATGGATGCGCTGAATGCCAAGCCGACCCAGGTCACGCTGGGCGCGATCTCCTATGGCATGGACTTCCTCGACCCCTCCAACCTGCTGGGCATCTGGCTCTCGACGGGCCGTCACTCCTGGAAGAATGACGAGTTCGACCGCCTGGTGACCGAGGCGAGCAGCATGGTGGGCGACCCGGAGGCGCGTGACCAGATGTTCCGCGACGCCGAGCGCATTTTGGTGGACGACGTGGGCGGCGCGTTCATCGCCCATCGCTGGCAGGGCGATCTCTTCCAGCCCTATGTCCAGGGCGAAGGGCTGCGCACGCCCGACTCGCAGGGCATCGCCGCCTGGCACTGGGGCAATGACTGGCTTTGGGGCGATATCTATCTGACGAAATCGGAATAGCGGCCAAGCCGCGGCGTATGATTGACGACAAGGAGTTGGACGGCATCTGCCGTCCAACTCCTTGTTCGGCATCCAGAGCGATCTAGGGGAGAAGCGCATGGCCCGTTATGTCTTGGGGCGGTTGGTTTCGCTGGTCTTTGTGTTGGCGGTGGTCTCGATGATCACCTTTGCCTTGATGCATGCAGTGCCAGGGGGGCCGTTCGACGAGCAGAAGCAGCCCCTGCCGCCTGCGGCCAAGGCCAATGTTTTACGCAAGTATGGACTCGACAAGCCGGTATGGCAGCAATATCTCAACTACATGAGCCACGCCGTGCGCTTTGACTTTGGCATTCCCTATCAACAGCCTACGACTACTGTCGCAAAACTGATTGCGAACACCTGGAAGGTCTCCTTTCAGCTTGGTTTTTTAACCATTTTGGTGGCCTTTGGCGTGGGCATCCCGTTAGGCATCTATGCCGCCTATCATCAAAATACCTGGATCGATACGATTGTGACCTTTGTCGCCACGCTGGGGATCACAGTTCCCAATTTCGTGATCGCCATGTGGCTGCTGCTCATCTTTGCCGCGCGGCTGGACTGGCTGCCGATGGGCGGCTGGAGCGAGCCAAAGAACTGGCTGATCCCCGGCGTGTTTTCCAAAGACTGGATCATGCCGGTGCTGGCCTATGCGCTGGCGCCCTTGGCCGTGGCCGCGCGCTACACCCGTTCGAGCGTGCTGGACGTGATCCGCAGCGATTTTGTGCGCACGGCGCGCGCCAAAGGGCTGGGCCACCAGGCGATCCTGTGGCGGCATGTGCTGCGCAACGCCATGATCCCGATGGTGACCGTGCTGGGCGTGGAGATCCCCAACCTGCTGACCGGCAGCATCTTTATCGAGACGATCTTCCGGGTTCCAGGGTTGGGCAAGTTTTTTGTCACCAGCACCTTTAATCGCGATTATCCGATGATCATGGCATTGGTGCTGCTGATTGCGCTGCTGTGGGGCATCACCTATTTGGCGACAGACTTAATCTATACTCGGCTCGACCCACGCATCCGGCTGGACTCGCAGGGGAGCGTCTAATGAACAATGCAACCACGCCCACGCTGCGCGTCCCGCTGCACTTACAGGAAAGCAACCGCCCCTATCGTACGCTCTGGCAGGATGCGCTGCGCCGCTTCCTGCATAACCGGCTGGCGGTGGTGGGGCTATGTATTGTCGGTACGTTCCTGTTTATGGCGGTCTTCGCCGACCTGATTGCGCCCTATGCGTATGACAAGGTGGATTTTACCAAGGTGCGGCTGTTTCCCTTTGAAGACCCGGCGCACCCGCTGGGGACCGACGACGTGGGCCGTGACTATCTCAGCCGCTTGATCTACGGTGCGCGCACGTCGATGATTGTCGGGCTGTCGGTGCAGACTGTTGCCGTGCTGATCGGCGTGACGCTGGGCGGGCTGGCCGGCTATCTGGGCAGCAAAGTAGATTTTGTGATCATGCGCTTGATCGAAGTGATGACCGCATTCCCCGGTCTGCTCTTTGCGATCCTGCTGGTCACCGTGGCGGGCGGCGGGCTGCTCAATGTGATCATCGCGCTCAGTGTGACAAGCTGGATCGGCATCGCGCGCTTGACGCGCGGCCAGTTGCTCTCGCTGCGCGAAAAGGAGTTTGTCGAAGCGGCGCGCTGCATTGGCGTCTCCAAAGGCAGGATCATCCGCGCTCATCTGATGCCCAACGCGCTGTCGCCGCTGTTGGTGGCGGTGAGCTTTGGCATTCCGGCGGCGATCTTTGGCGAGGCGGGGCTGAGCTTTCTAGGGATCGGCGTCAACGACCCGATCGCCAGTTGGGGCAAGATGGTCGGTACCAGCCAAGCGTATCTGCCGATCTATTGGCATCTGGCCCTCTTTCCCACCGTTTTGATCGCGCTGGCGATGTTGGGCTTTTCGTTTATGGGCGACGGGCTGCGCGATGCGCTGGACCCGAAGCTGCTCGAATAGGTTCAAATCTGCATGTCCCAGAAAGAAATCGAAGCGACAAGGAGGAGGCACATGCGTCGAGGACGACGAACATCTCTGGGGATCGGTGGGCTGCTGGTGATCGTTACTCTGCTTTTGGCCGGCTGCGGTGGGCGCGGGGGCGGTGAGGCAGGGCAAGGCGGCTCTGGCGGGCGCACCGAGCCGGCCGTGCCGACCATGCCCGCCGCGCAGTTTGCCCAGCCGACGACCATGATCACCGTCGCACCGAGCGATGTCGTCACCGAGGCTGAGCCGGCAGAGGCCGATAGCGGTGAAGTCGCGAGCAGTGAGGCTGTCACCGAGAGCGCCGAAACGGGGAGCGCCGAAACGGGGAGCGCCGATGCAGGCACGCCCGAACCGGCGGGCGCGGCGTTGACTGCCGAGCAGGCGCGCGGCCAAGAACTCTATGCGACGCGCAAATGTGCCGAGTGTCACGGCGACAGCGCTGAGGGCGTTCCCGACAAGGGATCCGCCCTGGCCGGCACAACCCTGACCGAGCAGGAGTTCACCGACCTGCTGCGTACCGGCGGCGATATTGGCTCGGACCACCTCTTTGGCCCGATGACGATCAGCCCCAGCGGCGTCACGGCGATCCATGCGTGGCTGCAAGCGCTTCCGGCAGAATGAGCGCGCCGGCGGCGTCGAAGGGGAGCGGCTGAGCCGGCCCGATCGGTTCTAGCTGGGACGAATTGGCGACGTCGGGCAGGAGCGCCGTCGAGACCCAGAGCAGCCCCAGGTCCAAGGTGTTGCGGGCGATGACCAGCCGCGCTTGGCCGGGGTCGGTGCGCGGCAGGGCGGCGCTGATGGCCGCGCGGTCGGTGGGCAACGTGATCGGCTGTTTGCCGCCGTTGAAGTTGCCCGCGGTGAGACAGTTGGTATAGGTGGCGGGCCAGTCGACTTTATTCGCCAATCGCTGTGGGATCAGGTCGCAGTAGCCGATGCCCACGGCGTTGCCGTGGCTGTTGGGTGTCAGGTCGAGCGCCACGATGGCGCGGAAATCGGGCGCGACAGGGCCGCCTGTGCGCCGCCACATGCCGACCACATTGAGGTCCATGCCGGTGCCGCTGATGTCTTTGCCGATCTCCTGCAGCACCAGCAGGTCGAGCGGTTCCAGCGGGATGCGCGGCAGATGCGACCAGGCGGCCTCGAGCAGCTCCGGCTCGCGCGCTTCGATGGCCGGCGCAGGGATCGCCTCGATCTGCGCGGGCTGGTGCTGGCCGTTTTCGACGATGCCGATGGCGGCCACGACCGGCAGCGTGGCGATCACGACGCGCGCCGCGGCGGGGATGGCATCGCGGATGCCCCAACTGTGCAGCGTGGCCGCGCCCTGCTCCTTGCCCAGCCCCACGGCGAGCATCTTAAACAGCCCGCTTTCCCAGCGATTGCGAAACGCCGTGTGCGGTTTGACGCGGTTGACCACGACGATGGCGTCGGCCTGCACGGCGTTGGCGTCGCAGTAGACCGGCATCCCCGCCGGCGTCGTGCCGATCTGCACCGTCTCCATGCTGCTGCGGATGGGTACGCCCAGGCGAGCGCTGCCCAGCCCATAGCCGACCAACACCTCGGCTTGCCCCTCGGCGGCGCCGCCGCCATGGCTGCCCATGGCCGGGACGAGATAGGGCCGCGCGCCCAGCGCCAGCAGTTCTTCGACCAGGGTCGTGACGACTGTTCCGATACAGCCGATGCCACGGCTGCCCACACCCACGGCCACACGCATGCCGGGCCGGATCGAGCCGGCGAGGGGCAGGCGCTGCAACCGGCCGCGCACATGGGCCGCGACATCGGCGATCTGGCCGGTGGTTAGGTGTTGGCGGACGGGGACGATTTCAGGCAAGGATGACATAGTGGCTCCTTAGTCGCTGGGCTGGACAGCAGCCCGGTTGGCGGGGAGATGGTCGCCGTGCTGCGCGGCGAATTCCTCGCAGGTCATGCCGTAGTACAGCTCGTCGAAATATTGGCCCTGCGTGTAGACTACACGGCGCACGCGGCCTTCCAACCGAAAGCCGAGCTTTTCATGCAGGCGGATCGATGCGGGGTTGCAGCTGTAGACGGTGGCCGTGACTTTCTGATAGCGCAGTTCCTCGAAAAAGTAGCGCACAAAGAGGAGGATCGCTTCGGCGGCATAGCCGCGGCCACGGTATTCGGGGCGTATCCCCACGCCATAGCGAAACGCGCCGACGCGACGATCCACTGTGTGCGCGTTGATATAGCCGGCAAATTCACCGGCCAGGCTTTCGACCACGCAGGCGATCTGGTCGTCTTTGACCTCCTGGACGGCGGCCTTCTGCGCCCAATCTTTGGCGCTTGCCAGCGATTGCGGCGGCCAGACAAAGTCCAGAAAGCGGCCCGTGTCGCTTTCCTGGTTCCAGGTGTAAAAGGCGGCAGCGTCTTCCGGCTCGATGGCGCGCAGCCGCACCAGTTGGCCTTGCCAAATGGTGTATGGGGTGGGTGCCGGTGATGACGCCATAGCCATATCTCCTGAGAACACAGTCTCCTGGGAACGCAGAGCCGGAACTGCCCCATTGTATCAGAAGGCGCGCCCGCCGCGCGGGTTTGTGATCGGACCGTGTTACGCCAAGGATACAAAGAGTACGCCACTCCGCGCAAAGCTTGGCGAGGCGCAGCAGGGACGGTATAGCGCCCTGCATCATGAGGCACGCGCGCCCCAAGCGCCGGTGAAGACCTGACTCGAAAGACAATTCGATGACCCATTTCGACTTTGCTTTGATTGCGCTCGCCGCGCTGGCCGCGGGATTGGTTAATGCCCTGGCCGGGGGCGGCACCCTGATCAGCTTTCCGATGCTCACGGCTGTCGGCATCCCGGCGGTGGTCGCCAACATTACCAACACGGTTGCGCTTGCGCCCGGCTACTTTGGCGCGACGCTGGCCCAGTCCGGCGACCTGCGCGGGCAAAAGCGACGGCTCCGGCTGCTGTTGCCCACGGCGGTGCTGGGCGGGCTGACGGGCGGGCTGCTGCTGCTCAACACCCAGGAACGGCTCTTTCGCGAGTTGATACCGTATCTGATCTTGCTGGCGACGGCGCTGCTGGCTTTCCAGACGCAACCGCGCGCCTGGGTGGTGCGGCGTATGCAGCACACCGGCGTGGCCGAACACCCGCTGCTGGCGATTGCGCCGATCTTCCTGGCCGCAGTCTATGGCGGCTACTTTGGGGCGGGGCTGAGCGTGATCGTGCTGGCGACGCTGGGGCTGGTGTTGGAAGATACGCTGACACGCCTCAACGCCCTGAAACAGGGGGTCGCGTTTAGCACCAACATGGCAGCCGCGCTCTTTTTCATTTTTTCAGGCAAGGTGCTTTGGCCGGCAGCGCTGGTCATGGCCGTGGGCGCGCTGGTGGGCGGGGCGCTGGGGGGCCGTCTCGCGGGACGCATCCGGCCCAATGTGCTGCGCTGGATTGTGGCGGGTATTGGCGCCGCGGTCGCGGTGATCTACTGGGCGCGCTAGTTCTAGGGGGGCGATCCGATGCGCGGTTGACGTGAAGATAGCCCCGCCTTACAATGGACGGCAGCGGAAGTGTCTGGGCAGGCGCTTTCCCTCTATGTGCGGAATCACCCAAAGCGAGTTGGGGGCGAATTCCCCTTGTCTGGCAGGTGCAGAGCATGTTTAACCCTTACGTTTTTGATAACAGCCGCGGCGACGGCTTCCCGGTGCTGGAGATCGTTACTGCCGACAGCGCGCCGCGCCGGTTCGTGCCTTTACAGCGCACTGAGCTGACGGGCACGGTCACCGGGCCGGTGGCCGACCTGAGGCTGACGCAGCGTTTTGGCTTCAGCGCCGAGCAGTCCTCCGCGGTGGTGGAGGCGCTGTATCGTTTTCCGCTGCCGGGGGATGCTGCCGTGCGCGGGGTAGAGGTGCGCTTTGGCGATGTGACGATCACGGCATCGCTCAAACCGCGGGCAGAGGCCGAAGCCGACTATGCCGCAGCCAAGGAAGCGGGCAAACAGGCGGCGCTGGCGACGCGCGGCGGCGCGGATACCTTTACGCTGCGCGTCGCAGGCATCCGGCCCGGCGAGCCGGTGACAGTTGTCACCCGCTATGTGCAGTTGGCGCAGGCCGACGGGCTGGGCTGGAGCCTGCGTACCCCGCTGACGCTGGCCCCGCGCTATGTGCGCCAGGACGAGGCGCAGGGCCGTGCATCGGAACAACTGCCGCTGGGCGTGATGCGCGACCCCGGCCACCGCTTTGCGCTGGATGTGACCGTGGTGGGGGCGGAGTCGGTTGCCAGCCCGACGCATGAGGTGACGCTCCATGGGGTGACGCTCCATGAGGTGAAGATGACGCCTGGGGAGGCAGGTGTTCAGGTGCAGTTGGCGGCGGGCGAGGTGACGCCTGAGCGCGATCTGCTGCTGCGCTGGACGCTGCCGCAAGCCGAGGCGCGGCCCGGCCTCCATGTGCTGGCGCACAATGACCCGGCGGCGGGCTATCTCTATTTCTTGGCGCAGATCGCAGCGCCGCGCGCCGCGGGCACAGGTCTGCGCCGTGAGATCACGCTGCTGGTGGACCACTCCGGCTCGATGTCGGGGCCAAAGTGGGAGGCGGCAGACTGGGCGACGGAGCAGTTGCTGCGCTCGCTTACGGCCCAGGATGCGTTTGCGCTGGGGGTCTTTCATAACACGGCAGCCTGGTTTGCGCCGCAACTCCAGCCGGGCGACGCAGCCACGGTCGAGCGTGCCCTCAGTTGGTTCAAGGCGCGGCGCGACAGCGGCGGCACAGAACTGGGCGTGGCGCTGGAGCAGGCGCTGCGTCTGGCCCAGGGCGCAGGGGAGGCGGCGCGTGCGGTGTTGGTCGTCACGGACGCGCAGGTGACTGACCACGCCCGGCTTTTTCAGTTGGCCGAGCGCGAATTTGCGGCGGCGCAGCGGCGGCGCATCAGCGTTCTGTGTATCGATTCCGCGCCCAACGACTATCTGGCGCGCCAACTGGCGGAGCGGGGTGGCGGGGTGGCGCGCTTTTTGACCAGCGACCCCGACCAGGAAGATATCACGACGGCGTTGGACGCGGTGCTGGCCGATTGGGCCGCGCCGGCGCTGGCCGGGCTGCGCTTGGTGTTGGGCCGCGGTGAGGTACACGCCGTCCAACATCGGGTGTTGGCGGCGCGGCCAGGCGAAGCGGCCGTCGACCTGGGTGACCTGCCCGCGGGCCGCGTGGTCTGGGCTGCGGGGCGCGCGCCGCGCGGCGCGCAGCCCGATCTGGCGCTGGCTCTGGAAGGGGCAGACGGCGCGCCAATCGCCGCTGCCGGCGTGAGGGCCGGCGACTATCCCGCCCTGGCCGCGCTCTTTGCGGCGCATCGCATCGGCGAACTGGATTATTTGATACACGCCTACACGCTGTCACCGGAGGAGATCGCGGCCCGGGTGGCCGACCTGGGCTTTGCGGTGGATGCGCTGGCGGGTGTCCAGACGGGCACGGCGGAGGCCATCTATGCGGAAAACCGCAAAACTGTCTGGCATGATGCGCTGACGGCGCTGATCCAGGCCGAGTCATTGGCCTTTGGCATCCCCAGCAGCGAAACGGCCTTTGTGGCGGTGCGCCAGGAGGCGGGCCGGCCGGTGACGCAGGTTGTGCCGGTCGCCAATGCGCTGGCGGAGGGGTGGTCAAACGAGTTTGTAGGGATGCGCCCGATGGCCGCGCCATCCGGCAAGCGGGCGGCCCTGGCGCGCGGTGCGCTGCCGGCAAGCCTTTCTACATCCTATATGCTTCACAATGCGCCGATGTCGGCGCTGCCCTCTCTATCCTTGCCGGCACAGGCGCGGTCCGATGCGTCTGTGAGCGGACCGGCGGCAGGCCAGGCGCGGCTCTTTGCGGGCGCGCTGGCGGCGCTGCTGCAGCAGCGTGTGCTGCTCGACACCGGCGACCAGCCCAAGGCGCTGCCCGCGCCGGTTACGCTGACGGGGGTCAGTTGGTCGGGGGATGCGGCGGCGCAGCAGGCGCTGGCTCAAGCGGGCGACCTAGCGTTGGCGATCTATGCCGGCGATATGGCGGCGCCGCGCGCCCGTGTGCGGCTGCGCGACCTGGCCGCGGCGGGCCGCCGTCCGCTCAACCTCCGCTGTCGCCGCGGCGAGCGCGTGCGCGTGCTGGTCGAAGGGCAGCCCAGCGCCGCGTTTGCCCAGCACGGCGGGCAGATGGAACTGCGGCTGGCCTGGTAGCGGCGCGCGGGTATAGCCCGGCAAGGAGAGTGTATGGAGATCCCGATCTACCTAGTCGATGCTTTTACCGACCGGCCCTTTGCCGGGAACCCGGCTGTGGTCTGCGTGTTGGATCAGCCGGCGGATGAAGGCTGGATGCAGCAGGTCGCGGGCGAGATGAACCTGTCGGAGACGGCTTTTTTGTATCGCGAGGACGACGGTTTTCGGCTGCGCTGGTTCACGCCCACGGTTGAAGTGGATTTGTGCGGGCATGCCACGCTGGCGAGCGCGCATGTGTTGTGGGCGACCGGCTATCTGTGGACATCCGAGGAGGCACGTTTTCACACGCGCAGCGGTCTGCTGACGGCGCGCCATATCGATGGCTGGATCGAGCTGAACTTCCCGGCAGCGCCTGCCGCGGCAGAGCCGTCTGCGCCGGGTTTGATTGAGGCGCTTGGCATCACGCCGGTCTATGTGGGGCGCAACGCGTTTGATTATTTGGTGGAGGTGGCGCGCGAGGAGGAGGTGCGCCAGGCGCAGCCCGATTACCGTGCCCTGGGCGCGCTGCCGGTGCGCGGCGTGATCGTGACCAGCCGCAGTTTGGGGAGCAGGTATGACTTTATCTCGCGCTTCTTTGCGCCCGCGTCCGGGATCGACGAGGACCCGGTCACCGGGTCGGCCCACTGCTGTCTGGCTCCCTATTGGGCGGAGAAACTGGGCAAGGGCGAGATGACCGGCTATCAGGCATCGCCGCGCGGGGGGATGGTGCGTGTGCGGCCGGTAGGCGACCGCGTGATCCTCGGCGGGCAGGCAGTGATGGTGATGCGCGGAACATTGACATAAGATGTTGGAGTTGGCGGCGTCACGCCGCTATCGGCTTGTGAGCGCCGGGCGGCTGTGCTACAATGGCGCACTGTGATCACTGTTCTGCAACTCCTTGTCTCGCCGGTAGGGCCGGCGGTGGCGCTGCTGATCGGCGCCATTGTGGTCGAAAGTGTTGGGCGCTGGATGCGCCGGCCCGGCTGGTTGACTGGGTTGGCGCTCTTTTTTGTGACAGCCGCCGTGTGGCTCTTTCTGGGGCTGCGCGCCGAGCCGGTTGTCCCGATCTATAGCCGGCCCTGGCAACCGCCGCTGCAATATGGCACGAACCTGCTCTGGGTGGGAGACGGCTGGAACTGGTATATCTCCGGTCTGATCCTGCTGCTGGGCGGCGTGGGCATCCTGCTCGACCTCAACAGCCCGCCGCCGGTGAGCGAGATGCGCGCGCGCCGCGTCCATTCGTCGTTGGCGATCCACCTGGGCGTATTGGCCGCAGGGCTGCTCTTTGTGGGCAGCGGCAATGTCCTCACCGCCATGCTCACCTGGGTAGTGTTGGATTTGTTCACGCTGGTGCGTGGGGCCGTGCGGCCCGACAACTTGGTCAGCGATGAACACGCGTTGAACTCACCGCAGCACCAGGCCAAGGGGTTGAGCCTGTTGGGCGCGCTGCTGCTCTTGGTGGGGCTGCTGCCCGCCGGGCCGACAGGCCCCAGCCAGCCGCTGCAAGGGGGGCAGCTTCCGCCGGAGACGGTGGGGCTGATGCTGTTGGCCGCGCTGATCCGGGCGGGGATCTATCCCTTTCATCTGTGGCTGCTGCCTTCCGATTCGCGCCAGATCAACGTGGCTGAGCGGCTGCTGGATCACATGGTTCCGGTCTTGTGCGGGCTGTGGCTGTTGGGGTGGACGGTGGAACTGGGCGCAGAGTATATTCTGCTGGCTCCCGATATTCTCTTGATCCTGATCGCGTCGCTGTTGGGCAGCGCGGTAGCGGCGTGGACTGCCAATGACCAGCCGAACCACACCACGTTTGTGTTGATCACCTCGGCGGGGCTGGCTGCGCTGTCGGGGGCGCTCGCCTTTCGCCAGGGGCCGGCAGGGCTGATCTGGCCGACGACCGCGCTGGCCCTGGGCGGCGCGCTCTGGCTGGTCGGCGACCAGGTCTGGCAGACATGGGGCTGGCAAATCCCCGTGAGTGTGGGTGCGCTGGCGCTGGCGGGCGTCCCCTTTACCCCGGGCTTTTTGAACCAGCCTTCGCTGGCGCGGCTGTTGAGCGCCGGGCCGGTCTATCTGTTGCTCTTTGGCGGCATCATGGCGGCGCTTTCGATCCAGGTGGCAGCCATGCTGCGCAGTTGGAGCGATCACCAGCCCAGCCAGCGCCCCAGGCTGCGCCCTGGGGTGATGATGCGGCTGTTGGCGGCGGTGATGGCGCTGGCGCTGCCGCTGGCGATCGTGGGCTTCTTCCCGGCGGCAACGGCGGAACTGGCGAACCTGGAAGATGCGATCCCGCCGATGTTGGGCAGCTCGCCCAACGTCGTGGCCGATTGGCCCGTCTGGGTAGCGGTGTCTCTGCCCTTGGCGCTGGGGATCGGGCTGGTGTCGCTGCGGCCCACGCTGTGGGCTGCGCTCGGCCTGTGGCCCGAACGGCTGAGCCGCTTGACGCGGCTGCAGTGGCTGTTTCGCTTATCCTGGTGGAGCGTCAACCAAGTCAGCGACAGTTGGGGCAATGTGCTGCGCGTGGTCGAGGGCGCGGGGTATATGGGGTGGGTGATGGTCGCGATCTTGATGGGCTATCTGCTGCTGCAATAGGCGCGGGAACTCGGCTGCAAGCCGCGGGCTGCATCAAGATATGAAGGACATGCATGAGCGGTCTATTGAGCATTTTGACCTTTTTCAGCACCGGCTTTGGCCTGATGGTGGTGGGCGCGATTGCGGCCGCCATGATCCTCTTTTGGGAGTGGCGGCTGGCGCTGGCGGGCCTCTTTGTGGTGCAGGTCGGGGTGGCGACAGTGGCGGTGCAGGTGGAGCAGATCCCCGGTGAGTGGGCCGGGGTGATGACGGCGGTCACGGCGTTGACCTGTCTGATCCTGGCCTTGTCGGCCCATCAGGTGCCGCAACCCGTCTCGCTGCGTCAGTCGGGGACTTTCCTGCTGCGCGCCACGGTGTTGGTGGTGATCTTTCTGGGCTGGCAGGCGCTGCGCGACGGCATCCGTATCCCCGAGCTGGCGCCGCAGGTCACGGCCTTGTTTGTTTGGCTGGGGCTGTGCGTGCTGGTGATGCTGGCGTTGAGCGATAACCCGCTTTTCTATGCGGTGGCGTTGCTGCTGTGGTGTGTGCCGGTGCAAGCTGTGGTGGGCGTACTGTTGGGCATTCCCGCGCTGATCGCGCTGATCGGCATGCTGGAGTTGGCGATCGCGCTGGCGTGCGGCTATCTGGTGCTGGCCGAACAACTGCCCGTGGCCGAAGCGCCGCCGATCTTAACCGACATCGCTTTCCCCGACCCCGTGCGCGACATGCCGGCCCCGGCCCCGTCTGCGCCGGAACTGGAGTGGCTTGGCGGGCTGGCGCGCGGCTGGTGGCGCAGGCTGCACCGACATGCGCCTGTCTTTCGCCGGCCCGGCAGTGTGCGACCTGACTCTGCCCAAGGGCGCGCCATGCCGGCGCGCAAACACCCATGAACGGCGAGCCGCTGATCGTGAGTCTGCCGGCGGTGCTGGTCGGCAGCCTGCTGGCAGTGGCGGCGCTGACCTATCTGCTGCGCTATTGGGAGCAGGCTACGGCGCTGGCGGGCGCGCTCTTGGCGGGCGGGTGGGGCGCACTGCTCTGGCAAGTCGACCTGGCGCAGCCGATGTGGATCCTGCCGGGCGGGCGCATTTGGGTCGACATGGGCGGTTCGGTGGCGCGGCTGGGCTTTACCTTCCGGCTGGAGCCGGGCGCGCTCCCCATCGTTGTAGCCAGCTTGCTGCTGACGGCAGCGGCTTTTCTGATCGTGGTCTGTTTGAGCCAGGGGCGCAGCTTTGTGCCGTTTACCCTGGTGCTGCTGGCGGGGTATATCGCGCTGGCGCTGTTGATCACCGGCCCGCTGGCTCCGCCGCTGTTGACGCCCATGGTGCTGGTAGCGCTGGCGGCGCTCAGCATCTTTGTCTTGCAGGCCGGGCGCTTGGTCAGCCCGGCAGGGCCGCTGCGCAGCCTGATCCCCTCGGTGCTGGCCTTCCCCCTCTTTCTGGTGGCGGCGTGGTATATCGAGCAGATCCCGCTCAACCCGCAGGATAACAGCGCCGCCGCCGCCGCCGCGCAGTTGATAGCCTTGGGGCTGCTGCTCTTGTTGGCGCCGGTTCCCTTTCATGGCGCGCAGCCGGCTGTGGCGCAATCCGCGCCGCCGGTGGTGACGGCCCTATTGATCCTGCTGCTGGAACTGGCGCTGCTCCATTTGCTGTACCGCACCGCATCGACCTTTCCCTTTTTTCAGGAGTTTACACCGCTGCGTATCTGGCTCAACTGGCTGGGGCTGGCGACCGCAGTCTGGGGAGGGCTGGCCGCAGCCGGGACGCACCGCGTTGGGCGGCTGTGGGGCTATACGGCGCTGCATGACTGGGGGCTGATCCTGCTGGTGCTGGCCGTGCCGGGGCCGCGCAGTTGGCCGCTGGTCTTGTTCCTCTTCGGGCTGCGCGTAGTCAGCATGTTGACCGCGGCGGCAGGTCTGTCGGTGTTAGAGCAGCATACGGGCGGGCTGACCTTGGAACATCTTCAGGGTGCGGGGAGCCGGCTGGCCTGGAACAGCGCCGCCTTTTTGTTGGGCGGGCTGGGGTTGGCGGGCTTTCCGTTGAGCGCGGGCTTCACCGGCCACTGGGCGGCGCTGCAGATTGTGGCGGAACTGGATTGGCAGCTTGCCGCGGTGGTGCTGCTGGCGTCGGGCGGCGCGATCTTCGGCTATATCCGGCTGGCGCGTGTGCTCTATGGGCCGCTGACCAATCGCGCCCTGCCGCGCGAGCGCCCGCTCAACGTGGGGCTGGCGGTAGTGGTGTTGGCGCTGTCGATTGGGCTGGCGGTCGCGCCGCAGTGGATGGACGCACCGCTCAGCCGCGCCCTTTTAGCCTTTACCGGTTGATAGAGGCTGGTGATCGATGGGGCAGACGCGCAGTTCTCGCCTGACCGGGTTCTATCAAAAGCCGTTGGCGGAACGGGTGGCGCTGGTCGCGGCCTGGGCCGGGCTGGACGCCGCCGAGGTAGCTGTCCTGCAGGAGGGGATGACCCCGGCGCAGGCCGAGAAGATGATCGAAAACGTGGTGGGGCGCTATGACCTGCCGCTGGGGATTGGCGTCAACTTTCTGGTCAACGGCCGCGACTATCTGATCCCGATGGTGGTGGAGGAGCCGTCCGTGGTGGCTGCGGTCAGCTTCGCCGCCAAGCTGGCGCGCGCCGGCGGGGGATTTTACACGGGCAGCACGCCGCCGGTGATGATCGCCCAGGTGCAATTGCTCGACGTACCCGACTCTGCCGTGGCGACGGCCGCCATCCTGGCGGCCAAGTCCGATCTGCTGGGCCGCGCCAACACCAGCCCCACGATCGCGCGGCTGGGCGGCGGGCCGGTGGATATTGAGGTGCGCTATCTGGCAGAGACGCCGACCGCGCCCATGTTGGTGGTGCATCTGCTCTTTGACGTGCGCGACGCTATGGGGGCCAACGCGGTCAACACGGCGGCGGAAGCGATCGCGCCTGCGCTGGAGGCGTTGAGCGGGGGGCGTGCGCTGCTGCGGATTTTGAGTAATTTGAGCGATCGGCGGCGCGCCTGGGCCGAGGTCGCGATCCCCGCTGGGGTCTTTGACGCGGCGGATCAACCCGGCGCGGCGGTGATCGCGGCCATCGCCCACGCCAACGCCTTTGCCGTGGCCGACCCCTATCGCGCCGCCACGCACAACAAGGGCATTCTCAACGGTATCGACGCCGTGGCGCTGGCGACCGGCAACGATTGGCGCGCGGTGGAGGCGGGCGCCCATGCCTATGCGGCGCGCTCCGGGCAGTATCGGGCGCTGACCGACTGGCATGTGGTCGAGGATCGCACGGCGTCGGCGCTGCCCTTGCCCGAGGCAGCCCAAGCGCCGCTGCTTTATGGCCGCTTGGAACTGCCCATGGCTGTGGGGATCGTAGGGGGGGCGACGCGCAGCCATCCGGCGGCGCAGGTGGCGCTCAAGATATTGGGGGTAGGCAGCGCACGCGAACTGGGCGAGGTGATGGCCGCAGTGGGGCTGGCGCAGAATCTGGCCGCGATCCGCGCCCTGGCGACCGACGGCATCCAGCGGGGACATATGGCGCTGCATGCGCGCCAGGTGGCGATTGCCGCCGGCGCGCGCGGGGCGGAGGTGGAGCGCATCGCCGCACAGTTGGTCGAGGAGGGCCAGGTGCGGCTGGAGCGCGCCCAAGCGTTGATGAAAGCGCCAGTGGATGGAGCCTAACCGCTGCCCGCGCACGTTGTATAGTTAGAACAATGGCTAGATCACGCAGAGCGATCCAGCCGGGATGAAGGTCGTTCCGGTGTTCCTATCATCGAGGCAGATAAAGTTATGCTAAAGCAACCGATCCGTGCGGTGGGCATTGTGGGTTATGGCGCGTATGTGCCGCGCTACCGGCTGCCGGGCGCGGAGATCGCGCGCGTCTGGACCGAGGGCCACAGCGCCAGCCCTGTCAAGGAGAAAGCCGTGCCCGGGTTGGACGAGGATACGGCGACGATGAGCGTGGAGGCGGCGCGCAATGCGCTGGCGCGCGCCGGCATCGACCCACGCCAACTGCGCGCCGTCTGGGTAGGGAGCGAAAGCCACCCCTACGCCGTCAAACCTACGGGCACGATCGTCGCTGAGGCCATCGGCGCGACGCCGGCCACGCTGGCCGCCGACTGGCAGTTTGCGTGTAAGGCGGGAACCGAAGCGATGCAGGCGGCGCTGGGTTTTGTGGGCAGCGGCATGGCCGACTATGCGCTGGCGATCGGCATGGACACGGCGCAGGGGCGGCCCGGCGATGCGCTGGAATATACGGCGGGCGCGGGCGGCGCGGCCTATATCGTGGGGCCGGCCGAGGAGGCGGTGGCGATCTTCCAGCGCACGCTCAGCTATGTGTCGGATACGACCGACTTCTGGCGGCGGCCTTCCACGCACTATCCCAGCCATGCCGAACGCTTTAGCGGCGACCCGGGCTATTTTGGGCATATCATCCCCGCGGCGCAGCAGATGATGGCTGAGATGGGCACGCAGGCCGCCGACTATGACCATGTGATCTTCCACCAGCCCAACCGCAAATTCCCCATGCGCGCCATGGCGGAAGTGGGTTTTAAACCGGCGCAGTGGGAGAGGGGGCTGCTGGTCAACGAGATCGGCAACACCTATGCAGGGTCGGCCATGATCGGGCTGTCCGCCGTGCTGGACGCTGCCGCACCGGGGCAGCGGGTGTTGATGGTGAGCTATGGCAGCGGTGCGGGCGCGGATGCCTTTGACCTGCTGGTGACGCCGCGCATCGCAGAGGGGCGCGCCGCTGCGCCGGCCACGCTGGATTATGTGCGGCGGCGCGAGCCGATCGACTATGCCCAGTATGTGCGCATGCGGCGCAAGCTGGCGACGAATTGACATGAAGCGGGGCGTCCGCCAATGGACGCCCCGTTAGTTTTCCCACGTTTCCCACAGCAGTCACACATTTATCCCACACTATCCCACAACTTATCCCACAGTGTATCCCACATCCTAATCTGGGTTAGCTGTAGGCCATGATCTCCAGGGTGCGTACCAGGGCGGTGCGCCATTTGCCTTCTTCGTCAATCGGCAGGTAGACGGCGCGGCGCGCCACGCGCGGCATCTCGTCCGGGGCATAGTCTCCATGCGGCATCTGTCCGAAAGCCTGGCGCAGACGGCGCTCCAGCGCGCTGCGGTCGATGTTTTCAAAGGCATCGCTGCGGATCACCAGTTGATCTAGTTCGCGGCCGATATTTTGAACATTGGCGCGCAGCGCTAACATGCGCACGCGGATCTGATAGAAGAGATTGTCTACTTCTACCGGCACGGAGCCGGTTTCGTCGTCCGTGCCAAAGCGGTCGACCATCTCTTTGCGCATCTCGCCGATGCTTTCGGGGTGGGTGAGGCCGGCGATGCGCCGGTACATCTGCAGGCGCAGGCTTTCTTCCCCGATGTAGGTCTGCGGGATCTGGGCGTCGAGCGGCAGGTCAAGCAGCACCGGCGGGGCCAGCGGGTCGTGGACGTCGAAAGGCGCTTGCAGGTCTTCGGTCAGGGCCGCCGCTTCGCCGTCCGGGCGCTCACCCTCCGTGAGATCGCCTTCGGGGATAGGCTCGCCGTTGGCCTTGGCGGCCTGGGTGCTTAGGGTCTGTTGAATGGCTTGGTCGAAGCGCTGCTTTTTGTTTCTGGCCTCGTTGATGGCCTGGGCCAAGAGACGCGTGTAGAGATCAAAGCCCACGCTGTCGATGTGCCCATGTTGGCGTGCGCCCAACAGGTCGCCCGCACCGCGGATCTCCAGGTCGCGCATGGCGATACGGAAGCCTGCGCCCAGCTCTTCGCTGCTCTCCATGATGGCGGAGAGGCGGCGGCGCGCGTCAAAGTTGAGCGGCGTATGTTTGTCGTAGAGCAGATAGCAGTGGCCGCGCTGTGCGCCGCGGCCCACCCGCCCGCGCAGTTGATAGAGCTGGGCCAAGCCAAAATGGGTGGCGCGGTTGATGATCATGGTGTTGGCGTTGGGGATGTCCAGCCCGTTTTCGATGATCGTCGTGGCGACCAGCACGTCGAATTCACCCTGGGCGAAGCGGTACATCACTTCCTCAAGCTGGCGTTCGGGCATCTGCCCATGGCCGACTGCCACGCTGGCTTCCGGCGCCAGATGGCTGATGCGGTCGGCTAGGTGTTGAATGCCGCGCACGCGGTCGTTGACGACGTAGACCTGGCCGTTGCGGCCCAGCTCGCGCTGGATGGCCTGGCGCACCAAGACGTCGTCGTATTCGGCCAGCACGGTGTGGATAGGCAGCCGCTCCTTGGGCGGCGTGTTGATGGTGCTCATATCGCGGATGCCGCTGAGGCTCATGTGCAGCGTGCGCGGGATGGGGGTGGCGCTGAGCGTCAACACGTCGACTTGGGTGCGAAGCTGTTTGAGCTTTTCCTTTTGCGCCACGCCAAAGCGTTGTTCCTCGTCGATGATCAGCAGCCCCAGGTCTTTGAACTCCAGGTCTTGGCTGAGCAGCCGGTGCGTGCCGACGACAAGGTCGATGCTGCCTTCGCGCACGCCGCGCGTGATCTCGGCCTGCTGGGCCGGGGTGCGAAAGCGGCTGAGCATCTCCACACGCACCGGGAAGCGGGCCAGGCGGCTGCTCAAGGTTCGGTAGTGCTGTTGGGCCAGGACGGTGGTCGGCACCAGCATGGCGACCTGTTTGCCGTCCATGATCGCTTTGAAGGCGGCGCGCACGGCTACCTCGGTCTTGCCATAGCCTACGTCGCCGGCGATCAGGCGATCCATGGGCTTGTCGGACTCCATGTCCTGGCGCACGGCGTCGATGGCGTTAAGCTGGTCGTCGGTCTCCTCATAGGGGAAAGAAGCGGCCAACTCGTCCTGCCAGGGGCCGTCCGGGCTGTAGGCGTGGCCCTCGGCCACTTCGCGCTCGGCATAGAGTACCAACAGGTCTTCGGCGATGTCGGCCACGGCGCGTTTGGCGCGCTCCTTGACCATGGCCCAATCGGCAGTGCCCAGGCGGTTGACCGGCGGGACCTTTTCGCCCACGCCCACATAGCGGCTGAGCCGGTCGGCTTGATGTACGGGCACATAGAGCTTGTCGTTGCGCGCATAGCTGACCTGGAGATATTCGCGCGCCATGCCGCCAATCTCCAGCTTGACCAGACCATCGTACAGCCCCACGCCGTGTTCCAGATGCACCACATAGTCGCCGGGTTTGACGTCGGCGAAGAAGATTTCGGGGGCGACGGTGCTGTGCGCCGTGGGGCGGCGGCGCGCTTGGGGCCTGCTCCAGCCGAACAGTTCGGTGTCGGTGAGAAAGTGCAGGGCGAATTCGGCCCCTGGCCGCGCTGTGTCGAGCGTCAGGCCGCGCAGCACAAAGCCTTCTTGAGCGATGCCCTGGACGATCTGCAGCGCGCTGGGGCCGGGCGGCTGGAGCAGGTCACTTTGTACATTGGCGGTCAGGTCGGCGTCGTTGAGCAGCGACTGGAGGCGCGCCGCCTGCCGGGTGACGAGTACGGCGGCGTCGTGGGCGGCACGTGCCTTTTCCATGTCGGCGACGATCTGCTTGGTCTTGCCGCCATAGCGCGGGCCGGGCACAAAACAGCGCGCCAGCGGCGTGTTGGCATCGGTGCTCTTGCCGTCCAGGTCGCCATAGCCCAAGACAATCGGCCCGGCCTGGCGCAGCCGCTCGATCAACTCGTCGGCGCTGAAATAGGGGCGCGCAAATCCGTGAGGCAGTTCGCCGCTGCGTTCCAGTTCATCGCGCAGGCCGCCGGCCTGGATCTCGAGTTCGCGCAGGGTGGCGAGCAGGTCGATCGTGTCGTCGATCAGCAGCAGTCCGTCTTGGGGCAGATAGTCGAGCAGGCTGGCGGGCTGCTCATAGGCATAGGGCAGATACCATTCGATGCCGTGAAAGCTCTGCCCCTGGCCGAGATGTTCGACTTCCAGCCGCAGTTCTTCACGCACGGCGAGGAGCAGCGATGGGTCTTGCAGCGGCGAACCGCCGGGCGTGGGGTCCAGGTTATTGGGCGCATAGAGCCGGTCGCCCTGAAGGCCCAAGCGCGCCAGGATGGCAGTACCATATTTGCTCAACACCTCGCTGCCTGGGCCGATCTCGATGCCCTGCACCTTGCGCAGCGTGCGCTGGGTGGCGGGGTCAAAGATGCGCAGGCTTTCGACCTCGTCGCCAAAGAGGTCGATGCGCACAGGCTGCGCTAGGTTGGGCGGCCAGATGTCGACGATGCCGCCGCGCCGCGCAAAGACGCCTGGCTCCTCCACCACATCCGCTGGGTTATAGCCTGTCTGCACCCAGCGTTCGGCCATCTGCTCCAGCCGGACGCTTTCACCCACTTTGATGGGGCGCAGGGCCAGCCGCAGCTCGCGTGCGGGCAGCGTCTTGTGCATCAGGGCGCGTGCGCCGGCGACGACGATCGGCGGCGGGCCGCTGCGGCTTTGCAGCGCAGCCAGGGCCGTCAGCCGCCGCTGGCGGGTGGCGTTGCTCCACAGGATGCGCTCAAAGGGCAGCGCATCGGGGTCGGCAAAGAGCAGGCGCGGGGGGCCGCCCTCTTCGGGCGGCGGCAGCCACTGGTCGATCTCGGTGAGGATCTGTTGGGCCAGTTCGCTGCGCGAGGTCAAAAGAAGCAGCGCGCTGCCGCGGGCTTGATGCAGGCCCGCGGTTACATAGGCCCGCGCCGATTGGAGCAGCGAGAGCGGCGCGGCGCTGCCCTCCTCCAGCAGACGCTGGAAGGCAGGCAGGTGATGGAGCAAGGGCGCAAGCCCGGCAAGGTTCATCGAATGACGCTCTCCCGATCTATCCGGTTGCTCTACCCGTTGTAATGATTCATCGCCGCGTCGATCCCCTCAAACATCCAGCACTCCAGGGCGTCGCAGACTTTTTCGCGGATGACGGCGATGGACTCTTCTTCGGCGGGGGCAAAGTCTTGCAGCACATAGTCGGCGGGGTCCATGCGCCCCGGCGGGCGTCCGATGCCGACGCGCACGCGATGAAAGTCTTGGCTGCCCACATGCTGGATGATGGATTTGATGCCGTTTTGCCCGCCGGAGCCGCCATTGCGCCGCAGCCGCAGCGTGGCCGCGGCCAGGTCGATGTCGTCGTGTACCACGATCAGGTCGTCGGGTTCGAGTTGATAGAAGCGCATGAGCGGGCCGATGGCTTCGCCGCTGGCGTTCATATAGGTGAGCGGCTTGGCAAGGATCATCTTGCGGCGCTCGTCGCGGCGGCCGGCCCAGCCGTCGCCGACGGTAGCGCGCAGTTGCATCCGGTTTAGCTCCACATGGTGGCGGCGCGCCAGCAGGTCAATGCACTGGAAGCCGATGTTGTGGCGGTTGCGGGCATAGCGCGGGCCGGGGTTGCCCAGCCCGACGATCAATTTGATGTTCGACATAGGTCAGCGCAGGGACACATGGAACGCACAAAAGGCAAGCGCGCCCCAAGATGGCCCTTGCCCTTACGAAGGGATATGTGGTTGGACGGGCTGCCGCACACCCGAGTAAGGTGTACGGCAGTCTCTAGCTATATTGTTTCCAGACCCAGTCAAAAAGGCGTTTGCCGGCGTAGATTGCCACCACGCCAAAGAACAGGGCTGCCGTGAAGCGCATCCCGTTGAAGAACTGGGTACGCAGCCGGTTGAGTGACAAGGCTTCGCCCAGTTCGCGCGTGACGCTGCCCCCGCCTTCGCCGTCGGTGCGTGTGGTCACCTCCGCCAAGGTCAGGGTGTTGGTCGCGCCGGCGGCCGCACCGGCAGGCGCAGGGGCCGCGGTCGTCCCTGCGGCGGCATTGGCGTCTGCGGCGGCGACCTGGGCCGGTGTGGCTGCCGGCTGCGCGGCGTTGCCACCCAAGGGCGGCTGCGCTACTTCTCCCACAACGGGCGTGGGCTGCGGAGCGGGCGTGAAGGTCATGGTTGGGATCGGCGTCGGCGTCTCTTCCGAAGGCGTCGGCGTCGGTTCGGGTGTGGGCGTGACGTCGGACTGGTTGACGCTCAGGTTGTGCGTGAAATACTCGGCATAGTTGCCGTCGTTTTTGACCACGCGCAGCCGCAAGCTGTAGATGCCCGGGGGCAGCCCGCCCGCCTGCCAGACGCCCAACTGCCCGTTGTTGACCGGCACGGTGTTGCCGTAGAAGTAGATATAGGCGTCGTCGCCGCTTGGCTCCAGCTTATAGTGAAGCTCATATTTTTGAAACGGCTCGATCACGGCGGTGCCAAAGACAGGCACATCGCCGCTGATCGCCGCGCCGGTGGCGGGCGAGGTAATGCCCGACTGCGCGGACAGCGGCGCGCTCCAGAGGAACAGGCCGCCGAGCAAGGCGAAAGCCAGGAGCGCCGCCCGGCGCAACCTCCGGCCAAGGCGCAGGGTAAGGTTTAACAGATGCATGGACGAAACAGTTACAGCCTTTCCACACCATGCCGCGCCACGCGCGGCAGAAACTTCTGACACCAGTGGTCTGACAACGGCTGACAACGACTGACAACTAGCTGCCGATTAGCTGCCGGAGGCCGCCAACTGGCTGTCGATGGCCGCCTTCAACTCATTATAATCGAAGGGGTTGGTCATCAGCGTATCGCCGACCAGGATCGAGGGGGTGGCGTTTAGCCCCAGGGTCAGCGCCTCGTTGGCCGATGCTGCGGCCTCGTCGCGGTATTGCTGGCTGCTCATGCACTGTAGAAAGGCCCGGCTGTCCAGCCCCAACTCGTCGGCATATTGCACCAGCGCATCCAGCACATAGCCCGGCTGACCGCGATCTTGGGCCGCAAATAGGCGGTTGTGATAGGTCCAGAAGGCGTTTTGATCGGCAGCGCACAGGCTGGCCATCGCCGCCATGTTGGACCCCGGCGCATGGCCCGACAGTGGGAACTGGCGGAATTCGAGCTTGACCTTGCCCGGCTTGACATATTCACTGACCAGTTGCGGCTCGACGCTGGCCGTCCACTGGCGGCAGGCCGGGCAGAGAAAATCTTCCCATAGATAGACGGTCACCGGTGCGTTGGGGTCGCCCATCACATTGCGATTCAGCCAGTCGGCCTGTACGTCGGGCGCCTGCACGGCGACGGCGGATTGGCGGCTGTTGAGCGCGACCGCCAGCACGACGAGCAGAACGATGGCGGCGGCGATGCCGACGATCCAGATGCCGATGGCGTTGTTCGTGCTCTTGCTGCGTGAACGTGCGGTGCGCGTGCTGCTGATACTCTTGGACATTGACGTTTTGCTCCTGCTCCTTGCTCCACCACAAACGGGACGAAAGTCGCCTCAGTATACGGAAAACGTTTGGCTCCGGCAAGAAATTCGGGCTGCGGCAGCTATTGCCAGGCGCTTGCGCCAAAGACCTTGGCCAGGATGGCGGCGCGGCGCTCGGGGTCGGCCCAGTGGGGTTGCCCGTAATCTTGCAGCAGCGTGGGCATCAATTGGGTGCTGATATGCCGCCCGGCGTAGATGGTGTGTTTGACGATCAACCCTTCGCGCGTGGCCTCGTCCCACATCTGGTCGAAATAGAGATTGCCCAGCCCATAGAGGATCAGCTTATCGTCGAGGAATTCCAGCCCTTGGGGAACGTGGCTTTGCACGCCGGTGACGATGTCGGCCCCGGCGCGCACCAGGGCTGAGAAATCGAGCTGTTGATCGACCAGCGGCTGGACATCATAGCTTTCTTGATACTGCAGCTCGGCCAGCACCACGTCGGCGTCGTGCTGTTCCTTGATGGCGCGGATCGTGGCGGACATGATCGCCAGGTCAAAGGGCGCGCTGCCCGGCGACGAGTCGGTGGCCCAGGCCGAGGGCGGGCCGTAGCTGTTGGCCCCCAGAAAGGCCAGGCGGTTGCCGTTGTGCTCCACATAGAGCGGGGCGAAGGCGCTGTCGCGATCCTCCCCGCCGCCATAGACGGGCAGCCCGGCCTCGGCGTAGATCGTCAGCGAGGTGAGGGCATCCTCCAGCCCGTAGTCGTTTTGATGGTTGCCGGTCAGCCCGATGATGTCGGCGCCGGAGGCTTCGAGGGTCGCCATATAGTCCGGCTTGCTGCAAAAGACGAGGTTGTCACGGTCGGTGTTGGTTTCGCAGCCCGGCACAAAGGGCACTTCGTTGCTGATGGCCGTGATGTCGGCGGCGGCCAGCTCGGGGCCGACGATCTGCGCCGGCCAATCGTAGCCCTGGCGATCCATCTGTTCGGCGGTCAAGCGCACCATGGCGGTGACGCCGGTCATGGCGACCACCGTCAGGCGGCTGGAATCGCGATTGGCGCGCGGCAGCAGGTCCAGGGCCGCAGCGACAGATTGGCCGGTCGCGGCCGGGCCGGGATGGGCGTAGACGGTGGCGACCAGGGGATAGGCCGTGGGGTTGAACTTGGCGGCGTTCTCCACCGGCGTCTGCCCGTCCACGGTATAGACCGCCAGGCGCGGGGAGAGCAGGTCAAACGGGATTAGCGCCAGGACGCGCGTGTCGCCCCAGACGCCGTCGATCAGTTCTCCGGGCGTGGCATAGGTGGTTACGGTTGACCCCGGTTCGCCCAGGATCTGCTGCAGCGCGGGCAGGGTATCCTCGATGATGGCGACGCTGCGAAAGGCGCGGCCTCCGCCGGTCCAGGCCTGTTGGATGTTGCGCATGCGCAGCGACAGGTCGATGGTGTCGAAGCGGGTGGCTGCGGCAAAGAACTGGCGATAGGCGGCTTCACCGCCTGTTTCGTCCCAATTGAGGATCACCGTGGCGTCGGGCGAGGCGGCGGGGACGGCTGTCACCCCCGCATGGGTTAAGCGCAGGTCATTGGCTGCGGCGGCCAGGGAGGCGGGCAGCCCGCCCGCCAGCCCAATCGTCATCTCTGTTCCCGTTTCGAGCGGTGTCTCAAGCGTCGCTGAGGGCGCTTCGGCGGCGGACAGAGGGGAGACGGGCGCAGCCGAGAGCGGTGAGGCAGGGATGGCAGCGGCGACGGCGGTATCCCCTGCCGGAGTCGAGAGCGACGGCAGCCGGCTGAGCGTCCACGCGCCGAGGGCAAGCCCTCCGACGACCATGGCCGCGCCGGCCAGCATCGCAAGCTTGTGAAGGATCGGTTCTAGGGACATTGGTCGTTTGGCTACCCACCAAGAACGCAACAAAGGCCGGGTCGCGCAGGGCGCGCCAAGCGCCGGATTCACGATGGCGAACCCCGCCAGTATAACGCAGAGGGCATGAACGGGCAACGTGGTCTCGCCCTGGCGTTCAGGATGCTCCGGCACAGGCGGCATATTGTTCTGGCAGGAGGCCAGGCGCTGTGTATAATGGTGTTGTATGCTGACCAATGAACTCCCATCTCTGGGTGAGACCATCCGCCAAGCGTTGATGCTGCGCGAATCGATCTTTGTGACCATTCAGCGCGCGCCGAATGGGCTGTGGATTGCCCTGGCCGTGGTGGGGCTGGCGGGGCTGTCCGAGGCCTTGGGGCAAAGCCTGGCGCTCTTTATCAACCATGTGCGCCCGCGCCGGTTTATCCTGGCGGTATTGGCGTCGGTGGTTGCCTATATGGTGGGCTATGTGCTGTGGACGGCCAGCGTCTGGCTGGTGGGCGTCTATGCCTTTGAGCGTGATGTCGGTTGGGTAGCGGTGGCCGCGGCGGTGGGGCTGGCCTATGCGCCCCAAATCCTGACCTTTTTTGAGTTGACGCCCTTTTTTGGCAGCCCATTTGGCGCGCTGCTTTCGCTGTGGAGCCTGCTGGCGATTCTGGTCGCCGTACGCGCCGGGCTGGGGCTAGAGACATGGCAGGCGGCGCTGGCGGGGGGATTGGGGTGGCTGCTCTTGCAGGCGTGGCGCTATACGCTGGGGCGCCCGGTGGTGGCGCTGGGCCGCTGGATCGAACAGCGTGCGGCGGGTGTGCCGCTGCGCTACAAACCTGCCGATATGAGTTGGCTGCGGCGGCGACCGGCATGGATACAAAATATGGAACAGTGGCGGCAGCGGCGCATCAACCGCGAGCGCTAGACCGCCGCGAGCGGTGGATTACCCTGGGGGGCCGTGCGTATAGAACACGGCTCAGATCACAGCTAAGATCACAGCGTGAACTGGACTATGTTGCAGTCGTTGGCAGACCTGCTGACCTACCTGGGCCTGATCGTGATCGGCGTTTTTGTCTGGGCCGCGCTGTCGCCGTTTGAGGTGATGGGGTGGTGGGCCGGGTGGTTTGGCGATAAAATCTATGATGGCGGGGTTGCGCCCGGCCATGAGGCGCGCGCTGCCCACAGCAATCCCGATGCCTATCTGGTCTTTATGTCGGGGGTGGGCAAGGCGACCGGCGAGACGTTGAGCTACCGCGAGCAGGAATTCCTGCGGCGCGTGGGCACGGCGATGCCGCGGCTGGCGATCATCGACGATCTATTTCCCTATTCGGTCAACAATTTGCCGTTGACCGGCCAGCCGTTCTTTGCGCGCCTCTGGCGCTGGGCGCTGCAGCGCAAACTGCACGGCCCCAAGCTGGCCGGATATCTGATCAACCTGCGCAACATTTGGCAGATCATGATCTCTGCCGACCGGCGTTATGGCCCGATGTATAACCAGGCGCTGGCCGACGTGATGCTGCATGGGCTGCTGCGCTATCACTATGACCTGGCGGCGCATAAGCCGGTCTTTGTCATGGGCTACAGCGGCGCGGGCCAGTTGGCCGTGGGGCCGGTCATCTATTTGAAAGAGTGGCTGCAATCGCCGGTCTATATTATCTCGCTGGGCGGGGTCTTTGCCAGCGACCCTAGCCTGATGGCCGCCGACCATGTCTATCATCTGCATGGCCGGCAAGACCAGGTGCATCGCTACGGCTATCTCGCGCCGGGGCGCTGGCCCATGTCGGTAGCGTCCGATTGGAACCGGGCTAAACGCCAGGGGCGGGTGACCGAGGTTGATATGGGCGATGTCGGCCACACGGGCCGCGGCGGCTATCTTGACCATAAACGCATCGGCGCCGACGGCATCAGCGATATGGACCGCACGGTGCGGGTGCTGCAAGGGATCATCGAACGCCATTTGGAAACGCCCGCGCCGGCCCTGTCGCTGCCGGCGCACAGCGCAGGCCCTGTGCTCTCGCTGCCCCCAGAGATGATGCCGCCCGCTTGACCACGGCGCAAGCTGCGCGTATACTGATAGATACAATTGAAGATCGCGCACGATAACCTTCGGGGCAGGGTGAGGACTGCTTGTGGATGTTTAGGCGGTTCAATTCCCGACCGGCGGTGATCCGTTCGTCAGTGAACGGTCAGCCCGCGAGTTGGCCCAGCTATGGGCCGGCATGAGTGCGGTGGGCAGGGAAGCCTGCGATTCCGACGCCGACGGTAGAGTCCGGATGAAAGAAGGATGCATTGTGGGCGCTGCGCGCCTCCGCAAGGGTGGGCGCGTCGTTTCGCCATGCAGCCCAACGGTCCCGGAGTCATTTGACTCCGGGTATTTTTTGGGTGTATTGCGGAACGGCGGGCAGCTTGCCGCTGGGTTGGCTCCTCGATTCGACCGGGCGGTGAGCTTGGCCCTGACGCGCCGTCTCGTCTGCTCGCCCATTGGCTCCGAAGGACCTTATCGTCGTTCGGAGCTTTTTGTTTGGCAACTGCGCTCAGGTTGGGCAGCCGCTGCCGGATCGCAAGATGAAACAGAGGTGCGTTGTGGCAACCGATACGGACAGAGCATTTTCCATCCCCGCCGGGGCGCGCCGCGCGGGGTCGCGGGGCGGGTGGGCGCACCGTTGGGAACGGCTGTCGATGCTGGTCGTGGCGGCGCTGGGCATTCTTGGCTGGCATGGGCTGGTGGTCTGGGGCGATTATCCGCCTTTTATCCTGCCCGGCCCGGCGGTGGTGGGGCGCAAGTTTTTGAGTGTATGGGCTGACGGCACGCTGCTGCGCCACGCGCAGGTCACGCTGGTGGAGGTGGCGCTGGGGTTGGCGTTGGGGTTAGGGCTGGCGTTTGTTTTAGGCTATGCCCTGGGCAAACACCGCATTGTCGAACGGGTGGCCGCGCCCTACATCGTGGCGAGCCAGAGCATCCCGATTGTGGCGGTTGCGCCGCTGCTGGTGATCTGGTTTGGCAGCGGGCTGACCAGCAAGGTGCTGGTCTGCGCGCTGATCACCTTTTTTCCGACACTTGTCTCGACGATCGTCGGGGTGCGTAATGTCGACGAGGACCTGCGCGACCTGATGCGCAGCCTGCGCGCCGGGCCGTGGCAGACCTTTCGGCTGCTGGAACTGCCCGCGGCGCTGCCGGTGATCTTCGGCGGGCTAAAGCTGAGCGTGATCCTGTCGCTGGTGGGCGCGGTCGTCGGTGAGTTCGCCGGGGCTGATGTAGGGTTGGGCTTTCTGATCAATCTAGCGCGCGGCGTGCTGGATACGCCGCTGATGTTTGTGGCGGTGATCAGCCTGATCGCCATTGCCCAGGCGCTTTATCTGGCGGTGGCCTGGTCTGAAACGATACTGCTGCGCTGGCAGCGTTAATCCTTCTGCGCGCTGCGCTGAACCATTGTGGGCGGCGCGCCCAATGAAATGAGCGAAACGATGAACAGGGCGATCAATCGACAGGGATGGCAGCGCCGGATCGGGTTCTGGGCTGTGGTGGGGAGCCTGCTGGCGGGGCTGCTCGCCGCGTGCCGTCCGGTCGCGCCGCAGACCGCGGCTCCCTCTCCCCCGGCAGCGGAGGCCGCCGCGCAGCCGGAGTTGACGCCGGTGCAGATTGGGGTGGGGTATATCCCCAGCGTGCAGTTTGCCTCATTCTATGTGGGGATCGCTAAGGGCTTTTTTGCCGAGGAGGGGCTGGACGTCAGCCTGGACTATGGGTTTGAGGACGATTATCTCAAGTTGGTGGGTACAGGTGAATTGCCCTTTATGATCGGCAGCGGCGACCAGGTGATCTTGGGCCGCGGCCAAGGGCTGCCGGTGCGCTATGTGATGACTTGGTACACGCGCTATCCGGTGGCGCTCTTTGCCAAGGCGGGCGCGGGCATCCACGCGCCGCAAGATTTGGCGGGCAAGCGCGTGGGCATCCCCGGCCCCTTTGGCGCGACCTATGTCGGCTATCGCGGGCTGTTGGAGGCCGCCGGGCTGAGTGAAGCCGATGTGCAGACCGAGAGTATCGGCTTTACGCAGGCGGCGGCGGTGAGCGGGGGCACGGTGGATGCGGCGATGGACTACAGCGTCAACGGGCCGGTGGTGCTGCGCCTGCAGGGGGAGGAGATCACGACGCTGGAGGTGGGCGACTATCTGCGGATGCCTTCGAACGGGCTGGTGACCAACGAGACGACGCTGGCGAATGACTCCGAACTGGTGCGCCGTGTGGTGGCCGCGTCGCTGCGTGCGGTCGAGTACACCCTGGCAAATCCCGACGAGGCGTTTGCGATTGCGCTGGAGGCTGTGCCCGAAGCGGGCGGCGAGAATGAGGCGGCCAACCGCGCCGTGTTTGACGCCACGCTGGCCTTTTGGCAGACCGAAGCCGGCGCGCAGCCCGGCGCCTCGCGCCTTGAAGATTGGCAGACGGCGGCGGAGTTCATGGTACGCATCGGCCTGGCCGATACGGTCGTGCCGGCGGAGGAGTTGTTCAGCAACGAGTATCTGCCATGACTCAGCTTGTGACAGAGATGGGCGCGTCCGCGGCGAGCGGCGATCAACCGCTGCTGGTGGTGGAGAGGGTCAGCAAGTCCTTTGTCGCCGGGCCGCGTCCGGTGCATGCCCTGCACGAGATCAGCTTCTCGGTGGCAGACGGCGAGTTCGTCTCTCTGGTCGGCCCCAGCGGCAGCGGCAAGAGCACCCTGTTGCGCATCCTCGGCGGGCTGGCCGCGGCGGACGGCGGCAGGGTCTATTTTGCCGGGGAGCCGGTGACGGCGCCCAACCCCGCGATTGGGTTTGTCTTTCAACGCACCAACCTGATGCCGTGGCGCACGGTGGTGGACAATGTGCTGCTGCCGGTGGAGGTGCAGCGCGGTCATGTGGACGAGGCTGCGCTGCGGCAGGCGCTGCGGCTGCTGCGCTTGGTGGGGCTGGAAGGGTTTGAGGAGGTCTATCCCAAGCAGCTTTCGGGCGGGATGGCGCAGCGCGTGGTGCTGGCGCGCACGCTCTTGCAGGAGCCGCGGCTCCTGCTGATGGACGAGCCGTTTGGCGCGCTGGACGCGCTGACGCGTGAGCGGTTGAATGTGGAATTGCTGCGGCTGTATGAGCGGCACGCGCAGACCGTGGTGCTGGTGACGCACAGCATTGGCGAGGCGGTATTTTTGGCCGACCGCGTGCTGGTTTTGAGCAAAAGCCCAGGCCGGTTGGTGGCGCAAGTGCCGATCGATCTGCCCTGGCCGCGCGACCCGGCGTTGTTGGGCACGCCCCAGTTTGCGCGTTTGGCCCAGCGGGTGCGTGAGCAGATCGATGCGGGGGTGGGCTGAGGCGCGCAGTTGGGTACGGCTAAGCGCGATGGCAACCTTGTGACGGATGCAATTGACGGTGCAGGGCAGCTATGGTAGCCTGGTTCTGTTGTGGATCACACCGGCGTCTGCGATAGCACGCGGCATGAGAAGGAATGGCGATGATGGGTGAGGCGATGGACACAGTCAACCCGGCGCGGGTGCGTTTTGCGCCCAGCCCCACAGGCTTTTTGCATCTTGGCGGTCTGCGCACGGCCTTGTTTGACTGGCTCTACGCCCGGCATACGGGCGGCCGGTTCATTTTGCGCATCGAGGACACCGACCAAAAGCGCTACAACCCGGAGAGCCTAGCCGACCTGATGGCCGGGCTGCGCTGGCTGGGGCTGGACTGGGACGAAGGCCCCGATATCGGCGGGCCGTATGGCCCCTATGTGCAAAGCGAGCGCCAGCCGATCTATGAGCAATATGCTGAGCAGTTGATCGCTTCGGGCCATGCCTACCGCTGCTATTGCACGCCGGAGGAACTGGAGGCCATGCGCGAAGAGCAGCGCGCCAAGGGGCAGCCGCAGGGCTATAACCGTCGCCACCGCAATATGTCTGCCGAGGAGCGTGCCGCGCTGGCTGCATCGGGCCGCCCCTCGGTGGTGCGGTTGGCTGCGCCCCTGGAGGGCACGACTGTGGTGCATGACCTGATCCGCGGCCCGATTGCGGTGGAGAATGCGACGGTGCTCGACCCGGTGCTGCTCAAGAGCGATGGGATGCCGACCTATCATCTGGCGGTTGTGATCGACGACCATCTGATGAAGATCACGCATGTGCTGCGCGGGGAGGAGTGGATTTCGTCTGCGCCGCTGCACAAACTGATTGCCGATGCCTTCGGTTGGGAATTGCCGGTGTTAATCCATTTGCCGGTGATTTTGGACCCCAGCGGCAAGGGCAAGATGAGCAAACGCAAGACGGTGGTGGCGGGAAAGGAATATTTGGCCCTGGTGCATGAGTTTCGCGAGGCGGGCTATTTGCCGGAGGCCATGTTCAATTTCCTGGCCAATGTCGGCTGGAATTACGACCCGGAGCAGGAGGTCTTTACCCGCGAGCAGGCGATTGCGCGCTTTGATGTCAAGGACATCAACCCGACTTCGGCGGCGCTGCCCTATCCCAAACTGGAATGGCTCGACGGCGTCTATATCCGCGAACTGGACCCGGAGGAATTGACGGAGCGGTTGATTCCGTTTTTGTCGCGCCAGTTGGGCATCGATGAGGAGATGCTGCGCCGCAGCAAGCGCTTGGCAGAGTTGGCGCCGCTGGTGCAAGAGCGCATCAAACTGCTGACCGAGGCTGCGGATAAGATCGATTGGGCGTTCAAAGAGGCGAACGAGATCACCTATCCCGACCCGACGTTGTTGATCGGCAAGGGGCTGGACGCGCAGCGGAGCCTAGATGTACTGGTGCATGGGCGTGAGTTGCTGGCAAGGGTCGAGCCGTTCAGTGCGCCCACGCTGGAGGAGCGTTTTCGGGCTGCGGCGGAGGGGGCCGGGGTGAAGGTTGGCAGCTTTTTTGCGCCTTTCCGCGTGGCGATCACCGGGCGGACGGTGTCACCGCCGCTCTTCGAGAGCATCGAAGTCTTGGGCCGGGCAGAGAGCCTAGCGCGGCTGGACAATGCGATCCAGGCGCTGCGTGCCTATGTGGGGGAGCGCGTGTAGCGGGGGCGCGGATGTGAGGCGCTGCGCGCTAGCGGGGTGCGTCCCAGATGATTGTAGAAGGTGAAAGGGGATCAACTGAAGGGGGTGGCGGCGCAGCGATTAC
>JADLFO010000052.1 GCA_020845455.1 Caldilineaceae bacterium
CCAGCCTTCGGCCTGGAAATAGAACCAGGCATTGAACAGCAGCGCCAGCGGCAGCAGCAGGTTGATCAGATAGAGCAGCCAGCCGCGGCCGATGTGCTGGCGCGCCGCCTCCCAAAAAAACGAATTGTCCACCCGTTTATAGTTGGCGATGCGGTTGGCGACCTGGTGAACACCCAGCGTCACGGGCGCGGCCGGCAGGATCAACAGCGTGCCGATCCACCAGGCAAGGCTGAGAAAGACGCACATAAACAACTCATCGTAGGCGGCTTTGAGCGTGCGTCCCATGACGACAAATGCTTTCATGTTAGGTCCGGTGTTCTTGTCTTGGCGGATCGCCTGAGAGCGCCCAGGCGACGGGTGGATAAGCGTCGCGATCGGAATGATAGGTTTGCTGCAGCCGAGAATCTGCCCTGTGCCTTGCCCCCTGTGCTTTGCCCCCTGTGCTTTGCCATCGCCCCTGTCTGCCGCTATAATTTGGCGTACCTACCCATGGGCGCTTGTGGAGCGCCCTGCGCTGGGTTAGGATGGCCCGGCGCAGCGGTTGAGTATGACCAACGTTGGGGGCGGAAGGTTTGCTATGACGAGTAACGCACAAAAAATCCTGGTGGGCGTCGCCTGGCCCTATGCTAACGGCGAGAAGCATATTGGTCAAATTGCCGGGGCCTATTTGCCTCCGGATATCTTTGCGCGCTATCAGCGCATGGTGGGCAACGACGTGCTGATGGTCAGCGGGTCGGACACGCACGGCACGCCCGTCACCCTCAAGGCCGACGCCGAGGGCGCCACGACCGCGCAGGTCGTGGACAAATATCACGAGCTGTTTGTGGAGGGCTGCGTGGCGATGGGGTTGACCTTTGACCTCTATACGCACACCGATACGCAAAATCATTGGGACGTGACGCAGCAGATGTTCCTGCGCCATCTGGAGGCGGGTTATATCTATCAGGCGGTGCAGCAGCAGTTGTATGACCCGCAGGCCAAACGGTTTCTGGCCGACCGCTATGTCGAGGGGACCTGCCCGTTCTGCGGCTATACGGAGGCGCGCGGCGACCAGTGCGACAACTGCGGGCGCATCTATGACGCGCTGGAACTCAAAAACCCGCGCTCCAAGATCACCGGCAACACCGACCTGGAGGTGCGCGAGACCGAGCATTTCTTTCTCGATATGGGCAAGCTCAACCAGCCGCTGCTCGACTGGATCAACACCGGCAAGGAGCATTGGCGGCCCAACGTGATCAACTTTACGCGCGGGCAACTGGAGCTCAAGGAACTGCGCGGGCGGCCCATCACACGCGACATCGATTGGGGCGTCACCATCCCGCTCGCAGGCTATGACGACAAGCGCATCTATGTCTGGTACGACGCCGTGATCGGCTATCTGAGCGCGGCGGTCGAGTGGGCCGATCTGGTTGGGGAGGCGGACGCCTGGCGCGCCTGGTGGGACGCCGGCGTCAACCCCGACGCCTTGATCTACAACTTCATCGGCAAAGACAACATTCCCTTCCACACCATCATCTGGCCGGGGATGTTGATCGGCTATAACGCGGGCAAAGGCGACCAGCTCAACCTGCCCTATGACGTGCCCGCCAACGAGTATTTGAACTTGGGCGGCGGCAAGTTCAGCACCAGCCGCGGCCGCGTGATCGGCTTCAACACCGTGCTGCGTGAGTTCCAGCCCGAAGCCTGGCGCTATGTGCTGACGGCCATGGCCCCGGAGAACGCCGACGTGGAGTTCACCTGGCAGGAGTTTATGGAGCGGGTCAACAACGAACTGGTCGCCAACTGGGGCAACCTGGTCAACCGCGTCTTGGGCTTCGCCTACAAACGCTTTGAGGGACGCGTGCCGGTTCCTGGGGAGCTCGACCCGCTCGATCAGGCGTTGCTGGATGAGATCCGCAGCGGCTTTACGGCTGTGGGCGAGTTGTACGGCGCGGTCAAGCTCAAGGCGGCGCTGACCGAAGCGCGGCGCTTGAGCCAGCGCGTCAACCAATATCTCAACGAAAAGGCCCCCTGGCAGGCGATCAAACAGGACCCGGCGGGCGCGGCCACCAGCGTCTATGTGGCGCTGCAGGCGATCGACTGGCTCAAGTTGATCTGGGCGCCGATCCTGCCGCAGAGCGGCGAGGCGCTGCACCAGATGTTGGGCTATGACCGGCCGCTCTTTGGCCGCCAATATACCGAACGCATCACAGACGGTCGCGGCAGCCACCTGGTGCTGCGCTATGACCACACCCCGGCCACGGGGCGCTGGCAGGCGGGCAGCTTGTTGCCCGGCCAGGCCATGCGTGAGCCGGTAGCGCTCTTTACCAAGCTGGACGAAACCATCCTGGCCGAGAAAGTGCAAGCGGTTGCATAGCCGCAACCAAGCTCAAGATCCATGCAGGCACGCGTGACTGATTCGTTCCTGGTGTCGCCGGTGGAACCCGCCCTGGCGACACCGGCGCTGTCGCATCCGCCCAGCGCGCTGCGCGGGTTCGACAGCCTCTACATCCAAGCTCCTCGGCGCTGGCTGGCCGCGCTGCTGGCGGCCTATTGGGTGGCGGGCAGCCTCTTTGCGCTGCTCACCCCGGCGTGGCAGGCCCCTGACGAACCCGCTCACTACAACTATATCGCGTATATCGCCTCCGAGCTGCGTCTGCCCGTGCTAGCCGCAGGCAACTATGACCAGGAGCAGCTTGACCTGCTGCTGGAAGCACGCTTTGCGCCCAAACTCACCACGGCGGGGTTGCGCTATGAGAACTATCAGCCACCGCTCTATTACCTGGTGGCGACCCCGATCTATTGGGTAAGCGGCGGCAGCCTGTATGCGCTGCGGCTGTTTGGGGTGCTTTTGGGCATGGGCACGGTGCTGCTGCTCTATTTCTGTTTGGAACTCGTCTTCCCCGGCAAGACGTTGATCCCGCTGGGCGCGGCGGCCTTTGCCGCGCTGCTGCCCATGCATATGGCGGTGGCCGCGTCGGTCAACAACGACGGCCTGGCCGAACTGCTGCTCATGGCCGCCATGCTGGTGCTGCTGCGCTGGATGCGCGCCCGTTTCTATGCCGATGACCGGCTGGAGCCGGCGCCGGCGCGACAGCAGGCGCAGCGCAGCCGCCGGCAACTGGCGTTGTTGGGCGTGCTGCTGGGCTTGGGGCTGCTGACCAAGATCTACGCCTATCTGCTGCTGCCCATCGCCTGGGGGGTGGTGGCGCTGGTGGTCTGGCTGCGCCCGCGCGTCCCGGCGGCGACTTTCGAGCGCGTCAAGCTGACCCCGTCGCGGCGCAGCCTGCTGGCGGGCCTGCGCCGCGGTCTCTGGGTGGCGCTGCCTGCCTGTCTGTTGGGGCTGCCGCTGTGGGTGCGCAATGCGCTGCTCTATGGGGCGTGGGATCTGCTGGCGCTGCGCTGGCATGACCAGGTCGTCGTGGGCCAGCCGCGCACCGAGGAGTGGATCGCGGCCAACGGCTGGGTGGCCTATGGCGAGCGCGCCTTTGGTTTTACCTTTAAGAGCTTCTGGGGCGTCTTCGGCTGGATGGGCGTCTTTCTGGACGAGCGCATCTATACAGCGCTGCTGCTCTTTTCGGGCGTGATCTTTCTGGGCGTATTGTGGGCCACGGTGCGCTTTATCTCCGGCGGGCCGGACACCGATATGGATGTCTTTCAACTGGCAGTGCTGATCCTCCTTGGGATCATCCTGCTGGCGGTGACAGTGAGCTACGCCTGGTATAACATGAAGTTCGTGCAACACCAGGGCCGCTATTTCTTTTGGGGGCTGCTGCCCATCAGCACGGTGATCGCACTGGGCTGGCGCGAGGTCTTTCAACCGCTGCAAGGGGCCATCACCGGCTTCTTGGCGCTGGTGATGGCCGGGGCGCTGGTGTTGACCGGCATGCTGGCGGGCGCAGTGGACAAATGGACGTTGCTGTCGGTCAGCGTGATCGCGCTGGTGCTGCTCTGCCAGCCGCTCTTGTTGGGCGGCGCCGAGCGGTTTACGCCGCGTTGGCTGCCCGCCTGGGCCAAACGCTGGATGGCTCGCCCGCTGCCCGCCCGCTTGTTGGGCATGGTGCGGGCCGGGGTGTGGGCGCTGCCTTTTGTGCTGCTGTTGATCTTGGACTTGGCGATCCCACCCCTCTTCATCGTGCCCCAACTGGGCGGCTGACAGTTCTCGCGGCGCAGCCCCGCGGGGTGGAAGAAAGGATCGGATCAATGCAGTCGACGCTGCGAATGGAACGCCCGCGCCCCCGCATCCGGCGCACGCCGGGCGATTTTGCGGTGCTTTTTGCCGGGGTGTGCGCGCTGGCCGTGCTGGGGCTGCTGCTGGGGTGGCAGGTCTGGCATATCAACCGCATCTACAGCGGCGTGACCGTGGCCGGCGTGCCGGTGGGCGGGTTGAGCCGCGCCGAGGCGTTGGGCCGGCTGACCCAAACCTTGAGCCGCTATCCGCTGCCGACGCTGAGCGTGGAATATGGCGGGCGACAGTGGCCCATCACCGGCGACCATGCGCGCGTCCGCACCGATCTGCCGGCCGCAGTCAACCGCGCTTACCTGGTGGGCCGGCAGGATACTCCCGTCGAACGGTTTGCCGCGCAGATCGCGGCGGCGCTGGGCGGTACGGACATCGCTCCCGACGTATTGATCGACGCGGCTCAACTGCGCTATGCCGTGGAGCAGATCGCCGCCGAGGTGCGAACCCCGGCGCGCGCCCCGGCGCAGATGGGCGCGGTCATCGTGCCGGGCCAGCCCGGCGTGGACGTCGACGTAGAGGCGACGGTACAGGCGTTGGTGGCGACGCTGGAAGGGCGAGCGCCCGGCCAACGGCCGGCTACGCCGCTGGCCGTCACACAGATCCCGATGCCCGCGCCGCTGCCCACAACCACAGCCCAGACTGGGACAGACACGGCGGACCCTTCGCTGCTGTTGCGCGACAGCCGCTATGGGCTGGAGTTTGCGCTCGACCCGGCCACGCTGCAATCGATTCTGGTCTCCGACAACCCGCCCCAGGCCGACCCCGACCGGCTGCGCGCTCTGCTGCAGCCCTGGGCCGACCAGGTCTATTTGGCCCCGCGCAACGCGCGCCTGAGCTTTGACCCCAACAGCGGCGCGGTCTTGGTGCTGCAGACCAGCCGTCCCGGTCGCCAACTCAACGTCGACGCCACGGTCGTGGCCGTGCGCGAGGCGTTGGCCGCGGGCCAGAACCCGGCGCTGTTGGTGGTGGAGCCGGTAGCCCCGGCGGTGGACAGCAACCGCGTGGCCGAGATGGGCATTCGCGAACTGGTGGCGAGCGGGACCAGCTACTTTGCGGGCAGCAGCGCCGAGCGCATCCGTAACATCGAGATCGCCGCCGCTAAATTCGAAGGGGTGGTGATCCCCCCCGGCGGCATCTTTAGCTTTAACGAGTATGTGGAGGATGTCTCGGCGGCCAACGGCTTTGAGGATTCGCTGATCATCTGGGGCGACCGCACGGCGGTAGGCATCGGCGGCGGCGTCTGCCAGGTGAGCACCACGGTTTTTCGCGCCGCCTATAACGCCGGCATGCCGATTGTCGAACGCTACAACCATGGCTATGTGGTGGATTGGTACGGCGAGCCGGGGCTGGATGCGACCATCTTCACGCCTTCGGTCGATTTCAAATTCCGCAACGACACGGGCGCATATCTGCTGATCGACCCGGTGGTCGACGGCGCCAACGGCACGATGGCCTTTAACTTCTATGGCGCCAAACCGGCGCGTGAGGTCTATGTGAGCGAGCCGGTGATCAGCGATGTGGTCGCCGCGCCGCCGCCGCTCTACACGGTCGACGCGTCGGTGGCCCCCGGCCAGCGCAAACAGGTGGACTGGGAAAAGCCGGGCATGATCGCGACCGTGACGCGCACGATTGTCGAAGGCGGCGCGACCCGCACCGAGACGCTGGTCAGCAAATATCAACCCTGGAAGGCGGTCTATCTGGTCGGTTCCGAGGCAGACCTGCCCGCCTCGGTTCCGGCAGCGGCCCCGGCGCAATCCGCCCCGGCGCAGACCGCAACGGTTGACACGGCCCCCGCCGCAACGACGCCGGCGACCGGGACCCCGGCCTCCCCGCCCAGCGCACCCTAGCGCCGCGCATCCGGCATGGCGCGTGTTGTGCCGTAATTTTGAACGCCGGTTCGCCCGGAACCCGGCGCTGAAGACGCCGGGCTAAAGAACAACGCCCGCTTGAGCGGGCTACCGCATAGGTACGGTTTTCGGTGCATCTCACGAAGTGGCGGCCGGCGCCGCTTGCGGCGCGCACGCTGGGGTGCGCACGGCCGGCCCGGCACATCGGCAGCCCACCCTCTCGCAACCGCCGGAAAACACCGTCTCGCGATAGTACAATCGACTGCCCTGCGGCATTCCACAGCCGCACGTTTCCCGATCAACAAATTTATCTCAGGATCTGCCGATCCAGGAGGTCGAGATGGTCCCCCAATTCGTCAAGCCATTGGTGCAGAGCGCGCGGCTGCTTGTCGTGATAGCCGTGGCCTTGGTCTGTCTGTTATTGCTCTTGCAGTTCCCTGCCTTCTCCCAAGACAGCATCGCCGTGCCGGCTGCGCCGGGCAGCCTTTCCGGTCGGGTGACCAACGCCGCCGGCGACCCGCTGCCGGGGATTGAGGTGCGGCTCTGTCGGTCTTTCTGTGAGCGAACGACGCAGACCAACACAGATGGGAGTTATGAGTTTCTCGGTCTTTCTCCTGCTACCTATTTCGTTGAATTTCGTGACCCCAGCCGCAGCTATGCGCCGCAATTCTATGGCAATGTCGTCGATCAGGCGTTGGCTACTGGAGTCGTGGTCAGCGGCAGCGGCGTGACCGGCATTGATGCCGTACTTGCGCCGGGGGCCACTGTTACCGGTTCGATATCGGGAGTCCCCGCGATCGGGCAGTCCTGGTACTATGTTTATCTCTTCCGCCGAAGTGCAAGCCTTACCTGGCTGTACGAAGGCGAATATGGATCGCAAGGAATCACTGCATCGCTTCCCTACACCTTCACCGGCTTGGCTGCCGGCGCCTATGTGCTCTGTGGTATTAGTGCGGGAGAAGTTGGGTACTTCTCTGAATGTTATGAGGATCTCCTCTCGCGCGACTTCTATCAGCCTCCCGCCGACGCCGTGGGGTTTCCGTTGGCCGCAGGGGAGACACGGCGTGTGGATATGGTCATCGGCAATGTCAGCCAACTCTCCGGCCGCGTCCTCGCTGCCGATGGCAACCCTCTCGCAGGCGTGACGATCCTGGCGACAGATCAGACTTTAGGAAACGGCGGGTGGGCGAGGACCGGAGCAGACGGTTCCTACCGCTTCGCCTATCTGTGGCCCGGTTCCTATACCGTCCGTTTTGAGGACCCCAGCGGTCGCTACCTGGTCGAATACTATCAGGACGCCGCGCTCCAATCCGATGCCCGACCCGTGCCGGTGACCGATGCCTCACGCTCTGTGATCGACGCCACATTGACCGCTGCCGCACGCGTCACCGGCACTGTGACGCTGGAGGACGGCAGCCATCCCCCTCTCATCTCGCTTACGCTCTGGCAGCCTGCTGCAGGCGGGGCCTGGGAACCAGCGTACACAACTTGGAATTGGGAAATGGCAATCCCTGGCGATGAGATCAGCTGTCGCTTCGCCTGCTATGACCCCGCTACCGGGCGCTTTTCCAAGGGGATAGTGGCTGCCGGCCGCTATCGCCTGAGCGTACGCTACGAGGTTAACTGGCAGGCGGCGATCGAGAGCTTCTACGGCGGCGTGACCGTAGACGATGCCGCCGACATCGTCTTGGCCGAAGGCGAAACCCGCAGCGGGTTGGATATCACGTTGGGCGTGGGCGAGTTTGAGGGAGTTATCACCGGGCGGGTACGCGCCGGCGAAACGGCGCTGCCGGGGATCGAGGTCGCGCTCTTCGACTCATCTTTTCCACTGCGGCCGCTGGTCTCCACGGCGACAGACGCCGAGGGGCGTTATCGCTTCGAAGGGTTGATAGCGGGCAGCTATCGCGTGGGCTTCCGCGATCCCGCGGGACGGTATGCGCCCAGCTTTTATCGTAATCAGCCCTCGCTCTATGCCGCCTCGACGCTGACGCTGACCAAGGGGATGGAAGCGGATGATGTCAATGCCCGCTTAACCGTGGGCGGTTCCATCCGCGGGCAGGTGCGTCGCAATGATGGCGCGCCAGTGCAGGGGTATTGGGTGGTCGTCTATCTGACCAACGCCGCCGGCGATCAGGCTGAACAGCAGATCTATCTGGAGGCGCGCACCGACGCCAATGGCAACTATCAACTACCGGGCCTGAATCCGGGCCGCTATTATGTCACTGTTTGGCTGCCCAACTATCCGGACAGTTCTCCCGTGGCCGCTTATCCTACGGGCGCCATTGGGGCGGGCGCGCAGCCCGTGACCGTCGATGCCGGGAAGGTGGTCGAGGGGATCGATATCATCATCGGCATGGAGCCTGCGCTCTATTTGCCGTTTGTAAACTAGGAGTGATACCCTTTGCGTTTGAGACGGTAGGCCCAACGAAAAGGAACCTATATGGCAGACCCGCGCGTGATCAAGCTGGCAGAGACGTTAGTCCACTACTGCACCGCCGTGCAGCCGGGCGACTGGGTGCTGGTGCGCGGCCATGTGGAGGCGCTCCCGCTGGTCGAAGAGACGGTGCGTCAGGTGGTGCGCGCCGGCGGCAACCCCACCGTGCAACTGGACAGCGACGCGCTCTCCGAAATCCTGCTGGCCGAGACGCAGCCCGACCGGCTGGCGTGGGTCTCGCCTTTGGAAGAAATCCTGGCCGAGCAGGTCGACGTACGCATCGTCATCCAGGGGGCCTCCAACACGCGCACGCTCACCGGCGTGGACCCGGCGCGCCAACAGGCTGTACAAAACGCCCGGCGCAAACTCCAGCGCCAGTATATGGAACGCAGCGCGGCAGGCAACCATCGCTGGGTAGGCACGCTTTTCCCTTGCCCGGCCTATGCCCAGGAAGCCGATATGAGCCTGGCCGACTATGAGGATTTTGTCTATGCCGCCACCTATGCCGACCAGCCCGACCCGGTCGCCTGCTGGCAGGAGGTACACGCCACCCAGCAGCGCCTCGTGGATTGGCTGGCGGGCCGGGAGCAGGTCGTCGTGCGCGGGCCAAACG
Source organism: Caldilineaceae bacterium (assembly GCA_020845455.1). GTDB lineage: Bacteria > Chloroflexota > Anaerolineae > Caldilineales > Caldilineaceae > QEUY01. The sequence continues at coordinate 9,117 of JADLFO010000052.1, forward strand.
TCGACCTGACGCTCTCGATCGCGGGCCGCACCTTTATCAACAGCGACGGCAAACGCAACATGCCCAGCGGCGAGATCTTCACCGGCCCGGTCGAGCAGTCGGTCAACGGCTGGATCCGCTTCTCCTACCCGGCCATCCGCGGCGGGCGTGAGGTGGACGGCGTCGAGTTCCGTTTTGAGGCGGGCAAGGTCGTCTATGCCCACGCCGCCAAGAACGAAGCGTATCTGCTGAGCCAGATCGCCAGCGACCCCGGCGCGGCCTATCTGGGGGAATTTGCCATCGGCGCCAACTACCGCATCCAGCGCTTCACCAAGAGCATCCTCTACGACGAGAAGATCGGCGGCACGCTGCATGTGGCGCTGGGCGCGGGCTACCCTGAAACGGGCAGCCGCAACCAATCGGCGATCCACTGGGACTTTATCTGCGACATGCGCCAGGAGAGCGAAATCTTGGTGGACGGCGAACTATTCTACCGCAACGGCCAGTTTATGGTCTAGCCGGTCGCCCCATTCACTTGAAATGAGGAAAAGATGGTAGCCCGAGAAATTATGACCAGCCCGGCGATCACCGTCACGCCGGAGACTGAGATCCGCGAAGTGGCGCGGCTCATGCACACGCACCAGATCAGCGGCGTGCCGGTGGTGGATGCAGCGGGCGCTTTGCTGGGCGTCATCACCGAGATCGACCTGATCGCGCGCAACGCGCCGCTGCGCGAGCCGCGCTATATCGCCGTCCTCTCCGCTATGATCCCGGTCAGCATCGAGGAATACCGCGAGTATAAGGAGCAGCTGCGCCAGGTGTTGGCGACAAGCGCGCGCGACCTGATGCGCGACGAGGTAGAGACCGTGACGCCGGAGACCGAGATCTACGAAGTGTTGGAGCGCATGCTCGACCCGGAGATTACGATGCTGCCTGTGCTGGAGGGCGATATGCTGGTCGGCGTGGTCACCCGCACCGATCTGGTGCGCCTGATCGAAGCCCTTGAATCCGCGCCGGATCAAGAGGGGAGTGGGCAGTAGGGAGTAGGAAATGGGAACGGAGGTTTCACCGCCGGCGCCGCCTGTGACGCGCAAAGCACGCAGAGAAGAGAGGGAATGGGGGTAGAGTCCGACTCTGGACCCTACTGCCTACTCCCTTTCCTCACGCCCAGAGGATTTCGCCGTCGTCTTCGACTTGAACGGTCTTGGCGGCGGGCAGAGCGGTGTCGCGCGCCTCGGCCTGGCCGTCGCCGCTCTCAAACCACTTGGCCCAATCGCCGGGCGCGTCCTGGTCTTGGCCGCCGTGGCGGGTGACGCGCGTGCGCACGCGCAGCATCACCGGCGTGTTGACGCTTGCCCCGCTGACGATCACCTGCCCCTTGCTCAGGCTGGGCAGTTCCCTGAGCAGGTCACGGCCCACGCTCTCCACCGATTCGGCGATGCGGCTTTGGTCGATCGGGTTGGTGATGCGCATGATGCACTGGGTCATGCACTGGCTCAGCACATCGCCGTCGAGCTTGCCAGGCCGCTGCGTGATCAGCCCCACGCTCACGCCAAACTTGCGCCCCTCGCTCAGAATCTGTTTGAGCGCGTCGGTCGTGACCGCGTCCACGCTGGCGGGCGCAAAGTTGTGCGCCTCTTCGAGCAGGCAAAAGACCGGAAAGGGGATATAGTTCTTGTCGCCGCGGCCCGCCTTGAGCTTGACGGTATCGATGCGTGCCTGATAGACACGGCGCAGCAGCGTCGCTACGATCACCTGCTGCTCGCGGCGGTCTACCTCGTTAAGCTGGATCACCGTACACTGCCCAGGCCGGAACAACTCGTCCAGCCCCATATTCTCAAAGTCGTTAAAGATCGTGCTGTTGCCCAAAGAGGCTTTGATGCGCCAGACCAGCGCATTGGTGGTCGGGTCTTCGTCCAGTTCGCCGGTTTCGGGGTCGGCGTCGCGCTTGTTCTCCGCCGCCTGGCGCACGGCATAGAGCAGTTGATCCAGCGTGTACTTTTTCTTGAAAGTCCGCTCGGCATAGCCGAAGGCGCGCGAAAGCTGATAGTGCATCTTCTCGCTCAGGCTGGGCAGCAGATAGCGCAGGTCGGGAAGCGTCAGGCTGTCGACGCTGACGCGGATCGTCTCCGGGCGGAAGATGCGCACGCGCGGCTTATAGTTGCCCGCCTCAAACGCCGCTAGATTCTGCATATCCTGCAGCGTGTCATATTCGCCGTGCGGGTCGACGATCAAGACCGCGGCGCGGTTGTGCGGCATCATCAACTCTTCGAGCAGCACACCGGCCAAGTAGCTCTTGCCGCTGCCCGTGCTGGCGATGATCGCCAGATGGGTGCTGGTAAAGCCGCGCACATCCAGCGCCACCGGCACGGCGTCTGCGCCGCGGCTGAGCAGGCTGCCCAGATGCGCGCCGCCCGTCTCACCTTTGCGGCGTTTGCTCAGCACCGAGACGAGCAGGTCATCGTCCGCAATATAGACGGGCGACCCGCCCGCCGGCGGCACGCGCGGGTTGATAAAGTCGCCCATCTCGCGGTTGTGATAGCCCAGGACGGCGACCGTGATCTCAAAAAGCTCGTTGGCGTCGCTGTCATAGCCGAGCAGCGCGGCCACTTCGCTGGGCGGCACGCTGGGGTCGGCCATAAAGCTGTCGGGAAAGATGCGCACCGAACGCCGCGCCGTCACCCGGCCCAAGATCTGGCGCTCGGCCCCGTCGACATGGGCTAGGTAGTAGACAAATTCGCCGTGCTTGACGCGCCGCTCCGGGTCGGGCGCGATAAAGTAGTACTCAGTCGGGGTCTCGCCCGGTCCTTTGACCGTACCGATACAAAGCGGGCCGGTGTCAAGCAGTGGGTTCATGGCGAATCCGGGGGTCAGCTTGCAGGCTGGACAATACTCTTCCAGGCCAGATTATTGCGCATCAACGCCAGTTGCAGCCGCTGGTCTGGGAAGAGCGCGGCCAGTTGGTCGACAATGTGGATGAGCAGCGGCGGCACTAGCGGGTTGTTCTGGCCGATCAGCAATGGGAGATAGCGCAGCCCCACGCCGCCGCGCCCATCGCGATGAAAGGCGCGGAGGTCGATATCGTCCACGCGGTAGACCGGGTTGTTGACGGTCGGGGCCGGCGCGGGCACACCCTGGCGGCAGACGCCGGCGGCGTCGATCCAGCCCACGGCAATGATCCCCACCAGCGTGGCGGTCTCGGCCAGATAGTCGGGCGTGAAGATCTCCAGGTCTTGCCGCGGGCTGAGCCTCGGCCCCAAGCTGCCGAAGTCGGGGTTCATCAACAGCGTGTTATAGATCACGCCGATGATCTGCCCGCCGGGCATGCCGTTGTCGTCGAGCCGGATGGCGACAAAAGTGCCGAAACTGTAATCTACCGGCTGCGGCCAGGCGTCGATCTCGCCGGGGTTGTAGACCTGGCAGACATAGTCGACGTGCGTGTTCGATTTGACGATCTTGCCGATGGCGGTGCGCATGGCCTAATCAAACCAGAAAACGCGTTCTATGGCAAATCACTAGTTCTCGATCACCACCGTCACCGTGCAGGGCGGCGGGAAGTTGCCGGTGTTGTCCACCACCGTCAGCTTAAAGGTGTAGGGGCCGTTGTCAAACTGCGTGCTGTCGAACGAGGCCAGCACGCCGCCCTGCACCTGCGTACGCGCATCGGTCAGATAGGCGAAGTTGTCGTCGGGCGAGACATCCGCCCCCGGCGCATATTCGACCTTGTAATACTGGAAGTTGGGATGGCTCGCCGTCCCCAAGATGTTGACCGTGCCGCTGACCACCTGGTTAACGCCCGGTGCGGTGATCGACGCGCCGGGGTCGGAACAGACCGGGGCCAGCACTTCGGCGGCTTCCTCGGTGGGCGTCGGCTCCGGCGTCGGCGTGTCGAGGAGTGGCGTCGCGGTCGGCGCGGGCTGTGGGGTGGGGGTGGGTTCTGCCGGTTCTTCTGGCGCTTCAGTGGCGGCCGCGGCGGGCGTCGGCGTCAACGTGGCCCCGGCGGCGGCGCGGGTAGGCTGCGCCGTGGGTGCGGCGGTGGGGGCCAGCGTCTCCACGGCCGCAGGCGTCTCCGGTGCGGCGCGTCCGGCGACCGGCACGGTGACGCGCTCGCTCTGCGTGATCACTTGGCTGGGGGTGACGGCCAGTGCCGCCGTGATGCTATCGCCGATGCCGATGCGCAGGTCGAGCAGCAAGACCACCGGCACTTCTACTGTGATCGTGCCGGTGGGGCCGGGCACGTTGACCGTCAGCGTGAGCGGCACAGCTTGCGCCACCGACGCCAAGACCGGCTGCACGGAAGGCGCAGCCGTGTCGCCGGCCTCAGTGCCCGTGGGGCCGGTCTGCGCCATCACGCCCGCGCTCAGCAGCAGGATAAGCAGCAGGGCAAAGCTGAGAGTCATTCCTAGTTTGCGCAACATCTCTCCTCCTTCTAGGTTTGTGCGTTCACCCTTCACTCTAGCATACGCCCAGCTCTCACTTCCGGATACGTCGTGAACTTCCTTGTATCCCTGCATGATGCGCGCCAAACGCCGCAGGCCGGCGCTGCCCTAGCGCCCGCCCATGCCCGATAGAGTGATCCCCTGCACAAACCAGTTCTGGCCGAAGATGTAGATGATCAACACCGGCAGCAGCGCCACCACCGACCCAGCCATCAGCAGATGCCATTCGGTGCTGTACTGCCCTTGAAATGAACTGAGACCCACCGGGATCGTGCGCATCTCGACGCTGTTGGTGATCACCAGCGGCCAGAGGAATTCATTCCACGAAGCCTGGAAGTTAAAGATGGTCAGCGTGGCGATCACCGGCCCCGCCAGCGGCAGGATCACCTGACCCCAGATGCGCAGGCTGCCCGCACCGTCCATGCGCGCTGCCTCGTCCAAATCCAGCGGCACGCTCAGAAAATACTGGCGCAGCAAAAAGGTGCTGAAGACGCTGAAGGCCGAGGGCAGGATCAGCGCCTGGTAGGTGTTGTACCAGCGCAGATAGCGCATCAGAATAAAGTTGGGGATCATCGTCACCTGCGACGGGATCATCAGCGTCGCCAGGTAGAGCACAAAGATCGCCTCGCGCCCGCGGAAGCGCAGCCGCGCAAAGGCAAAGGCCGCCAGCGACGCCGTCAAAATCTGCAAGACGACCGTCGCCACCGCCACGATCAGGCTGTTCAGATAGAAACGGCCAAAGGGGACCGCCGAAAACATCTGCACATAGTTTTGCAGCGTCAGATTTTCCGGCCGCACCGTGCGCTGCAAGATATCGGCCTTGGGCATCAGCGACGCCAACAGCATCACGCCAAAGGGCATCAACATCAGCGTGCTGCCCAAGATCAACGCCAGATGCAGCAGCCAGTGCGCGCTGCGCCGCGGGCCGGCCCGGCCCGGACGCGGTGATAGTTCTGCGGTCGTCATGCCCGTGTTCCCGTCATGCTTCAGCCTCGTAATGCACCCAGCGGCGCTGCATGCGCGTCTGGAGCAAGGTAAAGAGGAAGATAAAGATAAACAGGAACCAGGCAATGGCCGACGCCTTGCCCATGCGCCCGAACTGGAAGGCGTTCTGATAGATGTAATAGACCACGGTCAGCGTCGACTGCGCTGGGCCGCCGCGCGTCATGGTGTAGGCTTCGGTGAAAAGCTGGAACGCGCCGATCATCTGGATGATCAGCAGAAAGAAGGTGGTGGGGCTGATCAGGGGGATGGTCACGGTGCGAAAGCGCTGCCAGGCGTTTGCGCCGTCGACCTCGGCAGCGTCATAAAGCTCCTTGGGGACCCCTTGCAGCGCCGCCAGGTAGACGACCATCGTAAATCCGGTGTTCTTCCACAGCGTCAACAGCACCACCGCCGGCTTCGACCAGCGCGTGCTGTTCAGAAAATCAGGCGGCTGGATCGGCAGCCCCGTCCATTCACCCAGCTTCCAGATCGCTTGGCTGATCAACCCAAAATCGCGGTTGAGCAAAAACTGAAAGACGATCGCGCCCGCCACAATCGTCGTGACCACGGGCATAAAGTAGATCACCCGATAGACCAGCCGCCCGCGCAGATTCTCGTTGAGCGCCGCGGCCAGCGCCAGCCCTAGCATCAACTGCAGCGGCACGATGGTCAGCATAAAATAAACCGTGTTGCGCACCACGCGCCAAAAGACCGGGTCGCGCGTCAGCAGTTGGCGATAGTTGGCCCACCCCACCCATTCTGGCGGGCGCAGCAGGTTCCAGTCCACAAAACTGAGCAGCAGCGAAACCACCACCGGCAGCGCCACAAAGAGCAGAAAGCCGATAAAGCTGGGCAGGATAAAAAGATAGGCCTCCCACTGTTGGTCGGGACGCCAGCCAAAAAGCCCGCGCCGGCTGGGCCGGTCGGTCAGGGGACGAGCAGAGTGCGCCGTGGTGCGGGTTGTCATGCGGGCATTATAGCAGGTTCCCCCCTGAGAAAAAACTGGAAATTGCGCCCGCCATTGTGTCACCGCCCGCTTCGTAGTACACTGGGGCGGGAAATAACGCAAGCGACTCTAAACTAGAAGTCTCCGCTAGAAAGGAGGAATGCTTTGTTCCGCAAGATCCTCGTCCCGCTCGACGGTTCACGGCTGGCCGAAAAGGCGCTTCCCTTCGTCGAAGAGATGGCGCGCAAGTTCGACGCCGAAGTGGTATTGGGCTGGGTCATCCAGCTTCGCCCGCCCGCCATTCCAGAGTATGAAGCCGCCGCCTATGGGCTGACCCCGCTGTTGGATACCTCCGGCGAGCGTGAACGGGCGCGCGCCTATCTGCAGGGCATCCAGCAGCGGCTGCTGCAGCGCCAAATCCGCAGTTCGATCAAGATCGTGGAAAGCCACGCCATCGCCGACGCCATCGTCGCCATCGCCTACGACACCGGCGTTGATCTGATCGCCAAGACCACCTATGCGCGGCTGGGGCCAAGCCGCTGGCTGCATGGCAATGTCGCGGCCCAGGTGCTCAAGCGTTCCTCCTGCCCGCTCTTTCTGGTGCGCGTCAGCGAAGACGAGGCCGACCGGTTGGCCGGCGAAGACGCTGCCTACAGCGCGCCGGTGCGGAGTGAATAATCCCCGGCCTGCGCTCTCTACAGAGCCGCCGAAGGGCGAGCACGGCTGTTCCAACTCTGCGACGACCGGTCATCGAGACCCGCCGTCACCTATATGCTAGGCCCATGTGCTAGATCGACGACCTGTACGGCATGACTCACGTTGCTACTTCGGCGGGCACGGCGCGCCCCAGCCGCCTGATCCACCGTGTCCCATTCTTCTATGGCTGGGTGGTCCTGGCCGCGGGCACCGCGGGCATCGTCCTCATGGGGCCGAGCCAGACCTTTACGGTCAGCCTCTTTATCGATTCGTTTGTGCGCGACCTGGGCATCTCGCGCGCCAACATCTCGCTGCTCTATGGCGTCGCCACGCTGTCGGCCTCGTTTCTGCTGCCCATCACGGGCCGCTTGGTCGACCGCTACGGCACGCGCCGTTTGATCGTCATAACGGCGCTGGCCTTTGGTCTGTCGATCATGGCCCTGTCGCAGGTGACGGGGGCCGTCACGCTGCTGGCCGGCCTGCTGCTGGTGCGCTTTCTGGGCTTTGGTTCCATGCAGTTGGTGAGCAGTACGGCGATCGCGCAATGGTTTGTGCGCCGCCGCGGGCTGGTCATGGGGCTGGCGGGCCAAAGCCTTGCCATCAGCCTGCTGATCTTTCCTGCGCTGAGCAGCCGCCTGATCATGGCCCTTGGCTGGCGCGGGGCCTGGGTCGCCTTGGGCGGGCTGAGTATGCTGCTCATGGTCCCCGTAGGCTGGCTCTTCTTTCGCGACCGGCCCGAACTCTACGGGCTGCACCCCGACGGCGACAACGACGACCACGGCGCAGAGCTGGCCGGCGAAGAGCATTGGACCCTGCCCGAAGCGCGGCGCACCGGCGTCTTCTGGCTTTTTGCCGCCGCCTTCGCTACGCTCTCGATGATCACCGCCGGGCTGGTCTTTCATCAGGCATCGCTCTTTGCAGTGCGCGGGCTGGCGCTCGACTTGGCCGTACACTCTTTTCAGATCTCGGCGATCTTTTCGATTGGCGGCAATCTCGCCATGGGCGTGCTGCTGGATCGCGTCTCGCCGCGCTGGCTGCTGGTGGCGCAGATGGGGCTGCTGGCCGCATGTATGCTGATGGTGCAGGTCTTGCAGAGTTGGGATCAAGTGCTGCTCTATTCGGCGCTGATGGGCGTAGTCACAGGCGGCATGCGCGTCATGGATGCGACCGTCTGGGCCAAATACTTTGGCCGCCGCTATCTCGGTTCGATCCGCGGCGCGACCATGTTGGGCACGGTAGGCGGCACGGCGCTCGGCGCTTATCCCTTGGGGCTGAGCTATGACCTGTTGGGCAGCTATGACCCGGCCCTGACCGCGCTCTTGGTATTGCCCGCGGCGATTGCGCTGCTGGCCTTGACGATCAAACGGCCCGCGCGCCGGGCCGCCTATGCCATGGAGCCAAACCAATGATGCGCAGCATCGATAGAAAACAAAACATCAGGAAACGAGGCATCGCCTGGCAGCTACGCACCGGCAAACCGTTGGAGGCCGGCGACATCACCCTGACGCCGGTGGCACAGCGTCTGCTGTTGCGCTGGCCTGGCGGCGGCTTTGTCTGGCAATATCCCGTCGCCCTGTTTGTCGAGCAGGAGGGGGAAGAGACTCGCATCCCCATCCCCGACCCGACACGCATGGCTTGGTACGCCCTGATCGCCGCGACCCTTTTGACCGTGCTGATCTTGGCGTTGCTTCACGCACAAAAGGAGGCTTCAGCATGAAACTCGGTCTCAGACGCTATGGCGCTTCCGATTCGCAGGACGAGGCCCTGGCTACTTTGGGCCGGCTGTTCGATATCGCCGAACCGGGCGCGGTCTTTAGCGAGCCGGTCAAGGCGGGCGACAACCTCATCATCACCGCTGCCGAGATTTCGGTCGGCATGGGGCTGGGCTTTGGCAGCGGTCAAGGCCCCGACGACGAAGGTAGCGGGGGAGGCGTAGGCGGAGGCGGCTTTTCGGCAGGCCGGCCTGTAGCGGCTATCATCGCCGGACCCAACGGCGTCCATGTCGAACCGATCGTCGACGTGACCAAACTGGGCATCGCGCTCTTCACCGCCATGGGCGCGATCTTCATGGCCCGCCGCGCCATGCGCCGCGCCACCAAGAGTTAGAGAAGCGGACCAAAGTCGGACCGGAAACCGGCGCGCGATCAACGTGATCCAGCGGAGCGAAACTAGACGGACTGCACAGTCGTATATGTAGAGCATGCCGGCGTCAGGCCGGCCCGTGCTCACCCGTGGGCAGGTTCCGCACCCCCCTTTTCGGGCCTTCTCTCCTCTGAGAACGCGCTCGGCGGGCCTCCACGTAGGCAACAGGAGACGACTTCCATGCAGTTGCTGATGGTTCTTGCGCTGGCCGGCGCACTCTCCGGCTCGCTCAGCGGCGCATACTGGGGCGGCGCCGAAGGCTCGATCCTCGGTGGGACATCCGGTCTGGTCTTTGGCGTTACAACGTGGATGGTCGCCTGCACGATCATGCGCGCCGTCCATGAGTATCGCCTCAATCGTCACTTCACCCAGGATCGCGCCGACCGTGAATTCTGAGACGGCGACGGTCCGCCAGCGCACGGAGCGCGCCATGTCTCACGCCCCCAACCAGCCAACCTTTCGCGACGTATTGGCCGCGGCCAACGTCGTGCATCGCTACTTGCCGCCCACCCCGCTGCACCACTACCCTATGCTCGACCGGCTGCTGGGCGCGGAGGTGTATGTCAAACACGAAAACTATCAGCCCATCGGCGCGTTCAAGGTGCGTGGGGGCGTCAACTTTATGGCGCATCTCGACGCCGAGAGCCGCCGGCGCGGCATCGTCACCGCATCCACCGGCAACCACGGCCAATCGATGGCCTACGCCGCCCAACTCTTTGATGCGCGCGCCGTGATCGTCGTGCCCGAAAACGCCAACCCGATCAAGGTCGAGGCTATGCGCGCCTACGGGGCCGAGGTGGTCTTTCACGGCGCAGATTTCGAGGCGAGCAAGCGTCACTGCGCCACCCTGGAGCGAGAGGCGGGGCTGCGCTTTGTCTCGTCGGGCGATGAACCGCTGCTGATCGCCGGGGTGGCGACGCATACGCTCGAACTCTTACAGACCCAGCCCGACATCCAGACGATCCTCGTCCCCATCGGCGGGGGCAGCGGCGCGGCGGGAGCCTGTCTGACGGCCAAAGCGGTCAACCCGGCCATCGAGGTCATCGCCGTGCAGGCCAGCGGCGCGCCCGCCGCCTATCTCACCTGGCAGGCGCGCGACTGGCGCAGCGCGCCGAGCCAGACCTTTGCGGGCGGATTAGCTACCGGCGAACCCTTTATGCTGCCGCAGCGCATCCTCTGGGGATTGCTCGACGACTTTGTGTTGGTCGACGACGACGAGCTGCGCGTCGCCGTGCGGCTGCTGCTGGAGAAGGCTAAAACCCTGGCCGAACCCGCCGGCGCGGCCCCGCTCGCCGCCGCGCTGCGTCTGCGCCAACGGCTCGCCGGCAAAAAGGTCGCGCTGATCCTCAGCGGCGGCAACATCTCGCCCGCCGAACTGCGCCAATGTCTCGACACCGAGATCCCGGAGGCCACCCACCTATGACCCTCGACAACCGCAACCCGACGAACGCCAATTGGACAGACGATACGCTTGTCGACGATGAGATAGAAGCCGATCTTGCGCCGATCAACGTGGCGCGCGGCGAGTATATCATCAGCACTGACCCGGCGCGGCTTGACGTGGACGCCGTCCACCGCTATCTCAGCCGTTCCTATTGGGCAACGGGCCGCCCGCGCGCCGTGACGGCGCGCGCCCTGCGCCACTCGCTCAACTTCGGCGTCTATTACGGCGACCAACAGATCGGGCTGGCGCGCGTCATCACCGACTTCGCCACCTATCTATATCTGTGCGATGTCTTCATTCTGGAAGAACACCAAGGCGCGGGGCTGGGCCAATGGCTGGTCGAGACGGTGGTCGCACACCCGGGTCTGCAAGGGGTGCGCCGCTGGATGCTGGCAACGCGTGACGCCCACGGCCTCTATGCGCGCTATGGCTTCAAGCCGCTGGCCGCGCCCGAACGCCAGATGGAGCGGCTGCTGCCCATGCCCTGGCTGCTGTGAAGCGGCGCTGAAGCTACACTGAAGATCGGATGTCCGGCTCCACGCTGACCCTGCTGCCGCTGCGGCTGGCCGTCTGCAGCTTGCCGGCTGCCGCGCCCATCCCCGGCTGGGCCACGACGGGCGCGTTCTTTTCGGTCACACGCAGCGCCGACGAACTCTCGATCATTTGCCCCGAAGCACAGCTTCCTGCCGGCGGCCTGCCCGCGGACATGCGGCACACGCCGGGCTGGGCCTGCCTGAAGGTGGAAGGTCCTTTCGATTTCAGCGTGACCGGCATCTTGGCGGCGCTGGTCGCGCCGCTGGCCGAAGCCGGGGTTCCCTGCCTAGCCGTCGCCACTTACCAGACCGACTATCTGCTGGCGCAGGTGGTCCATCTGCCCGCCGCGCTCGCCGCCTTGCGCGCCGCGGGCCATCGGGTTTGAGATGGTCACACACGCCCACGCCCACGCCGACGCCGACTCGCGCCTGGCGCGCAAGATCGACCCACACAGCAGGCTGGTGCGCGCCTGGCCGCTGCAGGGCGGCATCTCGGCGCAGGTGACCGCGCTAGAGATCCGCCGCCCCGACGGTCAAACGCAAAAGCTGATCCTGCGCCGTCCCGGCACGCAGACATTACAGCACAACCCGCACGCCGCGGCGCACGAGTTCAGGATTCTGCGGACTGTGTACGCCGCGGGCGTCGCCGCCCAGGCTCCCGTGCTGCTGGATCCATCGGGCGACATCTTTCCCGACCCCTATCTTGTCGTCGAATATGTCGAGGGCGAACCGGACTTCGCACCCGCCGGGGCCGGCGACCGCATCCGGCAGATGGCTGCACATGTAGCCAAGATTCATGGTATTAACATTCGCGAAGCCAATCTATCTTTCCTTCCCCGACAAGCCCAACGGCTGGCGGATGTCATCACGCGGCGGCCCGCGCGCCTCGACGCCTCGCTGGACGAAGCGCGCATCCGCGACATCCTCGAAGCTGTGTGGCCGCTGCCGCCATGCCATGCCCCTGCCCTGCTGCACGGCGATTTTTGGCCGGGCAATCTTCTCTGGCGCGACGGGCGGCCGGCGGCGGTGATCGACTGGGAGGACGCGGAGATCGGCGACCCGCTCGCCGACCTCGCCGTCACCCGGCTCGACCTGCTGTGGATCTATGGCCGTGACGCTATGCAGGAGTTTACGAATGCCTATTGCGACCTGGCCGCGCCGGACTGCACCCATCTGCCCTACTGGGACCTTGTCGCGGCGCTGCGCCCCGCCTCACGCCTGGCCGAATGGGCTGCGGGATGGCCGGAACTGGGGCGGCCCGATATCACCGAGCAGACGATGGCCGCAGGGCATCGCTGGTTTGTGGCGCAAGCCTTGGCGCAGATAGCCGCCAGCCGTTAGCGCCAGGCCGTAAACGGCTTTAGCTCCGGGCGGGCGTACAGGTCTCTTGCCCGCCGTGGCGTGCCTTGCTATACTGACCGTGCGGCCTTCCGCAATGGATCTCAAAGCATCACGCCTAAAGCATCACCACAGAAACGCGCATCGGCCTATGCCTCGCCCTAAAATCTGCGTCGTCGGCGCTTCCAATATCGACCTCATCAGCTATGCCCCGCGGCTGCCTAAGCTGGGCGAAACCGTACCCGGCACACGGTTCCAGATCGGGTTTGGCGGCAAGGGCGCCAACCAGGCCGTCATGGCCGCCAAACTGGGCGGCGATGTCGCCATTATCACCAAAGTCGGCCAAGACATCTTTGGCGACGACATCCGCAAAAACTTTGCCGGCTATACCATGGACACGACGCATGTCATCACCACGGCGGACGCCACGACCGGCGTCGCGCCGATCTGGGTAGAGGAGAGCAGCGGCGACAACGCCATCATCGTCGCCTTGGGGGCCAACGACCTGCTCTCCCCGGCGGACATCGCCGCCGCCCAGGGCGCGCTGGCCGCCGCCGATATCGTCGTCTGCCAGTGGGAAATCCTGACTGAGACGGTCTTGGCCGCGCTGCGTCTGGCGCATGAAGCCGGGGTGCGTACGATCTTCAACCCCGCCCCGGCGCGCGAGCAACTGCCCGCCGAAACCTATCGCTATACCGATATCCTCTGTCCCAACGAGAGCGAAACCGAACTGCTGACCGGAATGCCTGTCGCCACCCAGGATGAAGCGGTCGCCGCGGCCCGTGTCCTGCTGGATCGCGGCGTGGGGACGGTGATCCTCACGCTGGGCGCGCGCGGCAGCCTGCTCGTCACACCGGAGACGGTGCAGGCCGTGCCCGCGCCCAGCGTGCGCGCCGTGGACACCACCGGCGCGGGCGATTGCTATGTGGGCAGCCTGGCCTATTTTCTGGCCGCGGGCAAACCGCTGCCCGTCGCCATGGATCGCGCCAGCCGCATCGCCGCTATCAGCGTGCAAGCGCCCGGCACGCAGAGCAGTTTTCCCAATGCCGCCGATCTGCCGCCGGAACTGCTCACTTGACCTGCATCGACAGCCCCGCCACCATCAAGAGCACATGGTCGGCGGCGGCGGCAAGCTGCTGGTTGGCGCGGCCCAGCGCATCGCGATAGACCCGGCCCAAGGCATAGGCGGGCACAATGCCCAGCCCCACCTCGTTCGATACGACGATCCACGACGCGCTGCCCGCAGAATAGGCCGCCAGCAGCGCGTCGATCTCGGCGCGCAGCGCCGACTCCGCCGCCTCCACCGCCGCGCCGTCGGGCAGCGCGCCGATCACATTGTTGGCAAGCAGCGTCAGACAATCCAGCAGCACGACGTCCACGCCGTCCGCCGCTACATCCTCCGCTGTGGCGGCGCGGATGGCCGCGCCCACCGCTTGGGGAGCCTCCAGCGTGCGCCAATCGGCGGGCCGCGCCGCGCGATGATGGGCGATGCGCGCCGCCATCTCGTCATCCCAGGCCTGCGCCGTCGCCACATAGAGTACGCGGCCGCCCTGCGCCGCGGCCAACTGTTCGGCGTGGGTACTCTTGCCGCTGCGCGCCCCGCCCAGGATCAGCGTCAACGATTTCGTCACCAGTGCGACCCTCTACTTCTGCAACCAGATCAACGTCTTTCCGGCCTTCGGCACGGCCAGGTCGCCCTGCGCCAACTGCGCCTCTACCTGCGCCAGCCCGCGCCTATACTCCTCGTCCGAGATCAGGCGCAGCATCGAATAGCCGCGGGCGCGCACTGCCGCCAAGAAAGGCTGGCCATAGAGCGTAGGCTCGCCCTCCCCCAATCTCTCCTCGCGCACAAAGGCCAGGCTGTGGGCCGCGGCCGCCGCCACAATCTGGGGAATGTCAGGATAGCGCGCCGTGTCGACTGCCACGGTCGCCGGGAAAAAGGCCGCGATTGGCCGCCGCCCGATCTGCGCGTGCGACTGCGTCACGATACAAACCTTGCCGCCTGGCCTCAAGACGCGGGCGATCTCGCCCAACAGCCGCCCAATCTCCGTCACATGATGGATCACATCGGTCATATAGACGAAGTCAAAAGACGCGCCGGCAAAGAGCATCTGCTGCGCGTCGCCCTGGCGGAAATCGATCTGGCCGTTTTTGGCGCGCGCTTTTGCCAGCATCCCTTCGGATTGATCCAGCCCAGTGATGCGCGCCTGCATCAAGCGCTGCATCACATCCGTATAGTTGCCCGTGCCGCAGCCGATGTCCAGCACGGCGCACGACGCGTCCAGATCGACACCGTTTAGGAGCGATTGGATCACGGCGCGGTCGACGCCGCGCACCTCATCATAGACCCGGCTGATCTCGTCATAGTTGACCCTATCGTCGGCCACAACGCCGCACACTTTCCATCAATGCGGCCCATGAAGCCGCAAAATCCGCCTCGCCAAAGACCTCCAGCGTCACCACGCCGCCAAATCGGTGGTCGCACAGCCACGCCGCCACTGCATCCAGCGCGTCTGGGTCGGCCCACTCCAGCCCGCGATGGTCGCGCGCCGTGATCGCGGCGTGATCCACGCCGTGTAGGTGGACGACGCGCAACCGCTCCCCCACTTGCGCCAGACTCGGCAGCGGGTCGTGCCCATCCAGCCACAGATGGCCCACATCCACGCAGCGCCCGGCCCCGGCGGTCTGCACGCTGGGCGTCACAAAGTCCGGTGGATAGCCCTCCAGGTTTTCCACAGCCAGCCGCGCGGCATCGCCCACCCAGGCCGCCAGCCGCGCCAGGCTGCGCGCTATGCCGGTCTGCCAGATCGCCGTCTCTGCCGGTGGATAGCCCGCAGCGCGCAGGTCACGGCCATCCAAATGCAGCACATAGGCGTGCGGCTGCAAAGGTGCGGTGCGGCGCATCACGTCCTGCGCCCGCTCCAGCGACGGATTGGCGGACGCGCCCGCGTCCAGCGGAGCCACGTCTATCGTCAAGTGGACGGTGTAGCCCAGCCCGGTCTGTGCGGCGATGCGCGCCAGTTCGGCTACCGCGGCGGCGTCGGGCAGGTTGCTGGGGCCGCCGGGCAGGTCAAAGAGCACAAGCTGCATATCCTGCACGCGCCCCGCCAAGTAGACCGCGTTGCCGACCAGGTCCGCCCCCACCACATAGGAGGTCGCGCCGATCCGAAACGGCAGCGCGGTCACAGCGTCTAGGCCCAAGGCCGGGCGGCAAAGACCAGCAGCACCATCAGTTCGCACAGTTCCACCACCAACCCATAGACATCGCCCGTGACGCCGCCCAGCCGCGCCCGCGCCAGCCGCAGCGCGCCCCAGGCCGCGCTCCCCGCCACCAGCAGCGCCACGCCGCTGCGCAGCGGCGCAAGCCCCGCCAAGAGCAGCGGGATCAGCGCGGCGCCGGCCACAACCCCCGGCGTCAACCCCGCGGCAAAGCTCGCGCCCAGGCCGCCGGGCCGCGCCTGCGGTTGGCGCGCCGCCACAAGCAGCGCCCAGCGCGCCCAGGCCGGCGCGATGAGCAGCGCCACCGGGGCCGCAGCCGCCGCGGCCAGCGTCTTGAGCAGCAAAAACAGCCCCAACCCCGCCGCGCCAAAACTGCCCAGCCGCGGGTCACGCAAGATCTCCAGCCGCCGTTCGCGCGAGACCGGCGCCAACAGCCCGTCACAGCAGTCGGCCAGCCCGTCCAGATGCAGGCCGCCGGTCAGCACGGCCCAGACCGTCACCACCAGCGCGCCCGCCGGCCAGGGGTCAAAGAGCCATTCCCCCAGCCAACGCACGCCCCCCAGCAGCACGCCGACGAGCAGCCCCACCGCGGGGAACCAGACCGCGGCGCGGCCCAACCCCTGCGGCGACAGCGCCGCGGCGGGCGCGGGCAGCGTCGTTAAGAAAGTGAGCGCAGCCCAGAAGCCGGAGCCGGGTCGGTCTGTGTTCACACGCCGGGCCGCCAGAGCGGTTCGGGGACCTGGCGCTGATGGTTTTCAAAGCGCGCCATCACAAAAAGCGCATCCGAAAGCCGGTTCAGATAGGGGATCACCTGGCTGCCGATGCCCTCCTCGCGCGCCAGGGTGGTCGCCTCGCGCTCGGCGCGGCGGCAGACGGTGCGCGCCACATGCAACTGCGCCGCGCCCAGCGACCCGCCGGGCAGGATGAAGTTTTCCAACGGGCCTACCACCGCGGTCATCTCGTCGATCAGCGCCTCCAGCCGCTCGACATGGCGCGCCTCGATCTGCGGCAGCGGATATTTGGCCTTGTCCTCCTCCAAAAAGCAGAGGTCCGACCCCACGTCGAACAGCTCATTTTGAATTTCGGGCAGCACCGCGGTCAGCCGGTCGCACAGCCCCGCGGCCAGCGCCACCCCGATCTGCGAGTTCAACTCGTCCACCGTGCCATAGACCGCGACGCGCAGCGCATCCTTGGGCACGCGCTGCCCGCCGCCCAACGCCGTCGTGCCGCTGTCGCCGCGCTTGGTATAGATCTTGGTCAATCTCGGCATTGCGCTTCTCCTTAAGTTGTCAGCAGCCAGTTGTCAGTTTCAGAAACAGCGTATACGCACGAATGCTCACTCGCTTCTGTCGCTGCTCTCCTCTGTACTGGCTGCTGACGTACGGACGTACGGACACGGTATACCGTGTCCGTACGTCCGTCCCTGCTGACTACCGGCTACTTCTTCTCTGGTCTCTGCGTTCTTTGCGGTGAATATCCCAGCCCGGCACGTCTTCCGGCGTCAGCCAGCCTGTGCCGGGGAAAAGCCGCGCCACCTGCGGCGCGAAAAACGGCGACGCGCCCAGCACTGTGCCCGGCAGCCCCGCCGCGATCACCTCGCCCTGGCTCATTAACGCCACGCGATCCGCCAAGGCTGCGGCCAGTTCGACATCATGCGTCACCACCAGGATCGCCATGCCCGCGGCGCGCCAGCCCTGCAAAAGCGCGGTCAACTGCGCCTTGGCCGCATAGTCCAGCCCGCGCGTCGGCTCGTCGAGCAGCAGCGCCTGGGGCCGCACCACCAGGATGGCGGCCAGCGCGACGCGCTGCCGTTCGCCCACGCTCAGGTCGCGCGGGTAGGCGTCGGCCAGATGCGCCAGCCCCAACTGCGCCAGCAGATCGTCCGGGTCCACGGGCAGCGTACCGGGGGCGTCCGGGTCATAGCCGTGGTTGCGCAGCGTGATCGCCAGTTCCTCGCGTACGGTGTCGGCAAAGAGCAGGCTGTTGGGGTCTTGGGGCAGATAGCCCACCGTGCGGCAGATCTCGGCCACGTCGAGCCGCGCCGAGTCCTGTCCGGCCACCGTCACCCGGCCCGCGCTGGGGCGCGCCAGCCCTACCAGCGTCTTGAGCAGCGTCGTCTTGCCCGACCCGTTGCGCCCCATCAGCGCCACGATCTCGCCCGGATGCAGCGCCAGGTCTACGCCATGCAGGGCGATAGCGCTGCCGTAGCGATGCGTCACCCCCTGCGTTTCCAAGATCGGCGCGGGCTGAGACACGGGCGGGAGCACGGCCGGGGCCGGCGCGGCCTCCGGCAGCGCCATGCGCCGGCTAAAGCGCAGCCCCTCTTTGACCGTCAGCGGCAGCGGCTGCCACGCCAGCGCCTTGGCCAGCCGCACCAGCGGCGGCGTCTGCGCCATCTCCGCCAGCACGGTGCGCGGGTCGTCCAACAGAGGCGCGGCCCCGTCGCCGGGCAGATAGAACAGGCTGTCGGCAAAGGCCAGGGCACGCTCCAGCCGATGTTCGGCCAGCACCACGGTCAGCCCCAGGTCGGCGTTGAGCCGCGCCAGCGCGGTGAGCACATCCTCGGCGGATTTCGGGTCTAGCTGCGAAGTCGGTTCATCCAACACCAGGATCGGCGGGCGCAGCGCCAGCGCGGCGGCGATCGCCACCCGCTGCCGCTCGCCGCCCGAAAGCGTCTCCAACGGCCGGCCGCGCAGCGGTGCAAGGTCGAGCAGGTCAAGCGTCTCCTCGACGCGCACACGCATCTCCTGCGGCGGCATGGCCGCGTTCTCCAGCGCAAACGCGATCTCGTCCTCTACGCGGTCCATGACAAACTGGGCTTCGGGGTCTTGAAAGACAAAGCCCACATGGCGGCTCATCACCTGCGGCGTGGCAGCCACGGGGTCCAGCCCATCCACGCGCAGCGCGCCGGAGAGCGTCCCCCCTGAAAAGTGGGGGACCAGGCCGTTGATGCAGCGCAGAAAGGTGGACTTGCCCGCGCCCGAAGGCCCCGCCACCAGCGCCAGTTCCCCCGCGGGCAAGCGCACGCTCAGATCGGTCAGAGCGCGCCGCTTAGCCCCTGGATAGGTGAAACTCACATGCTCGAACTCAATCATCATCCCGGCCATCATCCCAACACAGCTACCGTGTCCCCGCGGCCAGCACCGCCGCCGGGATCAGCAGGCCCCAGGTCGCCAGCCCCAGCCCCAGCGTAAATTCCGGCGCGGCCAGCAGCGGATAGGGCGAATAGAAGAGGCTGGCGCGCGCCAGGCCGGGCAGCGGCAGCAGCAGCACGGCCAGCGTCGCCAGCGCGCCGCCTGCCACCAGCCAATCCGCCGTGTGCCAGGGCGCGGGCCGGTAGAGGGTGTGCGGGCGGCGGCGGCCCGCCTGCCAAATGGCCGCGACTACCCCTGCGCCGCCCAACAAGAGCAGCCATGCGCCCGCCGCGGCCTGTCCCCAGACCATGCGCAGCAGCAGCCCGGCAGCGACCAGGATCAGCCCGCCTATCACGCCGGTGCGCGTCCAAACGTCATGCAGCGGCGGCCCGCCCGCAAAGCCGCGCGCGGTCATCGCCTCGGCCAACTGCAAGGCGCGCTCCAGCCCGCCCGTCACCAGCGGCAGCCAGAGCGGCAGCCAACTGCGCCAGCCCTGCAGCCGATGACCGCGCACTGCCTGCGCCTCGCGGATCTGCCGCGCCTGGCGCAGCGTGGAGGGCACAAAGGTCACGGCGATGGCGACGATCACCGCCACGGCATAATAGGCACGCGGGATCAACTGGATCACCTGGCGCAGCGGTGTCATACGCAGGGCGATCACAAAGGCGGCAAATAGCCCCGTCAGCGCCAGGCCGTTGAGCGCACCATAGACCAACGCCTCCAGCGTGACCGGCCCGCCGAAGAGCGGCCATGATGCGGGTAGCCGCATCAACACCGTCCCACCGACATGCACCGTCAGCCCATTGACCAGCGCCGAAAGCGGCGCCACGACCAGCGCAAAACGCCAGGGCGAAAGCGGCGGCGCCGTCTGGCCCAAACTGGGCGCATGGGACGCGGCCAGCCCCACCCCTGCGATCCAGGCCAGCGCCAGCGCCAGATAGATCGGGTTGCGCGTCAGGGTCAACAAGACCACTACCGCGGCCAGCCAGCAGAGCCAGGCCCCGGCGTGCAGCGGCGCTTGGGTTTGGCTCATGGATGGCCTTCTAGTGACAGTTCGCCGCGCCGTTCGTCGCGGCCCCCCGATGCGGGCGAGCGCCGCAGACGCAGCGATGCCGGCATCGGGTCATAGGCAAAGGTGAAGCGCTGGGCGAAGCGGCGCAGCAGACGCAGCAGCGGCCCGCCAAAGGCCAGCATCAGCGCCACGTTTCCCACCAGACGCACAGCATCCCACACCAGCGAGGTTGCCACATAAAAGGCGGCATAGCGGCGCACGATCTCGGACACGCCGATGCCCGGCGTCCAATAGAGGTCGGCGCTGCCCACCACAAAGGGCCAGAACCAAAGGTTCATCACCACGCCATAGAGCAGCCCCCACACGCCGGAAAAGGCCGCCAGCAGCGCCACCTCGCCCCTGCGCCCTTCCCAGCCCCCGGCGCGCGCCGGCAGACGCAGGGCAGGCGCGGCCATGCCCATCCAGCCTGCGGTCAACATCTGATAGGGCAGCCACGGCCCCACGCCGCCGGTGATCAGCGCCGAGACCAAGAGCGTCAGCGCGCCCAGCAAAAAGCCCATGCGCGCTCCAAAGACATAGCCGCCCACGCCGATCAGCAAAAAGATCGGGCTAAAGCCGCCCGGCCCCGGCAGCGCCACATCCGCAAAACGCAGTACGCTGTTCATCGCCACCAAGACGCCCAGCAGCGCCACCGTTTTGGCGCTCATGGCCTCGCCCTGCACCTCCAGCAGCAGCACCGCAAAGCACAGCCCGACCAGCACGCTCAAGAGCAGCGGCGCATCCTGCGCATGGGCCATGCCTGCCTGATTGGTCTGCGCCACGGCAGGCAACCAGAAGGGATAGAGAAAGGCCACGACCCCCAACAGGCTGGTCAAGCCATAGACGGCCCACGCCGCCCACGGACGCTTGGCGCGTTTGATCTCATTGCTCATGGCGTTCTCCCTGGGGCGCTTTGCGGCCCTGGCGCGCCGCCCACCAGCCCGCCGCGGCCAGCAGCGGTGCGCCGATCACCAACAGCAGCCCCACCGGCCCGGCCAATCGCCCCGGCGTGTTGTTCGGTGCGTTGTCCGGTGTATTATTCGGCGCGCCGGCGCGGGGCGCGGGCGCTGCGGCGGGCTGCGCCTGGCAGATCGCATCCAGCGTCAGGTCGGGCGGCTGCTGCGCCGTGCCCTTCTGCATACTGCCTTCACTCCACACCCAGGCTTCGACCATGCCGTCGCTCACCTGGGTGTTGCCCGCGCCGACGCTCGCGTAGCGCCAGCCGTCATCTTCCAAACGCCAGTACGACCAGTATTCGCAAGGCGATGAGAGACAGCGGCAGAAGCAGTGTTCGCCTGCGCCGCAGCCTTCCTGGTCGACGGCGCAGATCGTCGACCCCATGCCGCTGACCTCCATACGCAGTTCCAGCCCGCTGCGCTCCAGCAGTTCATAGCCGCTGATGCTTTCGCCGTCGAATTCGACGCAGCGGCTGAGCACGCTGCCGTCGCCATGCACGATCACCAGCCCGGCGCGGTGGGGCGTCTGGGCGTAGCCGCTGCCCGCGCTGAATAACCATAACGTCAGGGCCACAAACACGCCCGTCATTCCGAGGAGTCTGCGACGAGGAGTCTCTCTGCTCTGGTCACATCTGTCAGAGAGATTCCTCGACAGGAATCTCGGAATGACAAGCGCCTGAGCGCGCGTCCACATGCCCATGCTCTACTGCGCCGCCTGTGTGCAGGTCTCCAACGTGGCGCGGCGCAGCGGGAAGGGCTGCCCCAACAGGGCGGGCACAGCCTGTACCGTCGCGGCCAGATTGGCCTCTTGGCCCGGCTGCCAGGCCAGCCCACCGTCCGCCTGCTGCAAGGCGAGCAGGAAGTCCACCATCCCCACACCGTCCATCTGCCAGGCAGGGTCGTGGGGGGTTTTGCCCGCCGCGGCCAGCGCCTGCAAGCCATAGGCGGTCGAGTTGGCATCTGCCGCGCCCTGCCAGCCTGCGCCTGCGTCATAGCGCAGCCCGCCGCTCTCGTCTTGCGCCGCCTTCAGATAGGCCAGCCCAGAGACGATCTCCGTGGCCGAGACCGGCGTCCCCGCCGCGATCAAGGTTTGGATCGCCAACGCCGTGGTGTTGGTGTCTCGCCCCCAGCCGGGCGACCATTCCCAGCCGCCTTCAGGCAGCGCCAGCCCTGTCAAGTAGGCTACGCTGTCGGCGGGCGTCTCCTCGCCCAGCGCCAACGTCCCTAGAATGCCCCAGGAGAGGAAGCCTGCATCCGCGCTGAGCGCGCCCACGGTCTTGCTGTAATAGGCTTGGGGGCGTACGGCCTCGGCAGGCCAACAGGCCTCGACCCCCGCCAGGGCGACCGCCAACTTGCCGGCCTCGGCCACCCCCTGGCGACTGTACGCCGCGCCGTCCGCCCGCAGCACATCCAGCAGCGCCGGCGACGCGTCCAACCCGTTGGCGGCGACAGCCATCAGCGCCTCCACATTGGCGCCCGCGCCGCCAAAGCCGCCGTCGTTCCCCTGAGCGGCCTGGAGCCAGCCGAGCGCGCGCTGGGCGGCCAGCGTCTGGGGAGCGGGCAACCCCTGCCCTTCAAACGTGCCCCAGCGCCAGCCCTCGATGCTGCCCGTGGCGCTGATAACGGTCACGTCCGGCCCAGTTGGATAGCTCTGCCACGCTGCCCCGTCCCAGAAGCCGTAATTCCAGAAAAGATCGCCGCCGCAGAAACAGTCCTCGACAGGACAGCCGACGCCCTCAATGCTGCATACACCCGTGCCCCAAGTAAAGGTAGAAGTCACCACGTCCAGCCCGCTGTGCTGGAGCGCGGCCAGGCCGGAGATCGGCGTGCTCAGGTTGATGGCGCGTGCCAGCACGCGCGAGTCGTCAAACTGCACGACCAGGAAAGCGCCCGCCTCCGCCGCCGCGGCCGTTTCTGCGGCGCTCGTCTGTGTCTCAGCGGCGGTCGCCGGCGCGGATTCGGCAGGCGTCACGGCAGCGGTCTCCGCCACTGCGGGGACCGGCACAGAAGCCGCCTCCGGCGTGTTCGCCGTCGCGGTCGCCTCTGCCGCGGGGGCCGGTGCGGCGGGCGATCCACAGGCCGCCAGCAGCCCCAGCAGTGCGGCCATGCACAGCACCGCTCCTGCCACCGATACACCCAAATGACGGCTGCGCCGCCGCTGTCCTGTTCTCTCTTGTGCCATCGTACTTCTCTCTCTCCATATGCTGTTCAAGCAATCTTTTGGCAGCCGTAGGTGCGGTATTCATGGGCATTCACAAAATGACGCGTGCTTGTCACCCTGTTCACGCAACAGCACGAAATCATTAACTTTCGCCTAGCCGCACGCTGTACCCCCGGCCAAGCGAGCGGTATCATACCGCACCTACATGACTGCTCCTCTTCTGGCCTTTGCAACCTTTGCGGTTATTCTCCCCCGCGGTCGTCCACGCCTGCCTCGTCAAAGGTAGCCATCTCCGCCAAGAGACGGCAGGCCGCGTCCGCCAACTGCATCCCCAAGACCGCGCCCGTGCCTTCGCCTAGCCGCATCCCCAGGTCGAGCAGCGGCTCCAGCCCCAGCCAGGCCAGCATAGCGTCATGCCCCGGCTCGGCGGAGCGGTGCGCGGCGATCAAATAGGGGCGCAGACCGGGGTTGAGTGTGACCGCGATCATCGCCGCGGCAGTGGCGATCACGCCGTCCACCATCACCGGGCGACGGTGGGCCGCCGCGGCCAGCATCGCGCCCGCCAGCCCGCCCATCTCAAAGCCGCCCACCTTCGTCAGCACATCCAGCCCATCCGCCGCGTCGGGTGTGTTGACGGCCAGGCCGCGACGCACGATTTCGACCTTGTGCGCCAGCCCGGCGTCGTCCAGTCCTGTGCCGCGGCCCACCAGCCGCGCCGGGTCCTGCCCGGTCAGGACGGCGGCCACCGCCGCCGCGGGCGTGGTGTTGCCGATGCCCATCTCACCCGTGCCCAGAATGTCCACCCCCGTGGCCAACTCGCGGCGAAAGAGATCGGCTCCGGCCTGCAGCGCCTGTCGCGCCTGATCGTGACTCATGGCGGGGCCGTGGGCCAGGTTAGCCGTTCCCGGCCCCACCTTGGCATCCACTAGGTCAGGCCGGGTGGGCAGCGCCGCCGCCACGCCCAAATCCGCCACCACGACGCGTGCGCCCGTCTGCCGCGCCAAGACGTTGATGGCCGCGCCGCCTGCCAGAAAATTGAGCGCCATCTGGCCGGTGACACTCTGTGGATAGGCGCTGACACCCTCCGCCGCCACCCCATGATCCCCGGCCATGACCAGCACCAGTTTGTGCGCCAAGCGCGGCGTCGCCTGGCCGGCGATGCCCGCCAGTTGGATCGAGAGCGCCTCCAACCGGCCCAAGGCCCCGCGCGGCTTGGTCAAACGATCCTGGCGCGCCCGCGCCGCGGCCATAGCCCGTTCGTCAAGTGGGGGAATCGCGATCGCTTCAATCAGTTGAACCGCACGCTGAACAGACACTATTCTCACTCCATGTAGGGATTGGACAGTAGGCAATGGGGAGTAGGGGCAGAAATCAGAGCGGAGCTTTTCTAGCTGAGGCTGCTTCCCCTGAACTCTGCTTCTGAACCCTACTGCCTACTGCCTTTCTTCCGGCCTTTGCGGTTGATTTCTCGCTGCCACAAAAAAACGGCCCTCCGTCGAGAGCCGTTTCTCAAAAAGAACCCGCCGAATGGCGGGCAGTGCGTGATGCGCGTACGCTGCACGGCCCCCTTTGTCCACGAAGGTGGTTACCTGCAACCGTGAAAGACGGGTATTCGGACTTGTCGGTAGGCCCCACCGAAACGGCGGGCCATGCGACTTACCGTTGCGGGACAGTGCCGGACTAGTCAGAGCGACGTCACCGGCTTCCCCCATTGCACGCCGTGCAGCCGGGCTGCACGCGTACCTTCCACGGAGTCGGTTATTCAATTGGCTGCCAGTATAGCAGCGCCTGGCAGGGGTGTCAATCTGATGGCCCCGACTGGGCGCGCCTCAGGGCGGGTGCGCGGCCCTCGCCCGGCGCTGAAGCCGCCGAGGCTCAAGAACAACGCCCCCTGTAAGGGGGCTGCGGCGTGAGTGACCGGCGCTCCTCCCCTTGGCCTCTGCGTGCTGCAAGAGTCAAGGGGAAAGTCAGCGCCGGTCACCTTTCTGCTGCCCGCAAGCCCGCTTGAGCGGGCGTCGTCCTTTAGCCAGGTCGTTTACGGCCTGGCGCTGGAGCCGAGGGATTGGCCCTCGGCGGTACAGGACACGCCATCCCAGGATGACTTACGCCTCGCTAACCCCCTCCTGGCGAAACTAGCCCCAGATCAGGCGGGCACAAACTGCGCTTCTTCGGTCGAGCCATGCATGGCCGTGGTGGAGGCAGTGCCGCCTGTGATGGTCATCTGCACCTCGTCAAAATAACCCGCTCCCACAAAGGTCTGGTGCTTGATCGCGCCAAAGCCGTACTCACGCTCCATCTCGAACTCACGATCCTGCAGGCGCGCATAGGCCGCCATGCCCTCATCGCGATAGCCGTGCGCCAGGTCGAACATGGCGCTGTTGATCGCGTGAAAGCCGGCCAGCGTCACAAACTGATACTTATAGCCCAGCACGGCCAACTCCTCTTGGAAGACCGCGATCGTGCGTTCGTCCAAGTTACGCCGCCAGTTGAACGACGGCGAACAGTTATAGGCCAGCATCTTGCCGGGGAACTGGGCATGGATCGCGGCCGCGAACTCGCGCGCCTCGCCCAAGTCCGGGGTCGAAGTCTCACACCAGAGCAGGTCGGCATAGGGCGCAAAGGCCAGCCCGCGCGCGATCGCATACTCCAGCCCGCCCTTAATATTGAAAAAGCCCTCATAGGTGCGGTCGCGGCCGGCGATAAACGGCTCGTCCGCCGGGTCCACATCGCTGGTGAGCAACTGGGCCGAATCGGCGTCGGTGCGCGCGATCAGAACGGTCGGCACGTCCAGCATATCGGCGGCGAGCCGCGCCGCGGTCAGCTTCTGGATAAACTCACGCATGGGGACCAACACCTTGCCGCCCATGTGGCCGCACTTCTTGGCCGACGCCAACTGGTCTTCCAGATGGACACCCGCCGCGCCCGCCTCGATCATGGCCTTCATCAGTTCAAAGGTGTTGAGCGTTCCGCCAAAACCCGATTCGGCATCGGCGATGATGGGGGCCATCCAGTAGGCGCCATTCTGGCCGCGCACATGGTCGATCTGATCGGCGCGCAGCAGGGCGTTGTTGAGCCGCTTGATCAAAGCCGGCGCGCTGTCCGCCGGATACAGGCTCTGGTCGGGATAGGTCTGCCCGGCGTTGTTGGCATCGCCTGCGACCTGCCAGCCGCTCAGATAGATCGCCTTTAGGCCTGCCTGGACCATCTGCACCGCTTGGTTACCGGTGACCGCGCCCAGCGAGCGGACAAACGGCTCACGCTGCAGCAGCGACCACAGCCGCTCTGCCCCCAGACGGGCGAGACTGTGCTCTACCGTCACCGTGCCGCGCAGCTTGAGCACCTGCTCCGCCGTATAGGTGCGCCGAATCCCTGACCAGCGCGGGTCGTTCTCCCACCGGCCCGCCAACTGTGCCGCCAACTGTGCCGCCCCTGTCTCTCCGATCGTCATAGGTCCTCCTGGAATCGGTTTGATCGTCCAACGTCGTCCGCAATGCGTTATGTGCAGATGGCGTTCCCCCGCCGGACACCTGTTCCTGCGTGAAAACCGCCGTCGAAACACCGAGCGAAACACCGAGCGAAACTATCGAGGGGACAGCCGATCTGAGCACCACAGGCGACGCTGCCGGAGGCCGGCGCGCAGAGGAAACAAGTGCTGTTTCCACCAGAACCGGAAAGACGAAGATCGGCCAAGCAGAAAGGATGGAGGCATCTTCGCGGGGCGACGTTTTGGGGCGGTTTTGACTTCGTTCCGCTCTATGTTCTCGTTCTAATGGAGGAATCAACTGAACAATGGACAAATGGGGTTGAAGCCATAGGCATCCAAGAATGAAGTGGGAAAGGAGGTGGCGGTCAGGTGGTGCTCGAAGCGTTCGGCCAAGGTAGCTAACTCC
>JADLFO010000053.1 GCA_020845455.1 Caldilineaceae bacterium
AAAGCGTGCGGCTCATGGTATACTGCGGTCTTTAACGGTTCCGCTGAATTTCCCGGCGATTTAGCGGGTCAGTTGACTCGCCGCCGTGCAACAGGTTTTACAAAAGCAATGGGCTTTATAGCCCTGCTGACGAGCATTTTGTACGCTAAAACTGATGTGGCAATGCACAAGCGATGCGGTTTGGTGTAGGGAGGGATTGCGTGAATGAATTGATTCGGGTTCTCATTGCCGACGATCACGCCGTGGTGCGCGGCGGGCTGATCGCCTTACTTGAGGATGTGGAAGGCATCCAGGTCGTCGCCGAAGCGGGCGACGGCGTGGAGGCGCTGCTCAAGGTGCGGTCTGTCAAACCCGATGTGATCTTGATGGATTTGATGATGCCTCGCATGACGGGGATCGAGGCGATTGAGGAGATCAAGCGCGAAAACCCCGGCGCGCGGATTTTGGTCTTGACCAGCTTTTCAGAGGATGAAAAGGTCTTTGCCGCCATCAAAGCGGGCGCACAAGGCTATTTGCTCAAAGAAGTCTCGCCGCATGATCTGGTGCAGGCCATCCGTGATGTCTATCATGGCGAATCGTCGCTGCACCCCGCCATTGCGCGCAAGCTGATCCGGGAACTGAACCGCCCCAGCACGTTGCCGCCCTCCGACGAGCCGTTGACCGAACGTGAGGCGGAGGTTTTGGTGTTGGTGGCGCGCGGGTTGTCCAATCAAGATATCGCCAACAAACTGGTGATCAGCGAACGGACCGTGCGTACGCACGTCAGCAACATTCTGGGAAAGCTCCATCTGGCCAACCGCACTCAGGCTGCGCTCTATGCGCTTAAAGAGGGGCTGACCACCCTAGACGAAACCCAGACCTGATCGCTAGGGCGGCTGACCGGCGCGGGCAAGAAAATTATGAGCTAGGAGGCGGCATCGTGTAAACACGCGATGCCGCTTTTGCGCGAGGGGGCTACGACATTTGCATGATTTCCTGTCCAAACGGTTGTGGTATGATAGGCGCAGACAAGCGCATTGTGCGAAGACTAGCGCCGATTGGGTGTTGTCTCTCCAAGGCCGGCTGTGACTAGCGCAGGGGAGCCGCCGAACGGCGCCGAGGATGGAGGAGTGACCATGCGACACAGCGCGAAAAGTGATGAGGATGGAAGGGCGCACATGCCCGGCCCCTACTTTGACCCGCTCGCCCACCAGAAGATCCATGTACTGGTAGTAGACGATGAAAAGATGATCCGCAGTCTGCTGAAGATGTCCTTGCAGCGTATGGGCTATGAAGTGACATCCGCAGACGACGGCGAAGAGGCGCTGCGCCTCTTTCAAGAACATCATTTCGATTTGGTGCTGCTCGACATTCTGATGCCGGGGATCGATGGGTTTACGGTCTGTTCGGAACTGCGTCATCTCTCGGATGTGCCGATCGTGATGCTGACTGCGCTCAACCGGCCCGACGATATCGTGCGTGGGTTGGAGTTGGGCGCGGACAACTACATCACCAAGCCCTTTACCTTCAAAGAGGTCGAGGCGCGCATCCGCGCCATCTTGCGCCGCGCCGCTCACCGGCTTGAACCCGACGACATGCAGGTGTTGGAACACGGCGATGTGCGGCTCGACAGCGGGCTGCGCGCTGCCACCGTGGCCGGAGAACTGGTCGAACTGACGCGTACCGAATACCAATTGCTGCACCAATTGATGGTCAACGTCGACCGCCCGGTGAGCAAGGAGGATCTGCTGGAGCGCGTCTGGGGCTATGAAGCGTCGGATACGAATTCCAATATCGTGGAACTGGCCATCCGGCGGCTGCGCAAGAAAGTCGAAGAAGACCCTTCCAACCCCGACCGGCTGATCACCGTGCGCGGTGTCGGCTATAAGTTTTCGCCCAAAGGGGTCGCGGCCACGCGCAAGCCCGTGTCGCCGCCGGCGGCGATGCATCGACGACCGCCCCTAGGCCATCGCGCATCCGCGGTGGGCGTGCCCTATTGGGGAGAACCCGACGAGGAAAAGCCCACCTAGCCGTTGGGCTACTATTTTCTCTAGCACACCCAGACCTGCGCACAGGGCCGTGACCGCCGGATCGCATGGCGGCTCACGGTCTTTTTGTGGATCTGACTGCATGCTGTTTGAGTGGCGGCGGCAATCGGCTATACACTGCCTGTGATATACAAGCAGTCATACGCAAGCTGCTGCGAGAAAGGGTGGCAACTGTGCCGGCGATGCGCTCACGAGGCTGGACGATCGGGTTGGTGCTGGCGGCGCTGATCGCCGCAGGCTGTTCGACTGCGCTGCTGCGGCCCGCACCATCGCCCGTGCGCACGGTTGCGCCGACCTTTACGCCGACGGGTGTGCCCGCCGCTGTGCCCGCAGCAGGGGGGCAACCCGCCGCGGCGGCTGCGACGCCTGCCGCCGTTGCCCAGGCTGCCGGCGCCTTCTTGAGCGCGCCCGCCTGGGTCGACGCCGCCGGCTTGGATATCGCCGAACAGCGGGTCGTCGACGTCTACCAGCGCGTGTCACCGGCGGTGGTCAGCATCACCACGCAGGTGATGCGGCGCGATTTCTTCTTCGACGTCGTGCCCGAAGAAGGGGCGGGGTCGGGGTTTGTGATCGACCAAGCCGGCCACATCCTCACCAACTACCATGTGATCGAAGGCGCCGAACGTATCGAGGTCAACTTTGGCGACGACACGCCTTACCCGGCTGAGGTGGTGGGGGTGGACCCGCGCAACGATGTGGCCGTGATCCGCGCCGACGCGCCGGCAGAACTGTTGGTTCCCGTGGAGCTTGGCACATCGACCAACCTGGTGGCCGGCCAGCGCGCCATTGCCATTGGCAACCCCTTTGGCCAGTTTGGGCGCACGCTGACCACCGGCGTCATCAGCGCGTTGGACCGCACGCTGGAAGGCCAGGATGGGCGCACCATCACCGGCGTGATCCAGACCGACGCCGCCATTAACCGCGGCAATTCGGGCGGCCCCCTGCTCGACAGCAGCGGGCGCGTGATCGGCATCAACTCGGCCATTTTCAGCCCCACCGGCACCAGCGCCGGGGTGGGCTTCTCGGTGCCGATCGACACGGTGCGCCGCCTGCTGCCCGATCTGCTGACGCTGGGCCGCTATCGCCATCCCTGGTTGGGCATCCGCTATGCCTATGCCGTCACGCCGGGGCTGGCCGAGTTGTTGAAGCTGCCGGTCGACCACGGGCTGCTGCTCGTCCAGCTTTATGAGGGGTCGCCGCTGGCCCAGGCCAACGTGCGCGGCGCGCAAGATGAGGCGATCTTGGGTAACCAGCGCGTCTATATCGGCGGCGATATCCTGGTGGCCGTCGAAGACCAGCCGATTGGCCGTATTCAAGAACTGGAGATCCTGTTGGAAAACAAGCACCGGGTGGGCGACACGGTCAACGTGAAGCTCATGCGCGGCACGGAAGAATATACGATCGCCGTCCAACTGGCCGAGGAACCCAACTAGGTTCACCGATTTTGACTGACCCGCAGGAGAGGTGTTGACGATGAATAAAGCGCAGATTCAGGCGTTTCTGGAACGATATGGTCAGGCGTTGAGCACGGGCGATCTGCCCGCGATCGCGGCCTGTTGGGCGATCCCCTCTTTGGTCTTGTCGGAGACCGGCGCCATGGCCGTCTCGACAGCCATTCAGGTCGAGAGTTTTTTTTCACAAGCAGTGACGTGGTATCACGAGCAGGAGATTGTCGCCACGCAGCCGCAGCTAGAGCAGGTCACGTCCTTGGGCGAACGGCTGGCAGCTGTGGATGTGCGCTGGGCCTCGCTCGACAAGGCGGGCGCGGAGCAGGCGAGCGAGCGAGCGCACTACATTCTGCATCAAGGAGATGACGGGCAGCCGCGCATCCAGGTGGCGCTGACGCGCACAGCCTAGCGTCTCCTGTTTTCATGATCTTGGTGAATATCCGAGTTGAGCCAACCGCGTGCGGGCAATTTTGAGTTCGGCTTCCGTGAATAGGGGCGCGAATTCGGGGCGAATCATCTGCGCTTCCGCCGTAAGATGCAGACAGCCACATAGATACAACTCGGTGAAACCGCTGGATAGGTCCTTGGCAAGCAGCCGTCGCGCGGCCTCAAGCCCGCCAAACTCAGTGACCATTTGTAGGAAGTAGGTCGCATTGTAGTTGCAGTGCTGCTTGGCGTTGCGGTAGACATCGCGCATCGCTGTGTCGAATTGCTCTTCTAGCGTAGCCAATTTGGACTCCTTTGGAATAGATTAACCGCGTCGCGCAGCATGGCGGCGGCGGTGGGGAGCGGCTCGCGCTCCCAGATTTTGTGATACATGCGGCCATAAAGATCGCTGTGGATTTCGACCCCCATCTCCCAACCGGCGCAGCTTGCCAGAAAGTCATCTGCTGCTAGGGCCAGCGGCCCGACGCTCAGGTGATAGCTGCCGTCTGCCTGTTGTTGGGCCTGCGCCACCAGCTTGATGGTCTGCCCTTGCGCCGCGGCCTTGGCGATTTGCGCCGGTGTAAGCCGCGTGATGCCCTCCACCGCTACATCGGCGAGGCCGATCTCCACGCCCAAGAAGCTGTTGGCAATGATCACCAGTTTGTTGGCAGTGTCCCACCCCTCCACATCCAGCGTGGGGTCGGTTTCGGCGATGCCGCGCTGCTGCGCCTCGGCCAGCGCGTCGCCATAGGCGCGGCCGGCGGCCATTTCCCCCAAGATAAAGTTGCTTGTGCTGTTGAAGATGCCGCGCAGCGACAGGATATCGGCGGCGACCAGGTCGCGGCGCCCCAGGTTGATCACCGGCAGCGCGCCGCAGACGGTGGCGCTGTAGCCCAGCCCTGCGCCCGTCTCCTGCGCCAAGCGGTGCAGTTCGCCAAAGGCGAGCGCCAGGGGCGCTTTGTTGGCCAAGACCACGCTGACCCCGCGGCGCAGCGCGGCGCGCGCCACGCCCAACCCCGGTTCGCCCGTCTGCAAATTGACCGGCGACGCCTCCAACACAAGATCACAATCCACCATTTCCATCAGCGCCGCTGGCGAGAGACCCGGCTGGTAGCCGGGCAGGCCGGCCACGGGGACGCCCGCTTCTTTGGCCTGGCGCGTGGACGCCGGGTCAAAGCCTGCCGGGTTTACCGCCACGCCGCTGCTGTCGGCCAGCGCCACCACGCGCAAGGCCAGCCCATAGTCGCGACGCAGCCGTTCGCCTTTGATCTCCAGGATGCGCAGAAAGCTGCGATTGACATTGCCAAGACCGACGAGGTAAGTATCTATGATCTGCATGAGAAATTTCACCGCAAAGTGCGCAAAGGACGCAAAGAAGAAAGGAGTGGGGCAGAAGCAGATGTAGATGCGGTATTGTACCATACGCTCTGGGGTTGCCACCACGTCGGGCTGCAAGCCCGACCTACGAATACTCTCTTCTGCCCCATTCCCTACTTCCTACTCCCTACCCCCTATTCCCTTCCTCTTTGCGTGCAATTAGGCTGGTAAAGGTGACACCGCTAAAGAACTCACCCAGGTGAATCCGGCGTCGAGCCTCTTCCTTGAGCGCCTCGGCCAAATTCTGGCCGATTCGGCCCGACGCTGCCAGAGTGTCCGCCCCGCGGTCGACAACGGTCAGCATGTATTCCGGCGAGGTTGTCTCGCTATAGGCGTGGCTGCGAAAACATTCGACAATAAAGCCGCTCTTTTGGGCCAGCCCAGGGGTGCGGCGTCCCAGCCAGCTATCGCGGATGAACGACTCGCGCAGGGCATGGACGCAAACCTCCAGCGGATCCACCAGGCTGGTTGCCAACGTCATGGATGCGTAATCGCCCTCAAAGATCGCCAACCGGCCACCAGGGCGCAGAATCCGAAATGCTTCGGCCATCGCCTTCTCCGGGTCGAGCAGATGACACAACGTTGTATGAAAGATGGCTACATCAAAGGTCGCGTCGGGAAAAGCTAAAGCGTGGGCGTCGCCTTGCTCAAAGGTTATCTTCATCTGGGCGGTATTCAACGCGCGCGCCTTGTGAATAAAGATGGGCGAGGCGTCTATCCCAACCACGCGATACACATTCGGGTGTGCTGCAACTCGGCGGGTCACAGCGCCCGTGCCGCAGCCGATTTCGATCACATAGGCATCAGGTACGAAGTCAATTTCGGCCAAGTAGGATGCGAGCATCTCTTGTTGATGAGAATTGGCGGCGCGCACTTCTAGCACGTCTGCCAGTCGTTCCACGAGATCGGGTTCGGCGCTTTCGATCATGCTGTAGACATCGGACATGGGTTCCTCCTTCTTGGTGTATCAACCTGAATGGCGTATCACATCGTCTGCACCCAAGGTAAGGCTAATCCCCGTGCGTTGTCATCCAACCAGGGTTTATATTGGGGTTGATTTGCAGCCTTGGGCAGAAGGAGGGTGGATCGGAAAGGTTTAGTAAACCTGGGATGAAAAGGTCAGCGAGAGAGCAGGTCAAGCTCAATCGCCTTGGACAGCGCTTGAACCCGGTTGCGCACGCCTAGTTTGGCATAGATGTGATGCGCGTGCGATTTGACCGTGCCGACGGCGATGATCAACCGGCCCGCGATCTCTTGGTAGGAGAGGCCGCCGGCGAGAAGCTGCAATAGCTCCAGCTCGCGCGCGGTCAATGGTTCAACCAGCAAACGCGCGCGAGGCGTGATAGAAGCTGGAGGGGCGTAGGATGGATCGAGCGTCGCCAGTTCAAGCTGCAACTTGGCAGTGATCTTGTCTAGATCGTCCAATCTATCATGCAGGGCAGCGCGTGTTAAGGGGGGGCTGGCGGATTGGTCAAGTAGACGCCGGGCGCGCGCGCCTGTCTCGTGGCTGGCGGACGGGTGAAGTTGGGCAAAGGTCAGCAGTTCGAGCGCCTGTTCTTGTCGCCCGATCTGCAAGAGCAGTTGGCCGATGGTCACAAACAACGCAAGCCGCAGGGCGACAAAGTGCGCGGTTGTAGCAATGCGCAGCGCATGCGCCAAGGGGTGTATTGCCATCTGTACCTGCCCGCTTGCGCAGTAAGTGCGCGCCAGTCCATCCAAGGCTGTGACCAACCCGCCTGGGTCGTCGATCTTGCGATAGATCGCCAAACTGCGTTGGTAGAGTCTCTCCGCTTCTGCGTACTCCCTCTGTGCGACTGCCACGGCCCCCAGATGATTGAGCGCAACAGCCATGCCCTCGGGGTCGGCAAACTCCTCACGCAGCGCGTAGCCTGCCTGGTAATGCTGTTTCGCTTCGGCAT
Organism: Caldilineaceae bacterium; assembly: GCA_020845455.1. GTDB lineage: Bacteria > Chloroflexota > Anaerolineae > Caldilineales > Caldilineaceae > QEUY01. Next base: position 7,198 of record JADLFO010000053.1, read on the forward strand.
ACGCCCCTAGGGTGCGCGCTGCGTTTCCCATCTCATGCAGACAGTAGGCCATAAACCAGCGATTGCGCGCCTGTTCTGCGATG
>JADLFO010000054.1 GCA_020845455.1 Caldilineaceae bacterium
AGGTCGGTCAGGAGTTGGTCAAGAGCCATGAGACTGGGGCGGCTGCTAGCACCCTAGAGCTAGAGGCCGTAAGCGGTGCATAAAATCGGTGTAGATAGCGACAGCGGGCTAGAACCCAGGTCAAGTTGAAGCTTATAGGGGGCGATCCATGTTGTTACCATTTATCCCAACTTATCTTCATTGTTCTCCGGACTTGGCATTGGGGCCAATTATAATCGCATTTTTCGGATGTTCAATTGCTGTAGCAGGTAGAAGGTTAGCTCATTATAGCTCATAAGTTCCTATGATACCGGTTTGCGCCTTGCTTGACAACCATCCTGGCCCGGCCTAGACTCATAGCAAACCAGTGACTCCATCCATGCCCATCATGGCCCAGCGCCCATTATGGCCCAGCCAAGGACAGCGCCCTATGGACTTTACCCCACCCGCCCGCGTCCAGCCGCTTGTCGCGCGGGTTCGCGAGTTTGTCGAGCAAGAACTCTTTCCGCTGGAGCCGGCTTTTCTCAACCAAGAGTTTTCCACGCTCGTCCCCCAGCTTGCCGAAAAGCGCGCCCAGGTCAAGGCTGCGGGGCTGTGGGCGCCCTATCTGCCGCCGGAGTACGGCGGGTTAGGGCTGCCTCTGGTCGAATACGCCTATATCAGCGAGGAACTGGGGCGCAGCCCGCTCGGCCACTATGTCTTTAACTGCCAAGCGCCCGACGTGGGCAACTTGGAGATTCTGATCCTGTTTGGCAACGAGGAGCAGAAACGCACCTATCTGGAGCCGCTGGCGCGCGGCGACATCCGCAGTTGTTTTGCCATGACCGAGCCGGAGAACGCCGGTTCCAACCCGGTGTTGATGGACACGACCGCGGTCAAGGAGGGCGGCGACTATGTGATCGACGGCCACAAGTGGTTCGCCACCGGCGCGGACGGCGCGAGCTTTGCGATTGTCATGGCGATCACCCGCCCCGACGCCGACCGCCATCACCGCGCCAGCCAGATCATCGTGCCCGCCGACACCCCCGGCTACCGGCTGGTGCGCAATATCCCGGTCATGGGCGGGCCGGGCAGCGACCACGCCAGCCACGGCGAGCTCCGCTTTGAACAGTGCCGCGTGCCGCAGACAAACCTGTTGGGGCCGGAAGGCGAAGGCTTTCGCATCGCCCAGGAGCGGCTGGGGCCGGGGCGCATTCATCACTGTATGCGCTGGATTGGCATCTGCGAGCGCGCCTTGGACTTGATGTGCCGCCACGCCCTGCGCCGCCGCGTCTCCTCCAGCAGCGTTTTGGCCGACCAGCAGACGGTCCAAAACTGGATCGCCGAGAGCCGCGCCCAGATCGACGCCGCGCGCTGGATGGTGCTGCACGCCGCCTGGAAGATGGACCAGGAGGGGGCCTATGCCGCGCGCGTGGAGATCTCGGCGATCAAGTTCTTTGTGGCCGGGGTGCTGGACCAGGTGTTGGACCGCGCCCTGCAGGCGCACGGCGCGCTGGGCATGACCGAAGACACGCCGCTTTCCCACTGGTACCGGCATGAGCGCGCCGCGCGCATCTACGATGGGCCGGACGAGGTGCATAAATGGGTGGTGGCGCGGCGCATTTTGCAGAGCTATCGGGCGTGAACGCCGACCCAATTCGTAGCGGCGGTTTTCCAACCGCCGGTCGGGTCTGCATGCATCGGCGGTCCAATACCGTCGCTACGATATTCGAACATAATCGACACACTGAGCGAGGAAAAACCATGGCCCGACCCGACTTGCTGGGCATTGTCGTGCGCGATATGCCCACGTCGCTGCGTTTCTACCGCTTCTTGGGGCTGGATATCCCCTCCGATGCGGACCAGCAGCCCCATGTGGCGATCATCCTGCCCGGCGGCTTCCGGCTGGCCTGGGACACCGTCGAGTTGATGAAGAGCGTTTATCCCCGTTGGTCTGAACCCACGGGTCATCGCATGGCGCTGGCCTTTTTGTGTGATTCGCCTGCCGATGTGGACAGCCTCTATTACCGCGCCGTGGCCGCAGGCTACGACAGCATGCGCGTGCCGTGGAATGCGTTCTGGGGACAGCGCTATGCGGTGCTGCTCGACCCAGACGGCAATTTGGTCGATCTGTTCGCGCCGCTGGCCGATGCCGGCGACGCCGGTGTGGGTGAGAATATCTAAATGCAGTTTGGCATCGGCGAGGATCGGGCCGGAGCGGTGCGGCCTGGGCAAGAACTGCCGCTGGATGCGCTGGCCGCGTATCTGGCGGCGCATCTGCCCGCGTTCTCCGGCCCGCTGCGTGTAGCGCAGTTTCCCCAGGGCTATTCCAACCTGACCTATCTGCTGCACGCGGGCGACCAGGAATGGGTGCTGCGCCGCCCGCCCTTTGGGGCCAAGATCGCTACCGCGCATGACATGCAGCGCGAGTACCGCGTCTTGGCGGGGCTGCGCCGTGTATATGATAAAGTGCCGCGCCCGCTGCTCTACTGTGACGACCCGGACGTGATCGGCGCGCCCTTCTATGTGATGGAACGGCTGCACGGCGTGGTGTTGCGCTCCGGGCCGGCTCGCGACCAAGCGCCGCCGCCCGCGGTCATGGCCGGGCTGTCCGCGTCTGCCGTGGACAACTTGGTCGCCATCCACGCCCTGGACGTGGAGGCCGCGGGGCTGGGCGATCTGGGCAAGCCCGCGGGCTATGTCACGCGCCAGGTGCAGGGCTGGATCCAGCGCTATCGCGCCGCGCAGACCGATGACCTGCCCGACTTAGAGGCGGCGATGGCGTGGCTCACGGCCCACATCCCGCAGGAGTCGGGCGCGGCGTTGATCCATAACGATTACAAATATGACAATTTGCTGCTCGACCCGCAGGATCTGACGCGCATCCGCGCCGTGCTGGATTGGGAGATGTGTACGCTGGGCGACCCGTTGATGGACCTGGGCACGCTGCTCGGCTACTGGATCGAGCCGGGCGACCCGCCTGCGCTGACGCGCATGTTTGGGCTGACGACGCTGCCCGGCAACTTTACGCGCGCCGAGGTGGTGGCGCGCTATGCCCAGGCCGGCGGCCGCGCCCTGCCCGACCCGCTCTTTTACTATGTCTATGGGCTGGTCAAGATCGCGGGCATCATCCAGCAGTTGTATGCGCGTTACCGCCAGGGCCATGTGCCGGACGCGCGCTTTGCCGTGCTGGGCGAGGTGGTGCAGGGCTGCGCCGCCTCCACCGTCCGTGCCCTGGAGACGGGGCGGATCAGCGGGGTGTAGTCTGCGCAAAAGTCAGGGACTACACGATCTTCTCGTGATTGACAGAAGTACTGGCTTCCAGTATATTTGTGGCGAGACGCAGCGATGGACTATGAGTGGGACCCGGCCAAAGAAGCCGCCAACATCGCCAAGCACGCCATCAGTTTCGTGGCGGCGACTGCCGTCTTTTCAGACCCCTACCATCTCGTGGCTGACAGCACTAAGCCTGAGTACGGCGAGGTACGCAGCGTGGCGGTGGGGCAGATCGCGGACGGACGCGTCATCACCGTGGTCTATACCCTGCGGGGGCGGGTGCGCCGCATCAGCTCGGCGCGGAAGGCAAGGAGAAATGAAAAAAGAGCGTATGTTGAAAATCAAGCGGCTGGCTGACGGGACGGTGATCCAGGTGTTGCCGGACGGCACGGTACAGCCGCTCGAAGACAAGAGCGATTGGGCGCGCTTTGACGTCTTGGGTGAAGCTGAAGTCACGGCGGCAGCGCTGGCAGACGAGGACAACCCGCCGCTGAGCAACAGCGAGGCGGCGCGGCTGCGGCCCGTGCCCAACCCCAAAGCGATCCGCAAGCAGCTGCGCATGACCCAGGCGCAGTTTGCGCGGCGCTTTCACTTGCCGCTGGGCACGCTGCGCGATTGGGAACAGGGCGTGCGCGAGCCGGACAGCGCCGCCAAGAGCTATCTGCGCGTGATCGCCAAGAACCCCCAAGCCGTGCTCGACGCGCTGGAAAATTGACCACTCAGGCAGTGTAGGCGCAGAGGGGGCGCATTAGATAGACCAAGAACGGACAGCACAGCCTAGTGTAGCAAGGGAGGCAACCCCATGGCCGAAGATCGTGCGTATATCGAGCGCAACCGGGCCGCGCTGGCACGGCTGCACCTTTTGGTAGATCAGTTGGGCGATGAGCAGTTGGCGCAGCCGGTGGGCGGCGGCTTGACCGCGGCGGGTGTCTTGGCCCATCTGGCCTTTTGGGACAGCCGCGCCCTTAACCTGGCAAGGAAATGGGAAAACGGCGGCGCAGGCCCGCAGCCCGCCGATAGCGAACCGGGCAATGTCGACTGGATCAACGACGCCGCCCAGCCGCTGTTCGCCTTGATCCTGCCGCGCCGCGTCGCCGACTTTGCCCTGACCCTGGCCGAGGCAGTGGATCGCGCCGTCGCCGCGCTCTCCGACGAACAACTGGCCCAGAATCGCGCCGCGGGCAGCCTGCTCAACGTCTCGCGCGCCGACCACCGGCTTGAGCATGTCGAAGAGTTGGAGCGCGCCTTGGGCCTGGGCTAATGGCCGCGCCCCCCGCGATTATGGGCTTTGCGCGCCACTTGTGGCGCGGGCGGTGAATTCCTACTCGGCGATCGCCACGCGATAGGTCGCCTCACAGCCCACGGCGCTGCCCGGAGCGGGGGCGATGCGCACAAAATAGGTCCCGTCAGCGGCCGGCTGCCAGGCCAGCGTGCCCGCGCCGTTGGCCGCCAGCCGCGTCAGCCCGTCCACGTCATAGACTTCTACCCGCGGCGTGACCCCCGCGGCCGCTTCGTCCACCGTTACCTGATAGCGCGTGCCTGCACTCGCATTCAGCCGCAGCCAATCTTCGTCGCGCGGCCCATCAAAGAGGCGTGTCAGCGGGGGGTGGCCCGCGCTTACAAAGACCGCAGCAAAATAGCCGTCGTCGGCTTCCAGCCGGTCGGCGGGGCAGCGCAGCGGCGCGTGCAGGTCGAACTCGCCCAGCCGGTCGCCGGCGGCATAGACCACCTGCGCCGCCTC
>JADLFO010000055.1 GCA_020845455.1 Caldilineaceae bacterium
CGCCCCGCTGTCAAGGGCGGCAAACTGTAAACTTGCTGACAATTTTGACAGCATAGGCGTTGGGCTGCGGCCTCCCTCAGTGTACCCCCGCCCCATCGCCCGTATGCGGCACAATGTCCCGCCACAAAAGGGACATTTGTCCCGCACCGTGCGCCGGGCTGCTGTCGTAGCGGCGAGCGGAGTTCCGCATAGTACAGCCGGTCTGTTATCATAACGGCACGTTTGTTCTGGTTTTTGGCCGAGCCGGCGATTGTAGTTTATACCGGCTGTGTGTGAAATTCCGCAACCGAAAGGAGACCCAAATGACTGCCCATGCTCAGGGCTATTACGAGATCGCCGATTGGGAAGAAAGCCCCTATGAGGAAGGCGAAGGCCAACCCAAACTCGCCCGCGCCGCTGTCACCCAGACTTTTCATGGCGACGTCGAGGGGGAAAGCGCGACCCAATATCTCATGGCCTATCTGGAAGACGGCTCGGCTACCTCTATCGGGTTGACGCGCATCACAGGCCGGTTGGGTGGGCGCAGCGGCAGCTTTGTCGTATATCAGATCAGCCTCTATCAGGGTGGCGAGGCAGGTGTCAGCGAGACTTGGCAGATCATTCCCGGTTCGGGGAGCGGTGACCTGCGCGGGCTGAAAGGCACAGGGACGATGCACTCCAACGAGCACCGCCGCGCGACCTACACCTTGGACTACAGCTTCGAATAGCTGTCTGTCAGGCCGCCGGGCGCGCAATTCTCCGTCTCCGTTCCTGCTGTGCTACAATGGTTCGGCGCTCGAAGATTTGCGGCTTGGCAGGGACGGAGACCATGAACAACAAGCGGCTGTACGCGGCCTCGTTCGGCCATTTTGCGATCGATATCCTCAACTCCTCCATCGCCATCATCCTCACCGCGGTGGCGGCAGAGTTCGACCTGTCGGTCAGCCAGATCGGGCTGGCGGCCATGCTCTATACCTTCGCCGCCTCGCTCACCCAGCCGCTGTTTGGCATCCTCGTCGACAAACTCAACGGGCGCTGGATCACCGGTCTGGGCGTGCTGTGGACCATGACCTTCTATGCCCTGGCCCCCTGGATGCCCAACTACCCGGCTTTGGTCACCTGTCTGGTGATCGGCGCGCTGGGCAGCGGCGCGTTCCATCCGGCGGGGATGATCAACGCCACCATGGCGGGCGGCAAATATCCCACAACCGCCACCTCGATCTTTTTCGTCTTGGGGCAGATCGGGCTGGCGTTTGGGCCGGTGATGACCGGCATCTTGATCCAGCGCTATGGGCTGGCGGCGATGCCCTATATGGCGCTCGCCATGACCCCTGCCGTGCTCTATGCGCTGGTGGTGCTGCGCCACCCCTATGAAGAAGAGGAGGCGCCCGCGGCTGTCGTCGCGCCCCCAGCCAAGCCCACCCCAGCCAAGCCCACCGTCTCTGCCCCCGCCGCGCCCCCTGCCGCCGCGGGCAGCGCCCTGGGGCGCACGTCCAGGAGCGGCCTCTATGTGGCGCTGGCCTTTATTTTGCTCATCAGCCTGCGCTCCACCACCCAGCAGAGCTTTACCATGCTGCTGCCCCGCTACTTTGCCGACCAGGGCTACACGCCCGCCATGTACGGCACGATGCTCGGCGTCTTGGGGCTGGCGGGCGCGCTGGGGACCTTTGTCGGCGGCTATCTGGGCGACCGCTACAACCGGCGCATGGTCATCTTTGCGTCGATGACGCTGGGCGCGCTTTTCTCGTTTCTCATGCTCCACACCGACGGCTGGGCCTATGTCGCCGTGGCGCTGGGCGGCGGGCTGATGATGAACATCCCGCACAGCGTGCTGCTCATCATGGCACAGCGGCTGCTGCCCAAACGCAAGGGCATGATCGGCGGCGCGGTCTTGGGGCTGATGTTCGCCAGCGGCGCGGCCATGGCGGGGCTGGCCAGTTGGGTAGCCGACTGGGTAGGGCTGCCCGCCGTGCTGTCGGTGATCGCGCTCCTGCCGGTGGGCGCGGGGCTGTGCGCCCTGCTGCTGCCCTCCACGCGCGGCAGCGAAAGCATCGCCGTCGAACCTGTGCAAGGGCCGGCGGTCTCGGCGGCGGATTGACGCCGGCCCGATGCGAGGTTTTTGTAATTAAAACATACTAATTTGACAAAATTCGGCGCGCCGTGGTATACTCGGCCATTGAGTGTACTGCGGTGTTTTTTTGTTTGGATTTGCGCGGTTGTTGCACGCCTGCGACGACGGCGAGTCGCACAGGAACTGCTTATGGGGCTAAACGCCTATCGTGACCGAGAAAGTCCGGCCTGGCAGATCGTCGAATATCTGAAACGCAGCGGCGCGGCCACGGTCAAGGAGTTGGAGGAGTTGTTGGGCGTCACCACGACGGCGGTGCGCCAGCATCTCAACACGCTGCAGGCCGACGGCTATGTGGAGCGCCAGCGCGTCCATGCCGGCGTCGGCAGGCCGCACCACGCCTATTCGATCACGGCCAAGGCGCATGAACTGTTTGCCTGTCACTGCGACGACCTGGCCCTAACCTTGCTGGAAGAGGTCTTTGCGTTGGAAGGCAAGGATCGCGCCGCGCTGCTGTTGGGCCGTGTGGGCAGCCGTCTTGCCCAGCGCTACGTCGATTCGGTGCGCTCGACGATCCTGCAGGAGCGCGTCGAACAACTGGCCGAGGCGCTCTACACGCGCGGCGTCTTGACCGATGTCAAGGTGCAAGACGACGAGACCTTTATCCTGCGCACCTATACCTGCCCCTATCATGAACTGGCGCAAGAACACCGCGACATCTGTGAGATGGACGAAGAGGTGATGCGCACCGTCCTTGGCTCCGAGGTCAGCCTGAGCGCCTGTATGATGGACGGGCATCACGGCTGTTCGTTTGTCGTCAGCCGCAGCGGGGGGCAAGCTTAGGCTAACGGCGGCGAGGGGCGCGCACCCAAGATCGACCGTTGGTCATATCTGGTAATATCCTTTTTAGGTTTGAACCATACAGACACGGAATCAGCGGCCCAGGCAACCTAGTGCGGTTCGCCGAGAAAACGAAGCGCACAGGCAAGAAACCGGGTCAAAAGCATCAGCAAAAGAGGAGTGCAACAGCAATGAGCGTTCTGGAAATCCGCAATCTCCACGCTTCTGTCGAGGACACCGAGATTCTCAAAGGGGTGAATTTGACGCTGCGCAGCGGGGAGATCCACGCCCTGATGGGTCCCAACGGCTCCGGCAAATCGACCCTGGCCTATGTCATCGCCGGCCACCCGCACTATAGAGTGACTGAGGGCGATATTTTGTTGGACGGCGAGAGCATCTTGGAGATGGAAGCCGACGAACGCTGCCGCGCCGGCCTTTTTCTGGCCTTTCAATATCCTGTGGCCGTGCCGGGCGTGAGCGTGGCGAATTTCCTGCGCACGGCTGTTTCCAACGTGCGCGGCTACACCGGCCAGCCCGCGGAGGCCGGCCGCCCCGGCGCGGTCGGCAGCAACCTGATGCCGATGCGTGAGTTCCGCCGCGAACTCAACGACAAGATGGCGCAGTACAACGTGGACCCCAGCTTTGCCCGCCGCTATCTCAACGATGGTTTTTCCGGCGGTGAAAAGAAGCGCACCGAGGTCTTGCAGATGGCGATGCTTGAACCGAAGTTCGCCATCCTCGACGAGTCCGACTCCGGGCTGGACATCGACGCGCTGCGCGTGGTGTCGGACGGCATCAACAAGCTGGCGACGCCTGACCGGGGTTTTCTGCTGGTGACGCACTATCAGCGCATTTTGAACTATGTCAAGCCCGACTATGTGAGCATCTTCTACAATGGCCGCGTGGTCATGACCGGCGGCCCCGAAGTGGCGCACATGCTGGAGGAACGGGGCTACACTTGGGTTGAGCAGGAATTCGCCGAAACCGCTGCCGCGTAAGCAGAGGATTCACCGCAAAGAGCGCAAAACCTCGATCTTCTATTTCCCTCTTCTGGGCTTTGCGAGCTTTGCGTCCTTTGCGGTTAGAAACCCTCTGACGGCGGCAGACTGAACAGCAAGGAGAGAAACTGATGGCGACACAGACCGACCGCGAACAACTGAGCGGTGTCAAGGACGAGTATCAGTATGGGTTCTATGATGAGATCAAGCCGGTCTTTAAGGCCGAACGCGGTCTAAACCACACGGTGATCGACCAGATCTCCGACCATAAGCAAGAGCCGCAGTGGATGCGCGAGTTCCGCCACAAGGCGCTGGATATCTTCCTGTCCAAGCCGATGCCGGAGTGGGGCGCGGATTTGAGCGGCATCGACTTTGACGAGATCTACTACTACCTGCGTCCCTCCGTGGGCACAGAAAAGTCTTGGGATAATGTGCCCGAGGGCATCAAGAACACCTTCGAGCGGTTGGGCATCCCCGAAGCCGAACGCAAGTTCCTGGCGGGCGTGGGCGCGCAATACGACTCCGAGGTGGTCTATCACAGCCTGCGCCAGGAATGGGAAAAGCTGGGTGTGGTCTTCCTGGATATGGACAGCGGGCTGCGCGAGCATGAAGACATTGTGCGCGAATATTTCGCCACCATCATCCCCGCATCCGACAATAAGTTTGCGGCGCTCAACAGCGCGGTGTGGAGCGGCGGCAGCTTTGTCTATGTGCCCAAGGGCGTGCATGTCGATATCCCGCTCCAGGCCTATTTTCGCATCAACGCCCAGAATATGGGTCAGTTCGAGCGCACGCTGATCATCCTGGAGGAGGGCGCCAGCGTCCACTATGTGGAGGGCTGTACGGCCCCCATCTACAGCAGCAACAGCCTGCACAGCGCCGTGGTGGAGATCATCATCAAGAAGGGCGGGCGCTGCCGCTACACCACAATTCAGAACTGGAGCACCGACGTCTACAACCTGGTCACCAAGCGCGCCGTTGCCTATGACGGCGCGACCATGGAATGGATCGACGGCAACCTGGGCAGCAAGGTCACGATGAAGTATCCCGCGGTCTATATGATGGGGCCAAAGGCGCATGGGGAGATCCTCTCGATCGCCTTTGCCGGCCGCGGCCAGCATCAAGACGCCGGCGGCAAGGTCGTGCATGGCGCACCCTTCACCAGTTCCAAGATCGTGTCGAAGTCGATCAGCAAGGACGGCGGGCGCGCCAGCTATCGCGGGCTGCTCAAGGTCGCCAAGGGCGCGCATCACTCCAAGAGCAACGTCGTCTGCGATGCCTTGCTGCTGGACGAGCGCAGCCGCTCCGACACCTATCCGTACATCGAGATCGAAGAAGACAACGTGAGCGTGGGCCACGAAGCTTCGGTCAGCAAGATCGGCGAGGAGCAGCTTTTCTATCTGATGAGCCGCGGCATCGGCGAAGATGAAGCCGCCGCCATGATCGTGGGCGGGTTTATCGAGCCTTTGGTCAAGGAACTGCCCATGGAATATGCCGTGGAGATGAACCGCCTGATCCAGCTCCAGATGGAAGGCAGCATCGGTTAGCCCATTTCAGACAACGGGCGCGGCGCACCCGGCGTTACCATCCGGCGGGTGCGCCCCCGTTGTCTCAAGCTGTACGGAGGAAATAGGAACGTGAGCGTCCTTGTGAAAGCGTCACAACCCGAAACGATTGAAAAAGCGCTTGCGGGCTTCAGCGAAGCGACGGTGCGCGCCCTGTCGGCCGCGCGCCAGGAGCCGGAATGGGTGCTGAACCTGCGTTTGCAGGCCTGGCAGACCTTTGAATCGCTGCCCTGGCCCAAGCCAAGCGACGAGGCCTGGCGGCGCACCCGACTGACCGGCTTTATCCTGGACAAATACCAGCCGTTCGCTGCGGCGGCCCCGGGTGAGGTGACCGACCTGATCCAGCATGAGCTGGACGAGATGGAGAGCGCGGCCAGCCTGGTCTTTCAAAACGGCGATGTCATCCACCGCGAGACGCGTGCCGACCTGACCGGCCAAGGCGTGATCTTCACCGACCTGCGCCGCGCCGTGGTCGAACACCGCGATCTGGTGCAGCGCTACTTTATGACCGAAGTGGTGAAGCCGGAGCAAAACAAGTTCACTGCGCTGCACGCCGCGCTGTGGGACAGCGGCGCGTTTGTCTATGTCCCCAAGAATGTCAAGGTCGACCTGCCGCTGCAGGTCATCCTACACCAGGCCGCGACGGGCGTGGGCAGCTATCATCATACCTTGCTCGTCGCCGACGAGGGCGCCGAAGTGACCCTGGTCGACGACCTGGTGGGCGGGCAGAACGGGCTGCAGAGCAGCGTGGTCGAGCTGGTGTTGAAAGACAACAGCGTCGTGCGCTATATGAACCTGCAAGACTTTGACCACACCACCTGGAACTTTCTCACCGGCCGCGCCGCCATGCAGCGCAACGCCGACCTGCGCTGGATCCAGGTCAGTTGGGGCAGCCGCCTGACCAAAGCCTTCTTGGACGTGGACCTGATGGGCGAGGGCGGGCACGCCGAACTGTTGGGCATCTATTTCCCCACGGGCCGCCAGCACATCGATCACCAGACGCTGCAGATCCACCGCGCGCCCCACTGTTTCAGCGACCTGCTCTTCAACGGGGCGCTCAAGGACCGCTCGCGCAGCGTCTATATGGGGGTGATCAAGGTCTTCAAGGGCGCGCAAAAGACCGACGCCTATCAGCGCAACGGCAACCTGATCTTGGACGGGACGGCGCGCGCCGACAGCATCCCCGGTCTGGAGATCGAGGCCGACGACGTGCGCTGCACCCATGCCGCCACCGCGGCCCAGGTCGAAGACGAGTATGTCTTCTATCTGATGGCGCGCGGCCTCACCCGGCCCCAGGCCGAGCGCATGATCGTGCAGGGATTCTTCCAGGCCGTGCTGGACCGCGTGCCGGTCGAGAGCGTGGTTCGCAAACTGGAACACGTCATCGAACGCAAGATCGGCGGCTGAGCGCGTGCCGGCGCACGGCAGAGGCGCGGTTCTCTAGCCGCACATATGCGCGATGCCGCAGGCTGGGCAGGATGCCCGACCACGCATGACAAGGAAGATCGGGCGACCGCGATGGGCAGTTCTCGCGTCGCCCGTTTTTGTTTCGATTATGTGACGAAAGTTGCAGCCTAGGCCGCTGGATTGGTCTATGCTGTGGCGCGGGAGTATGATACACCTCGACCCGGATTGGTGGCGCGGATTTGTGACCTGGGCGCAGGGATCGGAGAGGCGCTCGCTTTCCGGAGTGGATTCCGTATCTGTAAGGATGGAACAAACCATGATGGCAAACCTTGACCCAGTGGCGGTTCAACCGGCGACAATTCAAGGGACGGCTCAAGACCGCGTCGCGGCCATTCGCCGCGATTTTCCGATCCTAAAGCGCCAGGTGCATGACAAGCCGCTGGTCTACCTGGATAACGCCGCTACCAGCCAAAAGCCGGAATCGGTGCTGGCTGTGCTGGACGACTATTACCGGCGCTACAACGCCAATGTTCATCGGGGCGTGCATACGCTCAGCGAAGAGGCCACCGCGGCCTATGAGCGCGCCCGGCTGCAGGTAGCCCGTTTTATCAATGCCGCCGGCGAAAAGGAAGTGATCTTTACGCGCGGCACGACCGAAAGCATCAACCTGGTGGCGCAAAGCTGGGGCCGCGCCAACCTGCGTCCGGGCGACGAGGTGCTGATCACCGAGATGGAGCACCACAGCAACATTGTGCCCTGGCAACTGTTGGCCGAGCAGGTGGGCTTTACCCTGCGCTATATCCCGATCACCGCCGAGGGGCTGCTGGACCTGTCGCACCTCGATACGCTGCTGACCGAGCGCACCAAGCTGTTGAGCTTTGTCCATGCCAGCAATGTGCTGGGGACAATCAACCCGGTGCGGGAACTGGTGGCTGCGGCGCGCGCGGTCGGGGCCAAGGTGCTGGTGGACGGCGCGCAGAGCGTGCCGCATATGCCGGTTGACGTGCGGGCATTGGATGTGGATTTTCTGGCCTTCAGCAGCCACAAAATGTGTGGGCCGACCGGGATCGGCGTGCTCTACGGCAAGCGGGCCTTGCTGGAAGCGATGCCGCCTTGGATGGGCGGCGGCGACATGATCCGCGAGGTCAAGCTGACGGGCAGCAAGTGGAACACGCTGCCCTACAAGTTTGAGGCCGGGACGCCCTCGATTGCCGAGGCCATCGGCTTGGGCGCGGCGGTCGAATACCTGAGCGGTATCGGTATGGAGTGGGTAGCGGCCCACGAGCGCGAGCTGGTCGTCTATGCCTATGAGCGGCTCAGCCGGGTCGAGGGCGTGCGCATTCTCGGTCCTGGGCCGGAGGCGCGCGGCGGGCTGGTGGCCTTTACCGCCGGCGATATCCACCCGCACGACCTGGCCGCGATCCTCGATGCCGAGGGGGTGGCGGTGCGCGCCGGCCACCACTGCGCCCAGCCCATTCACGACCGTATGGGGATCGTCGCCTCGGCGCGTGCCAGCCTATATATCTACAACACGCCCGACGAGGTCGACCGGCTGGCCGAGGCGCTGGAAAAAGCGGCGGATATCTTCGCTTTATAAGAGGGTGAGTATTCTGAGGATTCAAACCATGGATGCACTGTATCGCGAGGCGATTCTCGACCACTATCGCCATCCCCGCCATAAGGGGGCGCTGGAGGCTGCCGACATCCACTTTCACGACTCGAATCCTTTTTGCGGGGACGAGATCACGATTGATCTGAAGGTCGAAGACGGCAAGGTTGTCGACGCTGCGTTTGACGGCCGCGGCTGTGCCATCAGCCAGGCAACCGCCAGCATGTTGATGGAGGAAGTGATCGGCAAGACGCTCGACGATCTGAAAACCTGGGACAAAGAGTATATCTTGGAGATGTTGGGCATCGAGATCGGCCCCGTGCGGCTCAAATGTGCGCTGCTGCCCCTAAAGGTGCTCAAGGCGGGCGTATGGGGTCTGGATGAGTGGCCCGAATAACCGGACACGACACAGCAGAAACATGGAGATCATGAGCGAGTTTATCAAGGTAGCCACCCTCGACGAGGTCCCGCTCAACGCCCGCAAGTTGATCGAGGTGGAAGGCTTTGAGATCGCGCTGTTCAATCTCAACGGCGAAATCTATGCCATCGAAAACATCTGCACGCACGATGGCGGGTCGTTGGGGGAGGGCACGATCGTCAATGGACATGAAGTCGAATGCCCGCGCCACGGCGCGCGTTTTGATATTCGCACCGGCGCGGCCCTCTGCCTGCCTGCCTTCGAACCGACCGGTAGCTATGCTGTGCGCGTCGAAGGCCAAGATGTTTTGATGGAGTCGCCGATCTAGCGCCAAGCCGGCATCGGCCCGTATCTGTTGCACGACGGTTTCTCGACGGCGGCTGCGCGCCCGCCGCAGAGTCTTTGGGCATTTATCTATCAAGGAGTGAACCGCATGACTGTTCCGACCACAGACGATGTCCGCGAGCTGATCCGCGCTCGTGTGCAAGACCCGGAGTTGATGATGAATATCGTCGATCTGGGGCTGATCTACAATATCGACGTGACGCCAGAGAGCACCGCCGAGATCACGATGACGCTGACCAGCCCCGGCTGTCCTGCCGGGCCGGAGATCATCAGTTCGGTGCAGCGCGAAACCCATGCCGCTTTCCCCGACCTGGAAGAGGTAAACATCCATCTCACCTGGTCCCCCTTCTGGAATCCGGACATGATGTCCGACGAGGCGAAGGAAGAACTCGGCATTTTCTAGGCGCGCTGAGGGTTATGAATAAAGGCCAGGTTTCCTCACAGTGAGCCTGGCCTTTGTCGATTGGCGCGCAAACTCCCCGCTTGACCAGGCCCACGCTGAGACGGACATATAGGTTTTCAAGATGTGGTTTTGCCGGCCTGCGGCCTCAGCGGCGCTGGGCGGCGGCGTGCAGGCTGCCCTCCACCAAGCGCGCCAAGAAGGGGTTTTCGAGCAGCGGCAGCCGGGGCAGCGCATGCGCCAACTGCGCCGCTTGGCGCGCCTGCGCCTGGCCGCCCGCGATGTGCAGCCAGGCCGCTTGGCAGCGCAGCCCTTCGCCCAGGGCCGCGATGATCTGGCTGCTTTCGGGGCGCTGCGCCAGTTCGCGCAGGATATGCGCGGCCAGATCCGCCGCAGGGATGGCCCCCAACGAGTGTCCCCCCGTCGTCGAAGTCTGGGCAAAGAGCCGGTTGTGCAAGACCCACCCGCGCATGACGGGGTGGGCCAGCAGATCGCGCGCGGCCGCGTCTAGTTCTTCCCACGCCGGCAGCGGCGTGTCGTCTGCGGGCTGTGCAAAATAGGCAGCCGGCGCCGGTTCAGGCTGCGGCGGCGCAAAGCGCCCCAGCCAATCGTGGTAGAGAATATAGTCCTTGGGCAGCAGCCGGGCCGGCTGCGCCTGCCAGTGCGCGGCCTGCGCCGTTTGCAGCCGGTAGCGGCAAAAATCAAACGGCGCTTCCAAGAGCGTGGCGACGCCGTTGTCGGTACGCACCGAAACCAGTTCACCCACGGCGTGGACGCTGGGCAGTTGGTCGGCGCGCATGCCGTCCGCGGCAAAGGCCTGCAGGATGCCGAGCCGCGCATTGATCACCAGCCCGAGCAGAACCCCGTCTGCTGCGCCGGGCTGCGGGGTGCCGATGAACCAGATCGACTGGTTGCCGCCCACGTCTGCCGGGCTGAGCAGGGCGCGCCAGCCTTCGGGCGTGGGCGGGGCATAGCGATGGCCTGCAAAGGCCAGCTTGCGCAGCGCGCGCTCCAGCGGCGCGGCCTCGGTGGGCGGCAGCAGCGTTTGCAGCGCGTAGAGCGCGGCCAATGCGGTGGGTTCCTGCGCGGCCAGGCGCTCCAAATGGCGGCGTGCGGCGTGCGCCACATCGGGCCGGTCGTCCAGCGCCAACAGCCGGTAGAGGTCGACGCGCTGGTGCGGCGGCAGCCGTTCCAGCAAGTCCATGACCATAAAGGCGACCGGCTCGCCCGCCTGGTACATCTGGGTGACATATTCGCTCAGGATATGGCGGTTGTATCGCGCCTCGTCCACCGCCTCGCGTAGGCTTTGGAAGGCGACCTCGTTGCCCTGGCTCAGGTCGCCGAGCAGCGCCGGGGGCAGCGGTTCCCCCAGGAAGCGCTCCAGGATCAGCGCCGCGGTGATGCGCGTCTGCGCGGCGTGGCTGCGGTTGGCCGCGGCGGTGCGCAGCAGCGGCCCGATCTCGTCGGGCGGCAGCAGCGCGGCCAGATGCCCCAACCCGCCGCGCACTTGGCTGCTCGGCGTGTCGAGGTGTTTGATCAGCGTCGTACACAGCAGGTCGCTGGGGTAGCTCTGCGCCATGCGGCGCACCGCTTCCAGCAGTTCCGCCTCGCTGTGCGTCTGGGCGAGGTTGTTTACATCCTGCGCCAACTGCCGCCGCTGCTGAAAGTTGTTGATGATCTTATCGCCCATGGGGGAATTATATCACAGAAGTGGATCAGGGGTAGGGAGCGGGGAGCGGAAACATATGTTCGGATCGCCCCTTTGCCTTGGCAGAAAGCCCTTTTCGTGCTATACTACAAACCGGTTTTTTGGCCCAGAGACCCTCTACCGATGTGCGGTGGAGTGTGGGCAGTTCGCAGCCGGACCCAGGCATGACCCAAGCACTCTACCGCCGTTGGCGCAGCCAAGATTTTGACGAAGTGGTGGGCCAGGAGCATGTGACCCAGACCTTGCGCAACGCGCTGCGCGACGGGCGGGTCGCCCATGCCTATCTTTTCTCCGGCCCGCGCGGTACGGGAAAGACCAGCACCGCGCGCATCCTCGCCAAGGCGCTCAACTGCAGCGCCCCTGAAGATCGGCGGCCCTGCAACCAATGCCCCACCTGCATCGCCATCAACGAAGGGCGCATGATCGACCTGATCGAGATCGACGCCGCCAGCAACAACAGCGTGGACGATATCCGCGAACTGCGCGACAAGGTCGGCTTCCGGCCCAGTGAGGGGCAGTACAAGATTTACATCATCGACGAAGTGCATATGCTCAGCGGCCCTGCCTTTAATGCGCTGCTCAAGACGCTGGAAGAGCCGCCGCCCCACGCCCGCTTTATCCTCGCCACCACCGAGCCGCACAAGATCCCGGCCACGGTCCTGAGCCGCTGCCAGCGTTTTGATTTCCGGCGCATCCCGGCCAACGAGATCGTCGCACATCTGCGCCATATCGTCGACGAAGAGCATTTTCAGGCTGAGGAGGAGGCCCTGGTCGCGATTGCGCGCAGTGCCCAGGGCTGTATGCGCGATGCGATCAGCCTGCTCGACCAGATGTTTAGCTTTGGGGCCGAAACGGTTACCCTGGCCCAAGTGCAGCAGGTGTTGGGGTCGGTCAGCGCCGAGGCGGTTTCCGGCTTGGTCGAGGCCCTCGCCGGCAGGGATATTCCCGGTGGGCTGCGGCTGGTGCAGCAGTTGGTGCTGGATGGCTCCAGCCTCAACGAGTTCTGCCATCAGGTGGTCGAGCATCTGCGCGGGGTCATGCTCCTACAGATGGCGCGCGACCCGGCCCTGCTCGACGACCTGCCCGGCGAGACCGTACGCCAGATGCAGGCCCAGGCTCAGCGGCTCGACCTGCCCGCCACGATCTACGCCGTCAAGCGTTTTAGCGAGGCCGCGGCCCAACTCAAGGGCGGCTATCAACCGCAGCTGCCGCTGGAACTGGCGCTGATCGAAGCCGTGCAAGGGCCGCCGGTGTCCCCCGCGCCGGGCGCACACGCCGCGTCTGCCGCCACTCATCCAGCAGCCGCGATGCCCGCGGCCAATGCCGCCCCGGCTGCACAGCCTGCGGCAGAGGCCAAATCGGGCGCGGCGGCTGCGGCCTCCCCCACCCAGAAGCCCGGCGAGGCGGCGCCACTCGACCCGGCCGCCATCGAGAAGCTGCGCCGCCGCTGGAAGGAGTTCTCCGCCATCGTGCGCGACCGCTGCGGCATCCGCGTGCAGGCCGCGCTCAACACGGTGCGCGATATCGCCGTGTCGGATCAGTCGGTGGCGCTGGCCTTTGGCAACAACGCCTTTACGCATGAACTGATCGCTCGGCCCGAAACCCATGCCCAGGTGACGGCGATCCTGTCTGACTTTTTGGGGCGGCCCGTGCTGCTTGAATGCCAGATGGGCGACCAGGCGCGGCTGGCCCACCGCATCGCCGCCGCGCCGGAGCGCAGCGCCGGGGGCGAAGACCCGCTGGTAACCTATGCTAAAGAGGCGCTGGGCGCGCAGGTCGTCGACGGCTCCGAGCCGGCCTTATGAAAGCTGCGCCCTTGGCGATGCAGCCCATGGAGGGGCAGATTGAGGCTCGCGAATAACAAAGCTTGTCATTCCGTTCGCATGTAGGGGCACAGCCCCAGCGCCGGGAGATTTCTCGACAGGAGTCTCGGAATGACAGCATCGCAGGTGAATTTATGCAGACAGATATGTAATTGGCAGCTATGCAATTGGAGGAGAACCGTTATGAGTAAAGGCAAGAAACCGCGCAGCGGCATTGGCCGGTCCGGCGGATTCCCCGGCATGGGCGGCGGCGGCATGGGCAACCTGATGTCGCAGATGCAAAAGCTGCAAGAAGAGATGGCCAAGACCCAGGCCGAACTGGAGAACGAAGAACTCACCGTCGGCGTGGGCGGCGGCGTGGTGACGGTCGTCGTCAGCGGCGACCAGAAGATCAAGTCCATCGTCATTCAACGTGAGGCGGTGGACCCCGACGACGTGGAGATGCTGCAAGACTTGATCCTGGGCGCGGTCAACGAAGCGTTGGACAAGTCGCGCGCCCTGCAAGAAGAGCGCATGGGCGGCCTGACCGGTGGGCTGGGGCTGCCGCCGGGTCTGGGCTTCTAGTTCCAGTCCCCTAGCGATTTATATGCAACCTTTAGCCGAACCGGTCACTAAGCTGATCGAAGCGTTTTCCAAACTGCCCGGCATTGGCCCCAAGACGGCCAGCCGCCTGACCTACTTTCTGCTGCGCAGCGATGAGTCGCTGGCGCTGAACCTGGCGCAGGCGCTGCAAGAACTCAAGGCCAACACGCTCTTTTGCAGCATCTGTTATAACATCGCCGACCAGGACCCCTGCGCCATCTGCGCCAACGCGCAGCGCGACCACAGCCTGATCTGCATTGTGGAAGAGCCGCTCGACGTGCAGGCCATCGAACGCACGCGCGCCTTCAACGGCGTCTATCATGTGCTGCACGGCGCGATCTCGCCCGTGGAGGGCCGCGGCCCGGACGACCTGAAGATCCGCGAGCTGCTCAAGCGCATCCAGAACGGCAACCCTGCGCCCGACGGCGCGGGCGCGGGCGCGGGCGCGGCGCTGCCTGTCAAGGAAATTCTGCTGGCGACCAACCCCAACTTGGAGGGGGACGCCACCGCCATGTATATCGCTCGGCTGGCCAAGCCCTTGGGCGTGCGTGTCACGCGGCTGGCCCATGGGCTGCCTGTGGGCGGCGACCTGGAATATGCCGATGACATCACCCTGGGCCGCGCCTTGGCCGGACGCAGCGAGCTATAGGCCAAATTTTGTCATTCCGAGGGTCCTGCCGAGGAATCTCTCTCCAGGCGCAGTTGAGGAGCTATGATCAAAGCAGCGTCTTCCAAACTGGAAAGCCTCAAGCAGGCATGGCAGGCCGGCCCGCTGGCGGCCCAAGTCCGGCGTTTTGGGGAGCGTCGTCCCCGCTTTACCACCAGCAGCGACACGCTCGAAGTGCAGCCGCTCTATACCCCCGGCGGCCTGATGCCGAGCGCAGACGGCGCGGGGGAGGGCTATGCGCGCCAGTTGGGCTTCCCCGGCGAATATCCTTTTACGCGCGGTGTGCAGCCCAATATGTACCGCGGGCGGTTTTGGACCATGCGCCAATATGCTGGTTTCGGCACAGCCGCCGAATCCAACCGGCGCTATAAATATCTGATCGAGCAGGGGCAGACCGGGCTGTCGGTGGCGTTTGACCTGCCCACGCAGATCGGCTATGACGCCGACCACGACTTCGCCGAGGGCGAGGTGGGCAAGGTGGGCGTCTCGATCAGCAGCCTGGCCGATATGCAGACCCTGCTCGACGGCATTCCGCTCGACAAGGTGTCGATCAGCATGACGATCAACGCGCCGGCGGCCGTGCTGCTGGCGATGGTCGTGGCCGTGGGCAAACAGCAGGGTGTTGCGCCCTCACAGCTGCGCGGCACCGTGCAGAACGACATCCTCAAAGAATATATCGCGCGCGGCACCTATATCTATCCGCCCGGCCCGTCGATGCGGCTGATCACCGACATCTTCCGTTACTGCGCCGTCGAGGCGCCCAAATGGAACACCATCTCGATCAGCGGCTATCACATCCGTGAGGCGGGCAGCACCGCGGTGCAGGAGGTCGCCTTTACGCTTGCCAACGGCATCGAGTATGTGCAGCAGGCGACGCGCTCCGGGCTGGACGTGGATACCTTTGCCCGCCAGTTGAGCTTTTTCTTTAACGCCCACAACAACTTCCTGGAGGAGGCCGCCAAGTTCCGGGCGGCGCGGCGGCTCTGGGCGCGCATCATGCGCGAACGCTTTGGCGCGGCCCACCCCGATAGCTGGAAGCTGCGCTTTCACACGCAGACCGGCGGCAGCACCCTGACCGCACAGCAGCCCGACAACAACATCGTGCGTGTCACGCTGCAGGCGCTGGCCGCGGTCTTGGGCGGCACGCAGAGCCTGCACACCAATAGCAAGGATGAGGCGCTGGCGCTGCCTTCTGAAAAAGCGGTGGAGATCGCGCTGCGCACGCAGCAGATCATCGCCTATGAAAGTGGCGTGGCCGATACGGTGGACCCGCTGGGCGGCTCCTATTATATCGAATGGCTGACCGACCAGATCGAGGCGCAGGCGGGCGACTATCTGCGCCGCATCGACGACCTGGGCGGCGCGCTGCGCGCCGTGGAGGAGGGCTATATCCAGCGCGAGATCCAGGAAGCGGCCTATCGCGCCCAGCGTGCTGTCGAACAGGGTGACCAGGTGGTCGTGGGCGTCAACCGCTTTCAGACCGAAGAGGCGCGCATCACCGACCTGCTGCGCGTCGACGAAAGCGTGCGCGCCGCGCAGTCGGCGGCGCTGGCCGGCCTGCGCGCCCGCCGCGACAACACCCAGGTGCAGGCGGCGCTGGCGCGCGTCGAGGCCGCGGCGCATGACCCGCAGGCCCCGCTCATGCCGTACCTGATCGAAGCGGTGGAAGCCTATGCCACGCTGGGCGAAATCAGCGATGCCCTGCGCCGGGTTTTTGGCGAGTACACTCCCGAAAGTTGGGTCTAGCATGTTTTCCCGCATCGACCATGTGGGCATCGTCGTCCAAAACCTGGATGCGAGCCTCAAGACCTATTGTGACGATCTGGGCTTTCAACTGTTGCAGCGGGTCGAGATCCCTGAACAGATGGTCGAAGCCGCTTTTCTGGACGCCGGCAACGGCACGATCGAGCTGATCGCGCCCACCGACGAGAGCAGCGGCACGGCGCGCTTTTTGCAGAATCGGGGTGAAGGGACGCATCATATCTGTTTCGAGGTGGACGACATCGAGGCCGTCCTGGGCGCTTTGCGCGCGCGCGGGCTGCGGTTGATCGACGAGACCCCGCGCCAGGGCGTGCATGGGCTGGTCGCCTTTGTCCACCCCAAGGCGACCCACGGCACGATGATCGAACTGCTGCAGAAGCATGAATAGATAAGGATGGATGCATGAGTGAACAGTTGACGCCTGCGGTCTGTCGCGGCTATTTGCGCGCCGTGATCGACCCGGAGATCTACCAGAATATTGTCGACCTGGGGTTGGTCTACGGCATCGAGGTGCAGCCCGACAACGCAGTCGACGTCACCATGACTTTTACGACCCCCCATTGCCCCTTGGGACCGCAGATCATCGCAGACGTGGAGCAAGTGTTGGCCGGCCACGGGGCGGGCGCGGTGCGTGTGCATATTGTCTGGGAGCCGATGTGGACGCCCGACGCCATGACCGACGACCTCAAGCGCGAACTGGGCATCCTCCCCGGCGAGGATGAGGAACTGGAGCCGGAACTGGAGATCGAACTCCCACCGCCCGCACCCAAGAAGAAGGGGCTGTTGGGCCGGATCTTCGGGCGCTGAACGTCCGGCCAACTTGCTATGGGCCAGCGCACGTTAGCCTTTCGCACCTATCATTTTCGCCCCCCGGCCTGGCGTACCCCGGCTGCGCTGCATGTGCAGACCGGGGTGTTGGTTCTGGGCAGTCTGATCTGGCTGGCGATCTACGGCTGGTTGGCGGCGCGGCTGTGGGAGGTGGGGCCGGCGGGCGCAGGCACGGCGGAGGCCGTCTTGGGGCTGCTGGCGGTCGTGACCGGCGTGCCTGTGGCGTTAGGCTGGTGGCGCATCCTGCGCCGCTGGCGCGCCCGGCTGCGCGGCGGCGCTTGGCCCGCGCTCTCGTTGAAACAGATGATGCGGCTGAGTCCCTCCGAATTTGAGGAGTATGTGAGCCGGCGCATCTTTGAGCGGCAGGGCTATAGCGTTCTGAATACGCGGGATGTAAAAGACAACGGCGTCGATATTCTGGTCACCGACGCGCATGGGCGGCGCGCCGTGGTGCAGTGCAAACGCTATCGCGGCACCGTGGGCGAAGGCGTGGTGCGCGATCTCTATGGCACGATGATCCACAACGACGCGCTCATGGCTTATCTTGTTACCACAGGCAGCATCAGCGAGGCTGCTCGGCGCTGGGCCGCGGGCAAACCGATCGGCTTGATCGATGGGCCGCGGCTGGTCGCGCTCGGCCGCGCCGAACCGGCTGCAGGCGCATAGGCTGCTCCGGCCATGCTCACCCCACCACCCCACCCGAAAGAAGGCAGGTAGTCATCATGGCTCGACGTGTGCAGATTTTCGCCCATCGTGGCGCCAAGCGCGCTGCGCCCGAAAACACCCTCCCTGCCTTCCAGACGGCGCTCGACATGGGCGTGGATGGCATCGAGCTGGACGTCCAGTGCAGCAAGGACGGCATCCTGGTGATCATGCACAACTATACGGTGGATGCTACGACCAACGGCGTGGGCAAGGTGAGTGACTTCACCGCCGCCGAACTGGCCCAACTGGACGCGGGCAGCTATTTTGGCCTGGAGTTCAGCGGGGTAGGCGTGCCCACGCTCGACCACGTCTTTGACCTGGTGGGCAACCGTTGCCAGGTCAACGTCGAGGTCAAGAGCAACGACCCCAGCGGCGGGCCGGAGGTGGATGCGGTGGTGGAGACGATTGGCCGCCGCAACCTCTATGACCAGGTGATCGTCTCGTCGTTTAACCCGATCAGCCTGATCAAACTGCGTTGGATGGACAATCGCGTGCGGCTGGGGCTGCTCTACGGCGAGGAACTGCCGCTCTATCTGCGCGATGCGTGGATGACGCCTATCCTGCAGCCGGAGGCGCTGCACCCGCACCATACCCTGGTCAACGCCGACCTGGTGGCCTGGGCCAAGTCGATCTCGTGCGCGGTCAACACCTGGACGGTCAACGACGTGGAGGAGGCGCGGCGGCTGGCTGCTCTGGGCGTCGACACGCTCATCAGCGATGTGCCCGACCAACTCATCGCCGCGCTGGGGTAGAAGAGAGTTCACCGCAAAGCCGCAGAGCACGCAAAGGCCAGAGGGGAGGAAATAGGAAAGAGAAAATAGCAAATGGTGCAGGCTGCTCCCTCTGCGCTATTTTCTATTTGCTATCCTCTATCTTCTCCTCTTTGCGTCCTTTGCGGTTAATCTTCTGGAGATGTTATGGTAACTGCGAGCGCACCGGGCAAGGTGATCCTCGTCGGCGAACATGCCGTGGTCTATGGGCGACCGGCGATCGCCGTGCCTGTCTGGGAGACGGTCGCCCGCGCGCAGGTGACGCTCGGCGTAGCGGGCCGCGGCTGTGTGATCCAGGCGCGCGACCTGGGCCGCACGTTTGCTCTGGGCGAGGCGGGCGACGATGAACCGTTGGCCGTAGTGGCGCGCGCCACGCTGGCCCATCTGGGGCTGGCGGTTGACCCGGATTGGCAGATCGACCTCACCAGCACGATCCCGATGGCGAGCGGCATGGGCAGCGGCGCGGCCGTCTGCGCGGCGCTAGTGCGCGCCCTTTTTGCCCAAGCGGGAGAAACCCCGGATCCGGCGACCGTCAGCGACCTGGTCTATCGCGCCGAGCAGATCTATCACGGCACGCCCAGCGGCATCGACAACACCGTGGTGGCCTATGGTAAACCGGTCTGGTTTGTGCGGGGAAGCCCGCCCGTCGTCTTTGCCTCGGCCCAGCCCTTTACGCTGGCGATCGCCGGCAGCGGCGAACCGGGGCTGACCAAACAGACGGTGGCTGCGGTGCGCGCCCGCCGGCAGGAGAACCCGCGGCGCTACGATGCCTGGTTTGACGAGATCGCGGCGCTGGCGCAGACGGCGCGCACCGCTATCGAACAGGGCGCCCCGGCGCAGCTTGGCCCGCTCTTTGACTACAACCACGCTATCTTGCAGCAGATCGGCGTCAGCACACCCCGGCTGGACCGGCTGGTTGCGGCCGCGCGCCGCGCCGGGGCCGCCGGCGCAAAGCTGAGCGGCGGCGGCGGCGGCGGCAACCTCATCGCGCTGGTGGACGATGCCGCCGCGCCCGCGGTGCGCGCCGCGCTACTCGCCGCCGGCGCGCCACGGGTGATCGTCACGACCGTCGCCGCGCAGCCGTTCCCCGTCGCGTAGATAAACGACCCGGCCCGCCACGACCGTGGCTACTACTTGCAGCGCCGTGTCCAAGACCACCAGGTCGGCCACGCTGCCCACAGCCATCTGCCCCAGGTCTTGCAGCCCCAGCGACGCCGCGGGCGTGCGGCCGGCTGCGGGCCACCCCTGCGCCAGGCTCATCCCGGTCGCCGCCAAGAAATTCGCCAGCCCTACCTCCAGCGTCAACACACTGCCCGCCAGCGTGCCGTCGGCCAGACGACATTCGCCGTTTTGCACCGTCACGGCTTGGCCGCCGAGGTCATAGCGGCCCGGCGGCAGACCGGCGGCGCGCATGGCGTCGGTGATCAGTACGGTGCGTTCGATCCCCTTGCAGCGCGCCAAGACTTGCATCGCCGCGGGGTGGACGTGGATGTTGTCGGCGATCAACTGCGCATAGACCGCGTCGTTGGTCAGCACACTGCCCAACGTCCCCGGCCGGCGGTGATGCAGCCCGGTCATGGCGTTATAGGTGTGTGTCGCCTGGCTCACGCCCTGGCGGATGGCGGCTTCGCATTCATCATAGGTGGCTGCCGTGTGCCCGGTGACGACCACGACGCCGCGTTGCCGCGCCGCCGCGATCAGCGCATCCGCGCCGGGCTGTTCGGGGGCCAGCGTGATCATGCGCACCGGTCCGGTCTCGGCCAGCGCGCTGAACTCGGCCACGTCGGGCGGGCGGATCGCATCGGCCAGTTGCGCTCCTGGGAAGCGCGGGCTGATAAACGGCCCCTCCAGATGAACGCCCAGCAGCCGCGCCCCGGCGGCGGGCGTGTAGGCGTAGGCGGCAGCGGCGGCGACCGCGTCGCGCGTGGCGGCGCGGCCTGCGGTCATGGTGGTGGCGAGAAAGCCGGTGACGCCGTGGGCGGCAAAGAAGCGCGCCATCGCGGCCAGCGCCGCCGGGTCGGCGTCCATGGTATCGTGGCCGAGCGCGCCGTGGACATGCACGTCGATCAACCCCGGCAGCACGCTGCAGCCGGACGCGTCCAACTGCGCGGCGGCCATCTCTTCCGCGTGGGGTGTGATCGCCACAATGCGCTCGTCTGCGATCTGTACCTGCGCCGGCAGCAAGCTTGCGGCAGACGCGTCGGGCACGCTGCCGCCGTGGATGGTCAGACCTAAGCTTGGCATAGAGCGCCCTCTCGTATACGGACAAAGGACATTGCCAGGCTGCCCCTGTGCAGAGAAACCAGCCCGTGCGCGATCCTACTTATCGGGTTGGTTTCAGATAGATAACCCCCAGGGGGGGCAGATTCAGGGTCGCCGAGAAGGCGCAGCTTTGCCAGGGCAACGCTTCGGCGGTGACGGGGTGCGGGTTGCCCACGCCGCTGCCGCCATACTCGGGACGGTCGCTGTTCATGATCTCGCGGTAGGTGGTGTCCAGCGGCAGCCCGACGCGATAGCCGAGCCGCGGCACCGGCGTAAAGTTGCAGACGATCACCAGCGTGTCGGCGGCCTCGTGGCCGCGGCGGACAAAGCTGATGATCGAGCGGTCGGCGTCGCTGATGTCGATCCACTGAAAGCCTTCCCAACTGTTGTCGATCGTATAGAGCGCCGGTTCATTGAGGTAGAGATGGTTTAGCTCGGCCACATAGCGCTGCAGCCGCTGATGGTCCTGCCATTGGAGCAGATGCCAGTCGAGGCTGCGCGCTTCGTTCCATTCGCTGAACTGCCCAAACTCGCCGCCCATAAAGAGCAGCTTTTTGCCGGGATGGCCGGTCATATACCCGTAGAGCGTACGCAGATTGGCATACTTCTGCCAAATGTCGCCCGGCATCTTGTCCAGCATCGAACGCTTCAGGTGTACCACCTCGTCATGGCTGAAGGGCAGCACAAAGTTTTCGTGGAAGGCATAGATCAGGCTAAAGGTGATCTGATTCTGATTGTAGCGCCGGAAGACCGGGTCTTTTTGCATGTAGCTGAGCATGTCATGCATCCAGCCCATATTCCACTTGAGGTCAAAGCCCAGCCCGCCCATGTAGGTGGGCCGGGTCACCATCGGCCAGGAGGTGCTCTCCTCGGCGATGGTCAGCGTGCCGGGCGTCTCAAGGTGGGTCAGTTCGTTAAAGCGGCGGATGAAGTCGATGGCGTCGAGGTTTTCGCGCCCGCCATAGCGGTTGGGGATCCACTGGCCCGGCTCGCGGCTGTAGTCCAGATAGAGCATCGAGGCCACGGCGTCGACGCGCAGCCCGTCGAGGTGATATTCCTTGAGCCAGAAGATGGCGCTGCTCATCAGATAGTTGCGCACCTCGTTGCGGCCAAAGTTAAAGACCTTGGTGCCCCAGTCGAGTTGTTCGCCCTGGCGCGGGTCTGAATGCTCATAGAGGTGCGTGCCGTCGAAAAAGCCCAAGCCGTGCGCGTCGCGCGGGAAGTGCGCCGGCACCCAGTCCAACAAGACGCCGATGTTGTGCTGGTGGCAGTAGTCGACAAAATACTTGAAGTCGTCGGGGTTACCAAAGCGGCTGGTGGGCGCAAAATAGCCGGTGGTCTGATAGCCCCAGGAGCCGTCAAAGGGGTGCTCGGTGATGGGCAGCAGTTCGATATGCGTATAGCCCATCTGTTGGACATACTCTACCAACTGATGCGCCAGGTCATGATAGCTCAGAAAGCCGTTGTCCTCCGGCACACGCCGCCAACTGCCCAAGTGTACCTCATAGATGTTGATCGGCTGGTCCAACGCCTGGCGTGTGGGGCGGTTGTCGAGCCACGTCTGGTCCTGCCACTCATATTTGCCGATGTCCCAGACGCGCGAATCGGTGCTGGGGCGCAGTTCGGCATAGAAACCGTAGGGGTCGGCCTTGTTCATCTCATAGCCTAAGAAGCGTGACCTCACGGCATATTTATAGTGCATGCCCTCCGGCAGGTCAGGGATAAACAACTCCCACACGCCCGACGGGTCATGGCGCTGCATGGGATGCGTGCGGGTGTCCCATCCGTTGAAAGGGCCGACCACGCCCACACGCTCGGCGTTGGGCGCCCAGACGGCGAAGTTGACCCCGCGCACCCCGTCTACCTCGTGGAAATGCGCGCCCAGCTTTTCATAGCTGTAGATCAGGTTGCCCTCGCCGAACAGAAAGAGGTCATAGTCGGTCAACATGGGGCCGAAGCGGTAGGGGTCTTCCAGTTCAAATTCATGGCCCCTGGGGTCGATCACCACCAGCCGGTAGGCAAAGGGCGTGGTGCGCCCCGGGAATGACGCCTCAAAGAAGCCCAACTCATGCACGCGTACCATGGGTGTGCGCGCCCCGGTCGTCAAGTCGAGCACATCGACGCGCGCGTCCAGCGGTCGAAAGGCGCGGATGACCACCTGTTCGCCGCCTTCGCCTGTCACCACATGCGGCCCCAAGATGTGGCGCGGCATGCCATGATAGCCATAGACAATGGCCTGAATCTCGGCCTTGGGCGCGGTGGCGCGCTCCGGGTGTACGGCGGGCATGGCCTCTGCGTCTGTCATGGTCTTCTCCTCCGGATGGGCCAGTGATGGCCGTCTAGGGCAGCCGCCCGGGCTGCACACCGCGCACTTGTCACCTTTTAACCAGGCTTACCCACATCTCGTCGACGATAAAGCCCTGCCGCTCATACAGCGCCAGCGCCTTGGGGTGGTTGAAATAGTTGGTCTGGACTTCGACCGCCCGATAGCCGCCGCGCGGGGGCGGCTCATGCGCCATCTCATACAGCGCCAGTTCCAATAGATAGCGTCCCAGCCCTTGCCCCTGTTGCGCCCCGTTCAGCCAGTAGTCTACAAGCGCAGCCCACCCCGCCCGGCGCATCGGAACCCACGCGATCCGGCCCAGTTGCATCCCCGGCATCCCGCTTGTCACTACAGCATATCCGGCATAGGGCTGATCGCGCAGGTATAACCAATGGTCATAGAAGGCTCCAGCATACCACTGTATTTCCTTGGGGATCACATAAGGCGCATCGTGGCTAAACGACCGGAGTTCCACGCTTTTGGCGGTGATACAGGGCGGCGGGATGGGCAGGGGCGGGTCGCCCAGGGGGTCGAGTTGCATCGAAATGTCGCCTGGGTCTGCAGGCCGATAGCCGCGATTGCGCAGAAAGCGGATCAGCGTCAAATTCTTGGCGCTTATCCCCAGGTGCTGGGTGCTGCCAAAGAACGGCATATAGGGCCCTTCCAAGTCGCCGTAACAAGGCTGTTCGTGGCCGGCGACATAGACAGGACAATAGTGCAGCCAATCCTCGGCGGCCTTCAGCAGCCGGCTGCCGATCCCCTGCCGGCGCATCTCCGGCTCCACATACAGGAGCGCCAGGGTATGCTCCCGATAACCCTGCCCCAACCGCTCATAGACCGGGTGATCCGGAAGCGGGCGGAAGGCATGGGCCAACCCGACCAAGCGGGTCGTCGAGCCGGCTGTATGCCAGGCCAGGATCAACCCGTCCGGGTCAAATCCGGGGCATTCCAGCACGCGCCACCGAAACTCCGCCGCGGTCAGCGGGTGAAAGTTGCGTTGATCGGCAAAGGCGCGGTTCCAGAAGGCGACCAGCGCGTCGAGGTCTTCCGGCGTAAAGCGGCGTAGCTGCGTGTGCGCTGAAGGGGTATCCGGCATACTCCCTTACCCTCCGATATAGCGTGCATAGAGCGTCTTGGCATGCTCTTCGTCGTCGGTGCCCTTGATAATGGCGCGGTTGTCGGGAAAGACGGTAAACTCGTGCGCGCCGATCCGGGCGCGCAGCAGATAGTCATTGCGTGTGACTCCCTCGGCCACCGGTGTCAACTGCTGAGCCAGTGCGGCCAGATCCAGCGGGCGGCTGCCCACGACCGAGACCTGCACGGCGTTGCGCCCGCACAGCGCCGCCGAGGTGGTTCCCATCTGGGCGTTGAGATAGTCGAAGCGACGCGCGCCGCAGGCCGGACAGCCGGCGCGGCGCTGCAGCGCGAACTGCTCATAGTCATGCGCCCAGACATCCATGTGAATGATACCGGCGTTGAGCGTACCGCCGCCGCTGAGCAGCTTGATCGCCTCCGCCGCGCTGACCGCGGTGAGCAGCGCCGCCGCCGGGCCGATGATCCCCGCCGTGTCGCAGGTAGGCGTGGCCCCCGGCGCGGGCACTTCCTCGATCATGCAGCGCAGACAGCCGGTCGTGGCGCGCCCGCCCGGCAGCTTCTCCGCCGCGCCGTCGGGGATAAAGGTGGACGTCATGCCATAGGCGGCGATCACTCCGGTGTAGACCCAGGGCTTGGCGAGATAGAGACAGGCGTCGTTGAGCAGAAAACGGGTGCTGAAGTTGTCGGTGCCGTCCAAGACCACGTCGGCATCTTGCAGCAGCCCCAGGACATTGCCGGGGTTGACATCCATCACCAAGCCTTCCACGGCCACATCGCGGTTGATGCGGCGCAGCTTGCGCGCCGCGGCCTCGGCCTTAGGCAGATTGGCGGCGATGTCGTCCTCGTCAAAGAGGATTTGGCGTTGCAGGTTGTTCAGTTCAATGTAGTCGCGGTCGACGATGCGCACGCGGCCCACGCCGGCGCGCACCAGCAGGTTGCTCAGGGCCGTGCCGGTCGCGCCACAGCCGACGATCACCGCCGTGGCCGCCAGCAAGCGCCGCTGACCCGCCTCGCCAAAAGGCGGAAAGATGATCTGCCTGTGATAGCGAGCCAAGCTGTCGTTGATATGATCCATGGCTTTTGTAGGTGCGGTATGTAGAACGTTGCGAAATAAACATATAGGCTACGTTGCGCGTACGGACACGAACTATCGTGTGCGTACGCGAGATCGTGTCCGTACGGGTAGCGCATATGCGTGCCATAAGTGGCGCCAAAACCCGCACCTATGGTTGCAGTTTACGCAGCCCCGGCAGCAGATAGTCCTGACTGACTACCTCCCAACTCATGCGCTGCGCCACTCCCTGCCCGCGTTCGAGCAGGGCTTCTTGGGCGCGGCGCGTGCGGGGCAGCCGCTCAAAGATAGTACGCGCCGCCGCCGCGCTGTTGTTGGCTTCAATCCAGTCGCGCACGCTGCGGTCAATACTCAGCGCGTCGTAGGGGCTGCCCAGCCAATAGCCCTGCGGCAGACTGACATAGTCGGCGATCACCAAGTTGGGCAACTGCGCCAACCCGCCGGCGGCGCGCTCGGCAAACCCGACACAGCCGCAGACGCTGCTGACACAGCAGAGCGCGCCCGCGGCCAGCGGCTCCAGTTGGGCGATGCCAAACGGCTCGTAGATGCTCTGGCCGAACTCCAGGTCGCTGCCGCGGCGGATGTCGAGGAATTCCATCTCTTCGGGCATGCGCCGGCCACAGCGCTCGCGGCTCCAGCCAAATTGGTTGACCAGCACGACCCGGCTGGGGCCATTGCGCCGGTTAAAGGGTTCAACGCCATCGAAGAAAAAGGGAACCTCTTGGTCGATCAAGTCGCCGTTGTCGCCCCGATGGCCCACCGGCCAGCCATACTGCGCTTCCCACGCCTCTATCCATTCGGGACGCCGCCCGGCGGGCACGCTGCTGCTGAGGACAAAAAGCACGGCGCGCTTGCCCTCGCCTGCCAACAGCCCGTCCAGATGTTCCATCACGCGCAGGTCGCGCCACAGCGCCTTGGAGAGCACCATGCGCGTGACGTGGGTAAAGACATAGTCAGGCACATAGCCCAAGAGCCGTTCGCAATAGACTTGCAGCCGCCGTTTGGATTCGAGATGGGCCAACACGCTGGTCTCCGGCGCAGGCACGCCGTTGTAGACCAGGTCGATGTTGGCGTGGGCCAGGCTGCCGCCTAAAAAGCGCAGTTCCTCCACCACCAAGTCGCCCACGGCAAAGATCGAATCGCAGCGCGCCGCCTGTTTGATCAGCGGGTGCTTGAAGAGGCCATCCTGGTTGCCAAAGGTCGCCTCCAGGCTCAGCCCCCATTCTTTGGCCTTGAAGAGCGCGTTATAGAAGCGCGTGTCGTGGCCGTTGTGTTCTTCCACAATGCGCCGCGCCGTGGCCGTCTCGTGGGCGTAGAAGACTGTGCGCCACTGCCCCGGCTCGGTCATCTGCGCCGCAAAGACCAGCGGCAGCCCCAGCCATTCATGGGCGATGATAAAGCGCTGATCGACGGCCAGCCCCGCGCCCGCGCCGATGGCAGCCAGCGCGGCAAAGAGCGGCGGCGCGATCGCGATGTACAAGTTAAATTCCGGGTTCCAGCTATAGCGGGCGGAGTCGATGCCGTAGTGTTCCCACAGGAAATACTTGAACGAGTTGACCTGCCCTGGGTGGGGTGAGGTGGCGTCGACCAAAAGCACCTCATGTTCGGCCTGCCCAAAACGGCGTATGCCGTAGAGCGCCGCTACCTGAAAGGTCTGTTCCACCGCTTGCAGCGCGGCACGCTGATCCTCCGGCACGCCGTTGAAGATGCCGTGCAGGCTGCTGTAGCGGATGGTCAACCCGCTGCGCGGCGAATTCAGCCGCTCCAGGTGGGTGGGGTCATTGGCCATCATCGGGCCGGTTAAGACGGTGCGCTGCACCTGGCGCACATAGCTTTCGGCGCCGAGCAGCCCGTCAAGCACCGCGCCAATGCCGCCGACCTTGACGCCCGCTTCGTGCGTGGCATGGACAACCAGCGGAATTGCATCAGCCATGAACGGCTCCCCTCATGTTTATGGTGTGTAGCGGGCCAATCCACCTTGCCCATAGCCGACCCACAGGTCGCCGCGGCCATCCACCAGCAGCGCGCTGATCGGCGACCCGGGCGTAAGCGAAAGCGCAAAGGGGGTCCACGCTTCGCCGTCGAACTGATAGAGCGCGCCTGCGCCGTCGGCAGCCCAGATCGCGCCGTCCGGCCCGGTCGCCAGCGCCGCAATCGGCGTCGCCGCCAGCGGCTCGACCGGCTCGACCGCATTGTCCATAAAGCGCGCCAGCCCCTGGTCCGTGCCGATCCAGAGCACGCCATCGCCGGTCTGGGCCAGCGCCGTCACCTGGTCGCCGGGCAGCGCGATGTTGCTGCGGTTAAAGACCTGAAGCTGGTTGTCTTGGAAGCGCAGCAGCCCGCCGCCGCGCGTGCCGATCCAGATCACATCGCCGTCGGCCAAGAGGGCGGTGATATCGTTGTTGGGCAGCCCGTTGTCAGTGGTCAGGTTAAAGAAGGCGCTGCCGGTCCAGATGCTCAGTCCGGCCTGTGTGCCGATCCAGGTGCGGTTTTGGTCGTCGGCGACAATCGCCTGGATCGGCGACCCGGCCAGCCCGTCGGCGGTGGTATAGCTGGTCCAGGCCGCGCCGTCATAGAAGCTGACTCCCTCGGCCCCAAACCAGATGCCGCCCGCGCCGTCCGGCTGCACCGCGCGGATATCCGCCGAAGGCAGCGGGCTGTTGGCCGAGGTGAACAACTCGGCGCCGGCGTCGTCGTCGGGCGAGACGCGTGCCGCGCCCCCCAGCGCGCCGATCCAGACCGCGCCGTTCTCGTCTTGGCTCAGGTCATAGATTGTGTTGCCCGGCGTGATCTCGCCCGCCACGACCAACTCGCGCCAGGCCGTGCCGTCGAATGCGCTGATGCCGCCGCCCGCAGTGGTGTAATAGACCCCGCCTTCCGGCCCCACCGTCAGGCTGGTGACCGGCTCGGTTGCCATGCCTTCCTCGCCGCTGTAAAACTCGACGCAGCCCTCGATGCCGGGGTCAAAGCGGCAGATCTGCGCCTGGTCCGACCCGATCCAGATCGCGCCGTCGCTGCCCACATCCAGCCCCGTGATGCGCCCGTTGGGGAAATTGGCTTGGCCCGCGCCTTCGGCGTTGAATGCGCTCCATTCCTCGCCATCGGTGCGATAGAGCGTGTTGCCCGTCGCCAGCCAGGCCGCACCCGACCCATCCACGGCCAGCGTCTCGATGCGGTTGTCGACAAGGGGGCTGTTCTCGGTTGTGTAGAGCGTGGCCCCGTCCGCCGTATAGGCGACCAGCCCGGCGTCGGTCGCCAGCCAGATCGGGTTGAGGTTGCCCGCCACCGCCAGGTCGCGCACGCCGGCGAGCGCCGGCCCGGCGCTCTCGTCCGCCGTGTTCTCGTTTGCTGTGTTCTCGTCCACGGCGCGCCAGCTTTCGCTCTCGGCGTCATAGATGTCGATCCCGGCGCGCTCATAGCCCACCACCAGCAGCCCGCGCTCGACATTGCACCACAGCGCCGAGACCGCATCATGGCTCATGTCGCTGTTGCTGCTGTTGAGCGTGCGCCAGCGCCCATTCTGTGTGTCAAAGACCTGGATGCCCTGCTCCCCGGCAAAGAGGACGCCGAACCCCGGCAGCGGGCAGACTGCGGCGGCTACGGTGCGGTTGGCCGACAGCCCATCCACGACGGTAAATTTGACATAACCGCCGCTGCTTTTGTTCCAGGCTACCACGCCGCCGCCCGTCGCCGCCCAGACGGTGCTGCGCATCACGGCCACGTCGTTGACAAAATTGCCGTTGGAATAGACCTGCACCGCGGGTGCGCCTGCGCTCGCTTGGGTGGGAGCAAGGGGTGGCGCGGGCGTGGCTGCGCCGGGTACGCCGGCATCCGTCGCGTTTGTAGGCGCGTTCGTTATCTCCGGTGTAGAGGCCTGCCGCACCGCCAAGCGGCCCGGCGCGGGCGGCGTGGCCGCGGCGCCGGGTTGGGCAGTCGCTTCGGCGGTCTGGGGCGCGGTCTGGGATGTGGCTGCGATGCCCTGTGCGAGCTGCTCCGGCGTAAAGAAGCTGAGCGTTTCGAGCAGAGCGGTGACGTCGGCTGCGCCCTGGTTCTCCCAGGCGTCTTGCGGGCCGGAGGCGGCCAGGGTAACGATCTGGTCCGGCGCGGGTTGCAGCACGACAAACTGGCCGGCCATGTCGCCGCCCACCAGCGGCGCGGACAGCCCTTCGACCTCGGTCGTGTCGCCAGTTGCGCCGCCGGTCGCGCCCGCCGCATGTGCGGTCAAGGGGTCGGCGCTGCCCACGGCCAGCGCGTTTTCGGCAGCGTAGAGGTCGGCCAGCCGGCTGAAGATTGAGGCGAGCGGTTCATCTGCGTCTGCGCCAAAATGGCTGCGCGGGCCGCCCTCCAGCCGCAGCATCATGCCGGTGGCGCTGCCCTGTTCGGCGCGCAGCAAGGCCGATTCGCCGTGGATGTCGAGCGTATAGCCCGCGGGGGAATGCAGCGTAAAGCCGCCACGCGGCAGCCGGAAGCTGTCGCCGAGTGCGGGGGCAGGCTCGACGCTGGTGGGGATGGCGGCGTCGATGGTCATCGCCGCGGTCGTGGCCGCGCTGAGGGTGACGGGCGTGCCGGCGGAGATGGCGAGGTCCTGGGCAGGGCCGGCTACGGGTGTGCCCGCCGGCCGATGCAGCGCCGCCGCCCGGTTGTCGCGCACCGCCAGCCCAATGGCCAGGAGCAGCGCAGCCAGCAGCGCGATCGAAACTGCGGTTGAAACCAATCGAAAAGAAGAGAAATGCACGTGCCCGTTTCCTTCGCTCGCAACGGTGAATGGCTATGCAGGGCGCCGGAATGAGGCCGTTCAGATCAAAGCGCGGCCAGGCCTGGGTGTCGGGTTCATTTGGGCGCTGCGCCGTGCAGCGCGGCCAAGGCTACCAGGTTTTCTCCGGAAACAGTCTGTGCAAATTGTAACATTGAGCGAAAGAGGCGGCAAAGCACCGGCGTATTACAGGCAAAAAAAGACCGGCACGCTCAATATGTGCCGGTCCCCTGATCTGGCAATACCTGACCTGTTAGCGCGGCTCGCTGCGCACGGGCTGCGTCTCCAGCGCGGCTTCGGGCGCTGTCACAGGGCGGCGGCTGCGCAGGTCGCTCACCACCGCAAAACCCAGCGCCAGCGCGGCCAGCCCGGCCACGGCCCAGGCCAACAGCCCTGTGCTGCCGCCCTCCGGCGTCACCGGCGGAGCCGCGGCAATGGCGGGCGTTTCGCCCATCGGCTGCGGCGTGCGGCTGGTCAGGGTCAGCGCATAGACCTGCCCTGTGCGCCCGCTCACCGGCAGCAGTTCCGCCACCAGCGACGGCGTCTCGCCCAAGGTCTCCCAGGCCAAGCCGCCATCGCTGCTCACCGCCACGCGGCTGGGCGTGTGATGGGCCTCAGCCGTGCCGTAGATAAAACTGGTGGCGATGTAGAGCACGTCCGGCTGCAGCGGGTCGGCGGCCAGCGTGTCCACATGCAGGCGCGAGCCGGGCGCTACGCCCAACCCGGCGTTAACCGTCGTCCAGGTCAGCCCGTCGCTGCTCTTGAGCAGCCCGCGATCCACCGTGCCGACATGGACCGTGGCGGGGTCGCCCGTCACCGCCAGCGCCGTGGGGCTGCTGCGCAGTTCCTCCACCACAAACCAACTCAGCCCAAACTGCTCGGCGCGATAGAGATTCCAGTCGGTGCGGGCGAAGATCAGCCCGCTGCCGTGCGGGTCGATCGCTACCTGGCGCACCGGCTCATCGAGCAGCAACTGCCCGCCGTTGATCAGGCTTGAGCCAACATCGCGCAGCCGGAAGACGCCGGCGGTATCGGCGCCCGCCAGCAGCAGCCGCTGCACGGGGTCAAAGGCGAGGTCGGTCACCCCGCCGATGAACTGGTCGCTTAGCGGCACGCGCAGCCAGTGTTGGCCGCGGTCGCTCGTGCGGTAGACCGCCAGTTCGTTGGCCGCGCCGATATAGATCGTCTCGGCCAGGCCGGGCACGTCGGCGTCCACGGGCCGCGTGTCCACGGCCACGGCGGCGACGATAGCCGCGCCGGGGGTGGGGATCTGGGTCCACTGCCCCGGACGGCCTACATAGAGGCCGCTGCTGTCCACCGCATAGTCGGGGCCTTCCAGCCGGGTGGCCGGGAGGTAATCGCGGATATTTTCCAAAACGGCGACCGGTTCGCCCACGCCGGGGCGCAGGGTTTGATTCAGCCCTGCCACCAGGGCCGCGAGCAGCACCACGGTCGCAACAAGCATCAAAATGTGACGTGACTGCATGACATCCTCAACTTTGTTCCTCTTGGGGCGGCGCACGCCGCCTATAGGAGAGGAGGTGGCCGCGCCCCTGTGTCGCTTCGCCGGCATGGCGTGCGCCACAGCGCCGCCTGCCCTTCTATAGATATGACGAAGGAGGATTGGAAAAAGTTGCGGAAAGTATAGGAATTTCCACCATTAAGTTTGTCATATTCTGTGTCTCGTCTGCGCCCGTGCGCTTGACAATGTGTCTTGGGCGACATAACTCTGGTGCGCGGGCGTGGCCCGGCGCTAAAGACGCCGAGGCTCAAAAACAACGCCCCCTACAAGGGGGCTTGGCAGCGGGGCTGTTCTTCTCTGGCCTTTGCGTCTGCCCTCGTAAGGGTTCTTTGCGGCCTTTGCGGTGAATCTTCTGGGCTTCCTACCAAATGCTCAGGAGCAGCGCCAGCATAAGCAGCCCGAGTGCGCTCAGGACCAAGCGCCGGTTTTGCCGAAAGACCTCGCCCCAACTGGTCTCCGGCGTCAGCGCCATGGGCAGCGTTCCCATGCCCGCGACCGGCTGAAGCGGGAGTGAGCGCGAACCGAACAACGTCTCGCGCATGCCCTGTGCGCTCGACGGGCGTTCGTTGGGGTGCATCGCCAGCGCCTGGAAGATGGCGCGCTCCACGCGCGGCGACACCTGCGGGTTCATCTGGCGCAGCGAGACCAGCACCCCCGGGCGCAAGAAGCGCTCTTTGGCATCTGCCGGGGGAACGCCTGCCAGCAGGTGATAGAGGGTCGCGCCCAGGCCGTAGATGTCGCTGCGCGCATCGGTAAAGCCTGTGTCGCCGCCATACTGCTCCAGCGGGGTGTAGGCTGCCGTGCCGCGGCCCTGCACCACAGTGACCGTGCGGCTGTCGTCGGTGTGCAGCACCTTGACCAAACCAAAATCCACCAGCTTGACCGTGCCGCGCGGGGTGAGCTTGATGTTGCTCGGCTTGACATCGCGGTGGACGACCGGCGGCTCTTGCTCATGCAGGTATTCAAGCGCGTCCAGCAGTTGGGCTGCCCAACTCAATACCTGCTGCTCGTCGAGCATCCCGCCGCACTTCTGCTGCTCATGCAGGATCTCTTGTAGGTCGCGCCCGGCCACATAGTCCATCACCAGGTATTCGCGCACTTTGATCGCAAAATAGTCCGACACCTTGGGTAGGTTGGGGTGGTCGAGCCGCGACAAGATGCTGGCCTCGGTGCGAAACTGTTCCGACATCTGGTCGAGTTCTTCTTCGGACACCGCGCTCGCGGTCAGCGTCGGCAAGACCTCTTTGATGGCGCAGACCCGCCCCTCCAGCCGGCGGTCGGCGGCCTTATAGACCGCGCCCATGCCGCCCTGGCCGACTAGCTCTAAAATCTCATAGCGGTTGCGTAAAACCGTGCCAGGTTCTAGAATATGCTGCACAACGATCTCCTGCCCCTGCCCCTGTCACCGTTTCCTTTGAGTTCCGGATACACTTCATGCTATAATGGCGCAAAGCCTGGGACCTGCACGAAACCCTGTATAAAATAAACCTGTGCCACTGGCGCGCTGAACGCACCTGAGGCTTTGTGTCCATTATGCGTGACCGCTTCCCGGCTGTCAATCCGGGGGGCGAGACAGGGATAGGCAAAGATGGCTTGTTGTGTAACAATAGGCTCATGAGTACACAATTCGAACGAGACAACTCAGATATCGTGACTACCGAAACCGTCTCCCCCGAAACCGTTGAGGCTGCCGCCGTTGTGCCGCCGCGCCGCACCTCCGACACCTCCGAGACTACCAACCTCAGCGCTGAGACCGGCGGGGTCCCGATTCTGCGCCACCGCGAAAGTGCGATGCTGGTCTTACAGCGCGGCTCCGAGGCGGGCCGGCGCTGGCCCTTGGACCGCACCCGGCCCCTGACGATTGGCCGTGCCGAGGAATGCGAGATCGTGCTCACCGACCGCCAGGTCAGCCGCTATCATGCGCGCATCACCTGGCAAGGCGACCGCTTCGAGGTGGTCGATTTGGACAGCAAGAACGGCACGCATGTCAACGGCCAAGAGCTGCAGGGCGAACCCGCGCCGCTGTCCGATGGCGACGAGATTCAGATCGCGCTGCGCTTTAAGCTGGCCTTTGTCGACGCCGGCGCGACCGCGCCTCTGACGCTGGACAGCGATGAGAAGGGGCTGCGGCTGGATAAAGAGACGCGCCAAGTCTGGGTCAACGGCAAACAAGTCGACCCGCCGCTGAGCCTGCACCAGTTTCGACTGCTCGAAACGCTCTGGGATGCGGGCGGCAGCGTGATCACGCGCGACCGTGTGATCGGCGCGGTCTGGCCCGAAGCCAGCAGCGAGGGGGTGAGCGAGCAGGCCATCGACGCGTTGGTGCGCCGGCTGCGCGAGCGTGTGGCCGAAACCGACGAAGAGTTCCGCTATATTGTCACCGTGCGCGGCCACGGTTTCCGGCTGGAGAACCGCTGAGTTTGGCCCACCCGATCAGCCAAGGCCCCCCCTTGCATCTACCGCCGGCAGACCCTGCGCTGCCTTTGGGACTCTATATCCATATTCCGTTTTGCGAACGGAAGTGTCCTTATTGCGACTTTAACACCTATGCCGGGCTGCAGGCGCGCTTTACGCAGACGGTCGACGCCCTCTGTCGCGAGCTAGAAGCATGGGCCGCGCCTCTCGCCGGCCGGTCTATCACCTCGGTTTTTGTCGGCGGCGGCACACCCACGGTTTTGGACGCAGGCGAACTGGCCCGGCTCTTTGACACGATCCAGCGCCGCTATGGGCTGACGCAGGAGTGCGAGATCACCTGCGAGGCCAACCCTGGCACGGTGGACCGGCCCAAGTTTCACCTGCTGCGTGAGCTGGGCGTCAACCGGCTGAGCTTAGGGGTGCAGAGCTTTCAGCCGGATGAACTGGCCTTCTTGGGGCGCATCCACGGTGTGGAGGATGTCTGCCGGGCGTTTGACGCGGCGCGTGCCGCCGGTTTTGTTAATATCAACCTAGACTTTATCTTTGGGCTGCCTCACCAAGCGCCCGCCGCCTGGGCCGACACGCTCGCCCAGGCGTTGACATTGGGGCCGGAGCATCTGAGCCTCTACAGCCTGATTGTAGAGCCGAACACGCCGCTGCGCCATTGGGTCGACAGCGGCCAAGTCGACGCCCCCGACGACGATGAGGCCGGCGCGCTCTATGAAACGGCGATGGAACGCCTGGCTGCCGCCGGTTATGTCCATTATGAGGTCTCCAACTGGGCACGAACGACAGCGCCGCCGAATGGAGATCAGAGTCACAACCCAACCTTTGCCTGCCGCCACAACCTGCTCTACTGGCGCAACCAGGAGTATTTGGGTGTTGGGCCGGGCGCACACAGCCATTTGCGCCTGGCGGGGTCGCAGGGGGAAGCGGTGAGCCGGCGCTGGAGCAACCGCAAACCGGTGCCGAGCTATGCCCAGCGTGTGCTGCGCGGCGCGTCCGTGATAGACTTTAGTGAAGAACTGACGGCGCGCGTCTCGATGGGTGAAACCATGATGCTGGGGCTGCGGCTGGTGCGCGAGGGAGTGGCGTTCGCCCGGTTTGAGAGACAGCACAGGGCCGACTTGCGCCAGGTCTTTGCCGATGAAGTGGCGCGGCTGGCGGCTTGGGGGCTGCTGGAAGAGGAGGCCGCGCGCGTCCGGCTCAGCCGGCGCGGCCTCATGGTGGGCAACCAGGTCTTTGCTGCCTTTGTATAGACATGTGACAGATTTGGTACTGTACAGATAACCATGCACCAGCGCAAAGGGTGAGCCGAATGCCGCGGGCTATGTATCCGGGGACTTTTGATCCGATCCACAACGGCCATATCGACATTGCCACGCGGGCCAGCGCGCTCTTTGACGAAGTGGTGTTGGCCGTCTATGATGCGCCGCCAAAGAAACTGCTCTTTTCGACCGAAGAACGGCTCGACCTAGCGCGCCGGGCGCTGCGCCATCTGGGCAACGTC
Source organism: Caldilineaceae bacterium (assembly GCA_020845455.1). Classification (GTDB taxonomy): domain Bacteria; phylum Chloroflexota; class Anaerolineae; order Caldilineales; family Caldilineaceae; genus QEUY01. The sequence continues at coordinate 35,426 of JADLFO010000055.1, forward strand.
TCGGTCGTCTCCTATGAAGGGCTGACCGTGCAGTGTGCGCGCGAGATCGAGGCGCAGGTGATCATCCGCGGGCTGCGCAACGTGGCCGATTTTGAGTTTGAACACCAGATCGGGTGGGCCAACCATAAACTGGCCCCCGAAGTAGAGCTTTGTTGTCTTTTCTGTGACGACAGCTATGCCTATCTGAGCGCCACGATTCTGAAGGAAGTGGCCAGCTTGGGCGGCGACTTTACGGCCTGGGCGCCGGCGCATGTGCAGGCCGCGCTCCATGCCAAGTTTCCCGACACCCTGCACGCACCCGCGCGCGGCCTTTCGCGCAGCGGCGGCAAACTGGCCCACCGCGGCTAACCGCGCCGCTTTCCTTCGGGGGTTGCTGGAGCGGGATGTCCGTGGGCCTCCGATGGTAGATTCCCCACCCGACAGCGCAGGAGGTGGCTCATTGCTATCTTACAGTTAGTCGACCAGTTGAACGATATGTTGAGCCAGGGCTGGCAGGTGCCGTTCTCCCCCTACCGGTTGGTGCGGGCGCGCGAGATCGAGCAGTTGGTCGAACGTATGCGGATCAACGTGCCTAGCTCGATCCGGGAGAGCGAGCGCACCTTGCAGGAACGCGACCGCATCATGGCCGAAGCGCGCGCCGAGGCCGAACGCCTCATCCAACAGGCCAAACAGCAGGCGATGGAGATGCTCAGCGAGCGCTCGCTGGTGGCGACCGCCCAGACCGAAGCGGAGCGCATCATCGCCGAGAGCCGGGAGATCGCGCGCCGCCGCACCGAAGAGGCCGACTACTATGCCGTACAAGTCTTGCAAGACCTGGCGCATCGTCTGCAGACGATGATGCAGCAGGTGGACAACGGCATTCAGCTGATGCAGGAGCAGCGCGGCCAGAGCGCCGAGCCGCCGCCTGCCGAGCGCCGACCGCGCCCGTCCGCCGGTCAGCCTTCTCGAGAATGAGGGCTGCGCCCCAATCTGCCTGAGATCCCCCGGAAACGGCTTGGTTTTGACAGGTCTGTCCACTCGCGCTATACTGATCGTCTGTCTACTGTACAGTAGCAGGCGGGCGCTGCCTACCGGCGGCGCAGCCCGCGGGGCTGGCGTGCAGCGCCGCCCCCTGCACCTTGATAGAGCTATCCAGCCGGCCTGTCTGGATAGCGATAACGCCAGTACTTGCGGCGGGATTTGCGCGGATTCGCGATGGCAAGGAGCGATGCCATGCAGTTCAATGTTGCACAATTGCTCAAAGAGCCAATCGGTTCCATGCGCCGCTATGAGCTGGTCGAAGATATCAGCGAGTTGGACCCCGAACTGGTGGCGTTGGGGCCGCTGGTGGGGGAAGTTGAGCTGCTGCGGATTCACAGCGGCATCTTGGTCGAAGCTAACCTTAGCACTGCCGTACAGATGATGTGCAATCGCTGTCTTGCGCCGATTGCCTCGCCTGTGCGTTTTCGCTTTGCGGAGAGCTTTCGACCGTTAACCGAAGTCGCTACCGGTCGCTATCTGGCCCCGGACGAGTTTGAGGGCACTGAAGAAGACCTGGAAGACGAAGCGCTGATCATCGACGAGCACCATATTCTGGACATCTCGGAGATAGTGCGGCAGAATATCTGGCTGGCCCTGCCCATGGCCCCTTCGTGCAACTGGACCGGGGCGGGCGAATGTCCAAATTGGATCGCCTATCGCCAGGAGATCCAGGCGACGCAGACCGGCGGCCCGGGCGATGGCATCTCGCAAGACAGCGACGAGGCCATTGACCCCCGTTGGGCAGAGTTACTGAAGCTGCGCAAGCGGCTGGATGAGTGATGCTGCATCCGCAGCCAAATAATCGATCTGAACCGGCAGGCATAGACCGGCGAGACCATTGGGGATAGAATTGAGGAGCAAAAAATGGGTCCGTTACCGAAACGAAAATTGAGCAAGGGCCGCCGCGACCGTCGTCGTGCCCACGATGCCATCGGCGTACCGCACCTGGTGCCGTGTTCGCACTGCAAGGCCATGATGCTGCCCCACCGCGTTTGCCCGCAGTGTGGCTATTACAAGGGCCGGCAAGTGCTGGATTTGGAAGCCAAGGCCTAACCCGCCGATCCGGTTGGGCCGTCGGCGACGGGGCGGCGCGCCTTTGTTGCGGCAACCGTCAAGCCGAGCCGGGGGATTTGGCGCAACCGCGCCAAATCCCCTTTTTCTTTGCCGCCTTTTTCGCTGTCGCGGCGTCTCGCTCTATACCGCCCGACCGTAGCGGCGGTTTGCTAACCGCCGGTCTGCCCACCGCAGGATAGAAAACTCTCTATGGCTGAATTCGACTTTATCCAGGCTGCTCATGGCATGGCCTTTCTCTTTCCGGGCCAGGGCAGCCAGAGCGTAGGCATGGGCCGCGCCGTGGCCGAAGCCTATCCCGTGGCGCGCGCCACCTTTGCCGAGGCCGATGAAGCCTTGGGCTTTTCCCTCAGCCGCCTCTGTTTTGAGGGGCCAGAGGCCGACCTGACCGACACGATCAACGCCCAGCCGGCGCTGCTGGCGACCTCGGTGGCGCTGCTGCGCGGGCTGGCCGCCGAACTGGGCAGCGACGGCATCGCGACGGATGCGGCAGCCGGGTATGCGCCGGTCTATGTCGCCGGCCACAGCATGGGCGAATATTCGGCGTTGGTCGCTGCCGGCGCGGTGCGTTTTGTCGATGCGCTGCGGTTGGTGCGCGAGCGCGGGCGGCTGATGAAGCAGGCGGGCGAGCAGACCCCAGGCCGCATGGCCGCTATTCTGGGGCTGGACGAAGCTCAGGTCGCCGCCATCTGCGCCGAGGCGACGGCGCGGGGCGGCATCGCCCAAGTCGCCAACGACAACTGCCCCGGCCAGGTGGTCATCTCCGGTGACGTGCCGGGCATGGCGGCCGCCATGTCCGCGCTGGAGGCCGCCGGCGCGCGCAAGGTCGTGCCGCTGGCCGTCAGCATCGCCGCGCACAGCCCGCTGATGCAGCCTGCCGCCGCCGAACTGCGCCAGGCAATTGAGGCGACCCCCATCCAAACTGCGACCGTGCCGCTGCTCGCCAACACCAGCGCCGCGCCGATCCGCGCCGCGGCCGACATCCGCACCGAACTGCTGGCGCAACTGACCGGCAGCGTGCGCTGGACCGAGTCGATGCAGCGCGCCGTGCAAGACGGCGTGACCCACTTTGTCGAGGTGGGGCCGGGCGAGGTCTTGACCGGGTTGATGAAGCGCATCGAGCGCAGCGCCGCCCGCCAGAGCGTGGCCGGCCCGGAGGAGATCGCCGCCTTTGCCGCCGCATGGCGTTCCGCTGTCTAGCGCCGCGTCTGGTTGAGTAGGGGCTGGGCAGGCGGGCAGGCTTCAGCGGTCGTAGCCACCCTGTCCGCAGCCACCGGCTGGACTTCGTGGGCGAAGTAGCGGCGTTGAAAGGCGAGGGCTACATTGACCAGCCCGATCATGACCGGCACCTCGATCAGCGGGCCGATCACCGCCGCAAAGGCGGCGCCGGAGCTGAGGCCAAAAACCGCCACGGCCACGGCAATCGCCAGCTCAAAGTTGTTGGAGGCGGCGGTGAAGGCCAGCGTCGTAGTCCTGGCGTAGTCGGCGTGCAGCCGATGCCCCATCCAGAAGCTGACCAGGAACATGACGACGAAGTAGATCGTGAGCGGCAGGGCGATGCGCACCACGTCGAGGGGGATCTGCACGATCAAGTTGCCCTTAAGGCTAAACATGACCACGATCGTGAAGAGCAGGGCGATGAGCGTCAACGGGCCGATTTTGGGCAGGAAGTGCGTCTCATACCAGGCCCGGCCCTTGGCGCGCAGCAGGAAGAAACGCGTGGCAAAACCGGCCAGCATGGGGATGCCCAGATAGATCGCCACACTCTGCGCGATCTCACCGATGGTGATGTGTACCTCGGCTCCCTCTAGACCCAATGCCTGGGGCAGCACGGTGATGAAAACCCAGGCATAGGCGCTGTAAAACAACACCTGAAAGACGCTGTTAAAGGCCACTAGCCCGGCGGCATATTCGGTGTCGCCCCTCGCCAGTTCGTTCCAGACAATCACCATGGCGATGCAGCGTGCCAGCCCGATCAGGATCAGCCCCACCATGTATTCGGGGTAGCCGCGCAGAAACAGCACCGCCAGCACGAACATGAGGATCGGGCCGACCAGCCAGTTCTGGACGAGCGAAAGCCCCAATACCTTGCGGTTGCGGAAGACCTCGCCCAGTTCTTCATACTTCACCTTGGCGAAGGGCGGATACATCATCAAAATCAACCCGATGGCGATAGGGATATTGGTCGTGCCCACCGCAAAGCGGTTGATAAAGCCCTCGACACCGGGAACCAAATAGCCCAGCGCCACGCCAACCGCCATCGCCAGAAAGATCCAGAGCGTGAGGTAGCGGTCGAGGGTGGACAAGCGTTTGGGATTAGGTTGCGGCTGGGGCAGTGCTGCTATGAGTTGAGACATTGCGTTTTTCTCCTACCCATCAATCGGCGTTAGGCTACATGCGATAAACTGCATGTGGTTGACGACAAAAATGCCGCCTGGCTCTCCCCGGCGCGCCAGACGGCTTAGGTCAGTTCGACGGTAATGCGCCCGGCCTCCGGCTCGCACTTGGGGCAGGCGCAGTGGATGACCCGCTTGTGCCGCGCCAGTTCGGGGTCTTCACCGCGCACCGGCCCCAGCACCACCTCCAGCCAAGCGGCGACCTCGCGGTCCACCAGCCGGTAGAAGACGTTGAGGCCGTCCTTCTCGTCGGTGATCAGACCGGCCTCACGCAGCAGACGAAGCTGCTGTGAGACGTAGGGCTGCGGTTTGCCCAAGAGCGCCTCTAGATGGCAGACACATTCGGCGTCGCGGCGCAGCACGTCCAGAATGCGCAGCCGCTCGGGGTGGGCCAGGAGCTTGATGCGCTGGCTCAGGCGTGCATAATCCGGTATTCGCTCGTCAACATGCGGTTTCATGCATATAGTGTAGCAGGGACAGATCAAAAAGACAAGGAGCGAATTCTCGATAACGCAAGTTGCGCATCAGCGGCAGAGTCGTTTACAAAATCGGACGCGCCAGAAACTCCCTCAATACAGCCAAGGCGGAATCCTGGCGCAATTCCCGGACGATTCGCACATTCCACATTTCGGCGGTATAATGGCCCGCGCAGAGCCACACACGGACAGATGATAGAGGATTCATGGACTTTACAGGCAAAACAGCCCTTGTCACCGGCAGCAGCAGCGGCATCGGCGCGGCGATTGTCCGGGAACTGGCCGCGCACGGGGCCAAAGTCGCCATCCATTATCGCGGTAACAGCGCCGGCGCAGCCGGCGTAGCCGACGCCGTGCGCCAGGCCGGCGGTGAATGCGGGATCTTTCAGGCCGACGTGAGCGACGCTGCCCAGGCCGCCGAGTTGGTCAAACAAGTGCAAGGCGAATTGGGCGGGCTGGACATCCTGGTCAACAACGCCGGCGCCACGCGCGACACGCTGCTCATGACCATGTCGGAAGAGGACTGGGACACTGTGATCGCCACCAACCTGCGCAGCGTCTATGCTGTCAGCCGTGCCGCCGTGCGCGGCATGATCCGCAAACGTTGGGGCCGTATCGTCAACATCACTAGCGTCGTGGGGTTGACCGGTCAGGCCGGGCAGACCAATTACGCCGCCAGCAAGGCGGGCATCATCGGCTTTACCAAGAGCCTGGCGCGCGAAGTGGCCAGCCGCAACATCACCGTCAACGCTGTGGCCCCTGGCTTTATCCCCACCGCCTTGACCGGCGTGCTCAGCGAAGAGCAGCGCGCCGAGATCATTCGCAACACGCCGCTGGGCCGCATGGGGACGCCCGAAGAGGTCGCCTGGGCCGTCGCCTTTCTTGCCGCCGAGCGGTCGGGCTTTATCACGGGCCAGGTGCTGACGGTTGACGGTGGTCTTGTAATGATGTAGGATGCACCCACGGTTGTGCTGATTTTGCTGAGATAGAGTGCCTCTATGCCGCCATCCTCGTCCGGTTCGTCGCCGAATGGCAATTCACCCGATCGTGTAGATGCGCCGCACAGCGTCGACCACCATCGGGTCATTCAGCAGCGTCGCCAGGCGCGGCGGCTGGCCATCCAGGCGCTTTTTGAAATTGACAGCGTCGGCCATCTGCCCGGCACGGTGATAGAGGAACGGCTCGCCTTCAGCTATCCCGGTGAGTTTGGCGCAGAGTATCTGCGCCGCCTGGTGAGCGGCGTTGTCCGCAACCTCGAGGCGCTCAACGCGCTGATTGCCAAGTACGCTCCCGAATGGCCTGTCGAGCAGTTGGCGATCGTCGACCGTAACATTTTGCGTATGGCGCTGTATGAGATCGGCGCACACGATACCGATACACCGCCCAAAGTGGTGATCAACGAGGCTGTGGAACTGGCCAAGATCTTCGGCAGCGACAGCAGCCCGCGCTTTATTAACGGCGTGCTTGGCTCTGCGCTGGACGAAGCCCGCGCCAAGGCGTTCTAGCGCTCGCAAGCCTGCGGCACGCATGCTGGATGCCCCAGGCTTGACAGCGGGAGATAGGTTCGGCTATGGATAGCTTTTTTGGCATTGGCATCGGCGAGCTTTTCTTTATCGCCATCATCGCGTTGATCGTGCTGGGGCCGGAACGGCTGCCCGGCGCGATCCGCGAGGTATCCAAGTGGATGCGCACGATCCGCAACCTCTCCTCGGAGCTGACATCGCAGTTTAGCGAGGAGATGAAGGCGTTCGACGACATCAACCCCACCAAGATTCTGCGCGAACTGACTGAGGAACCCACCGAGCAGATCAACAAGGCGACGGGCGCAGCCAAGCCCGCAGCGAAACCGCCCGCCAAACCGGCGACGACACCTGCCAAGCCGGGGACCACAAAACCTGCGACGGCCAAACCTGCTGCGGCTGCAAAGCCCGCTGCGGCTAACACACCGGCTGCAAAGACGGGCGCCGGCATCACGCCTTCCACGAAGATCACCCCGCCCGCGCCCAAAAAATCGGCCCAGCCGGAGACGGACGCAGCCAAGACAGAGGCGGATATCGCCGTGCCGGGCGAGCCGGAGAATCGTATCCTGCCCCCCGCCGATGGAGCCGCAGAGAGCGGGACAGACACCCCCTCTGCCCCCCAGACCGGCGCTGAGCTAGAGCCGGGTGAACCGTCTGGCGCGGTTCAGGAAGCGAAGCTGCAAGACGAGAAGCCCCAGCAAGAGAAGATCATCGTGGACGCTGCGTCCCATCCCGCCGTGACGGTCAATGGGACATCGGCAGCCGAAGGGGACGCATGAGCCAACAAGCAGGAACCTATCCGCCCGTGAACGACGGCAGCATGAGTTTGATGGAGCACCTGCAGGAACTGCGGGTGCGTTTGATGTGGATGGGGGGCGCGATGATCATCGGCACGCTGATCGCTATGGCGTTTGTCTCGCCCCTCATCGCCTTTATCACCCAACCGCTGAGCGATTTAGGGGTCACCCCGCAGGCGCTTGGCCCCACCGATACGATTGGGATTTTCTTTAAGGTGAGCCTGACCGCGGGCGCGGTCATCGCCATGCCGGTGATCGTCTATCAGCTCATCGCCTTTGCCTCGCCCGGCCTCTACCCGCATGAGCGTCGCGCCCTGCTCTTGATCCTGCCGGGGATCATGGTGCTCTTTGGCATCGGCGCGGCCTTTGCCTATTTTGTGCTGATGCCTGCCGCTATCGGCTTTCTCCAGAACTTCTTGGGCGATGTGATCCGCCAAGACTGGAGCATCGACCGCTATGTCGGCTTTGTGACGCGTGTGGTCTTTTGGATTGGCGTCGCCTTTGAAACGCCGCTGGTCGTCTCTTTTATGGCGCGCATCGGCCTGGTGAGCGGGCCTGCGCTGCTCAAGATCTGGCGGCAAGCGATTGTAGTCGTGGCGATTGTCGCCGCTTCCATCACGCCCACCATCGACCCGGTCAACATGACGATCGTCATGGGGCCGCTGATCGTGCTCTATTTCTTTAGCGTAGGGCTGGCCTATCTGCTCTACCGCCCGCGTGAGCCGCGCGACTTTTCCAAAGAGCCGTTTATCCAAGACAAATAGGCAAGACGGGTAGGCAAGACGAATCGGCGCAGATAAACAGGCGCGGGGCAGCGGGGTATTCAGACAAGGAGCGAGCCATGACGCAACGGGAGACGTTGATCGCACGCAAGCTGGCGGTGCGGCGCGAGATCGAGCGGCTGCAGCGGGAACTGGCCCAGGCGCAGGTGACGCCGCACACCGAGCAGCGGCGCATCCGCCGGCTGGAGTCGCAGCTGGACCGGTTGATGGCCGAGGAGCAGACGCTGCGTCAGGCGATCGACAGCGCGCCGATCGACAGCGCGCCCGCCGACGCTTCGCCATAGAGGCCCGGCCCAGTGCTCAACCCAGTGACCAACTCAGCGTTCTACTCAGTGACCGGCGCCGCGCAAGCGCCGGTCACCTGAATTCCGCCTAGCTATTTGGAGCACAGTCCCGTGCAGCATCGCTTCGACGCCATTGTGTTGGCGGGGTATGACCCCGCCCGGCCCCATCCGCTCGCCGATGCGCAGGGCGAACCGCACAAGGCGTTGATCCCAGTGGCAGGCCGTCCGATGATCGCCTATGTGATCCAGGCGCTTGTCCAGAGCGCACTGATCGACCGCATTGTCGTCGTCGGATTGGAGCCGCTGGCGAGCTTAGACGAACTCGCCCAGGGCGGCGACTGTGACCTCCACTATCTGCCCAACCAGCCCTCGCTTTTCGCCAATGCCGTTCAGGGTTTTCAACTGCTGGGCCGGCTTCAAGACCCGCAGCGCCATGCCCTGCTGGTCGCGGCGGATGTACCCCTGCTGACCGGCGGCATGGTGGCCGCCTTTTTGCACGTCTGCCGCCCCTATGACCATGATGCCTACTGGGGCATTGTCGAGCGCAAGGTGATGGAGGCGACTTTTCCCGGCAGCCGGCGCACCTATCTGCGCCTGGTAGAAGGGCAGTTCTGCAACGGCGAACTCTATTTGGCGCGCATTGAGGCCGCCCTGCGCCAGCAAGGCCCGCTGCAAGAGCTGGTCGAACTGCGCAAGAATGTCACGCGCCAGGTACGCAAACTGGGCTTTGGCGTGCTGCTGCGCTTTCTGCTGCGCCGGCTGCGCCTCGTCGACCTGCTCGGCGTGGCGCAGCGTATGTTGGGTGTCAGCGTCGCACCGGTCATTCTCCCCTTTGCCGAAAGCGGGATGGATGTAGACAAACCGCATCAACTGGCCCTGGCTGAAGCCTATCTGCGCCGCCAGGCCGCCCCTCTCCCGCCTGCCCCTTCTTCCTCGCAGACATAGGTCGCATAGAGAGAGATAGAGATTGCCCTGTGCGCACGTTTTGGCTTGCCCTGCTCTGGACATGGCATCACTGGGATGCGGCGTTGAGCCATCTGCTGCGCCGCAAACGCAGGCCGCACCGCGCCGCGGCTGTCTTGGCCTGGCTGGGGGCGCATCTGGGCGATAGCTGGCTGTGGGCGCTGGCGACGGGGCTGCTCTGGCGCTGGTGGCGTGTCTCGGCCCGGCGACCGCTGCGGCCTGTGTGGGGTTGGGTCTTGAGTTTGGCCGGGGGCGCGGCCTTGACGCTGCTCATCAAACGCCGCGTGCGGCGGGTGCGCCCCGGCGAAGACCGGCTGCTGCACGGCCCTGGGGCCGACCGCTACAGTTTTCCCAGCGGCCATGCAGTGCGCTGGGGGGTGATCGCCGTCTGGATCAGCCGGTTTGTGCCGGGCGGCGCGCTGCTCGCCTGGCCGCTCGCTCTGTGGACCGGCTGGAGCCGCGTCTATCTGGGCATTCACTATGTGGGCGATGTGTTGGCCGGCTATCTGGCCGGCGCACTCCTGGGCCGTTTGCTGCGCCGCCTCTTGGGGGAGATGGGGAGCGGGCAGTAGAAG
>JADLFO010000056.1 GCA_020845455.1 Caldilineaceae bacterium
ACCATGCACTACCAACCCCGCGACCGCAGCCCCATCTGGGACTTCGGCTTCTGGGAAGACACCCTGCCCGTCTGGCACAGCCAGGGGCTGCCCGACTATGTGACGCGCGAAACCAGCGACGCCTATTTCGGCATGGACTACGGCCTAGAGTTCGGTGCGGGCAAAGTAGGCGTGGAGGCCGGGCTGTGGCCCAAATTCCCCTATGAGGTAATCGAGGACTTGGGTGAAGAAGAGTTGATCATGCAAGAAGACGGCGTGATCGTGATCAACACGAAAGTGCTCGGCTCGATCCCGCAGCCGCAGCGCCACAGCCTGACCGATCGCGAAAGCTGGCGCAAACTCTTTAAGCCACGCCTCGACCCCGACTACCCCACACGGTTCCCCCCCGACTATGCCGCGCGCCTGGCCGAATGGCGCGACCCCGCCCGCGACTACCCGCTGGTGCTCCCCGGCGGCAGCCTCTACGGCTGGCTGCGTAACTGGATGGGCATGGAGCAGTTGGCCTATGTCGTCTATGATGACCCCGCCTGGTTTGGCGAGATGGTGGAAACCTGTGCCGACTGCATTATTGGCGTCTTGACAAAGCTGCTCGCTACCGGTGTGACCTTCGAAGCCTGCGGCATGTGGGAGGATATGGCCTACAACGCCGGGCCGCTGCTCAGCCCCAAGCATTTCAAGCAGTACCTTGTCCCCCAATACCGGCGCATTACCGACCTGCTGCACAGCCACAACGTCGACGTGATCTGGGTGGACTGCGACGGCAACATCGAAAAGCTCGTCCCGCTCTGGCTAGAGGCAGGCGTCAACTGCATGTTCCCGGTGGAGGTCGGCACCTGGGGCGCAGACCCCATCGCCTACCGTCGCCAATATGGCAAAGACCTGCTGATCATGGGCGGCTATGACAAGCATCTGCTGGCGGGCAGCAAAGAGGGCATCCGCGCCCAAGTGCTGCGCCTCACCCCTCTGGTCGAAGAAGGCGGCTATATCGGCTTCTGCGACCATCGTGTGCCGCCCGATGTCCCCTTAGAACACTATCTCTATTATCTAGACCTGGTCCGCACCCATTGGGGCAACGGCGTCAACCTCAAACCGGCGGCCTGGCATCTCTCCTCGCAGGAGCGCGCCCGATGAAGATCACCGGCATCCGGACGATCTATGTCGACCGCTATCTCTTTGTGCAGGTCGAAACCGACGAGGGAATCACCGGCCTGGGCGAGTCCGGCGCCTGGGGCTATCTGGAGGCGTCGGGCGCAGCGGTCGAGACCTTCAAACGCTATCTCATCGGCCAAGACCCGCTGCGCATCGAGCATCACTGGCAGTACATGTACCGCTGGACCCACTTCCGCGGCGCGGCGATCATGGGCGCGATCAGCGCCATCGACATCGCCCTGTGGGACATCATGGGCAAGTACTTTGGCGTGCCCTGCTATCAGTTGATGGGCGGCAAGACGCGCGACAAGGCACGCGTTTACTATCATGTCTTTGGGGACACCAAAGAGAAGCTTATCCAGGGCTGCATCGACGCCAAGAACCAAGGCTTTACCGCCGTCGGCCATCTCACCCCGTTTCTGGACGAGCCACACGGCGTACCTTTTTTCAAGACCCACGTCGACAAGATGCGCGACGCCATCGAGACGGTGGGCCGCTACCGCGAGGCGGTCGGCACAGAGGTAGACCTATGCGTCGAGATCCACCGGCGGCTGACACCGGCGGAAGCGATTGTGCTGGCGCGCGGGATCGAGGAGTTTCATCCCTTTTTCTATGAAGACCCGATCCTGCCCGACAACTTCGACGCCATGGCGCTGGTGGCGCACAACATCCGCATCCCCATCGCCACGGGCGAGCGCATCCACACCATCTACGAGTTTGAGGCCTTGCTGCGCCGCGGCGCGGTGCAATATGTGCGCCCCGATGTCTGCCTGGCCGGCGGGATGACGCACAGCAAAAAGATCGCGGCGCTGGCCGAAGCGCATCACGTCGGCGTCGTGCCGCACAGCCCGGTCAGCACCGCGGCCTGCATCCAGTTGGCGGCCTGCATCCCCAACTTTGCGCTGCAGGAATATCCATTGGGCGAGGGTGAGCCGCCCAAAAGCGAGATCGTCAAGAGCACGCTGCGTCTGGAAAACGGCTTTCTGATCATCCCCGACGCGCCCGGCATCGGCATTGAATTGATGGAAGACGCCGCCGAACGCTACCCCTACAAGCCGCGCCAAGTACACACGCGCCTGCATGTGGACGGTTCTGTGGTAGATCAATAGGAATATAAACCGGAAGGTTCGCAAAGAACCTTCCGGTGAATTACTTCTTCTCTCCGAATAGCCGCTTATGCAGCTTGGCATAGGTGCTGGCGAGGTGGGGCCAGAAGGGGCTTTCCACGCCGCAGGGACTCGCCTGGGCCAGCGCCGCCCTGAAGCTGGCCGCGTTGTCCTCGAACGGCGGTAGCTCTACATAGCAGCGCCCCACCTCATAGGTCGTGTGCGCGTCGCTGCCCGCGGTGATCAACTTGCCATGCGCCGCGGCCAGTTCTGCCGCCGCGAGATTATCCGCGGCGCGCACACAGCGCGCGTTGCGTACCTCCAGGGCATCGACCAGATGCAGGATCGCCATCACATTGGCGCGTCCCATCGCCGACCCACGCACCGAGTCCAGCGGGTGGGGGATGCTGATCAGCGCGCCCTGCTCGCGCAGCCGGGCAATGGCCTCTTCAGGAGCCAGCCCGCGCGGCACTTCCTCCTGCACAAAATAGGCGATGATCTCCCCGTGGGTGGTCATGATCTCTTGCCCCATGATCACCAAGTCCGGGGCCAGTTCCTTGGCGGCGAGCGCCCCGGCCAGGTTGTTATGCTCCGTCACTGCGATCTTGTCCAGCCCGCGGGCGCGCGCCTGCGCCACCAGCTTGGCGGGCGGGGTCAGACAGTCCTTGCTAAAGACAGTATGCGAGTGTAAATCAACTTTCCACACAGGATCACCTGAACGTTAGTTCGAATATGCCGGCCCACATCTTGGCCCAGAGTTGGGCATGATTGTATCATTAGCGCGATGGGACGCTAAATCGCAGCGTCCCCTTAGCCCTGATGTGCCGCAGGCCCAACCCGGCGCCGAACGACCGTGCCCATGCCGCCAGCCCGCAACGCCGCCGTCCCGCTCTTGATGCGCCGCACCGACCTAGACCGCCCGTTGGCCCAAGTGCTTCAGGCTGCCGCCGCAGAACTGCCGATCACCGTGCAGCCCGTCCCCGATGCTCTGCTCGAAGACGAGGCCGCCGTCGACCCGCAGTTGGAGACCCATCCCGGTGTGGATGAGCCGCCCGCGCCCGGCACGCCCTACGCCGGGCTGACGCCCAAACAGCGCCGGCGCTTTCTGGAATGGGCGCGCACCGCCGAGACTCCAGCGGCCCCTGCCTACCGCCGCCTCTACATCGCCAACCTAGAGGTGCGTCTGCTGGAGGCACAGCGCCGCGGGCAAGCCCAGCGTGACCTGCTGATGCTGGCGCAGCGCCCTAGCTGGCGCGGCGATGTCTGGCTGCCGCGCGCCGTCTTGCTCGGCTTCGCCGTCACCCAGGAGGGCGAGCACCTGGCCGAATGGCTGGCCGAAGGACGGCTGCCCCCTGCGCTCTTGGGCATCGCCCTGGGGCTGCAAGCGCGCTTGGGCATCCCCTTGACACCCGGCAGCCTGAGCGCGGCGTTGACGGCCTGGGGGCTCACGCCCACGGCCCCCGAACCGGACCTGCTCAAACTACGCCTGACATCGCTCACCGCCGCGCTCGGTGCGGAACCGCTGGCCTATGCGCTGGCGCGCAGCGGCGAGGCCGCGACCGCACCGCAGCCGTGGCGCTGCGCCCATCGCAGCCTGCGGCCGGCCTTCCCCCAGCCCGACCTGCGCTCCCATCTGGAGGGGCCGCTGGCCGATATGCTGGCGGTCGCCGACTTCGACCCCACCCCGGCGCAGATATCGGACAAAGACGCCTCCGGCCCCTCAATCAATGATGCCCATTGGCAGTTGATTTTAGAGTTCGGCCACAGCCGCTCCGACTTCTTTGACTATGTGCTGGGCCGCTGCCGCCAACTGCCCGACTACACGCAGTTGATGGACGAAGACCGCAAACTGGTCTATCGCGTCACCTTTCGGCGCAGCGACCTGCGCCGCTTCTGGCAAATCTGGGACTATGTGCAGGGCTGGTCCACGACGCACGTCTACCTGAACGGCGACGAGCTGGAAAAGTGGAAAGTCTGGCCCTACTCGCAATATCTGCGCTGAGCCGTCTACCAAGTTACCTAAAACCCATGCGACACGAACTCGACCTCTACATCCGCGCCCGCTACCCGCTGCTCTGGGTCGTGACCCCCGAAGAAAAGCGCGCCTTGCAGGAAATTCAAGCCTTGGCCGAAAGCCAGCGCAAGCCGCTCTATACCTGGAGCGCGGCCCAGGGCGTGAGCAACTCGGCCCTACCCCAGCGCGCCGACGCTGCCAAGCGCGACCCGCTGGCCTTGCTCAGCGCCATCCTCGAAGATCGCGAGCCGGGCCTCTGGGTGCTGCGCGACTTCCACCCCTTTCTGCGTGACCATACCGTCGTGCGACGTCTGCGCGAGGCGGCCTTTGAACTGGAGGCAGGGGCCAAGACGATCATCCTGCTCGGCCCCGTGCTCAAAATCCCCCCCGAACTGGAAAAAGAGATCACGGTCGTCGATTTTGCCCTGCCGACCGAGCCCGAACTCAGCGCCATGCTGGAGGGAATCATCACGGCCAGCAGCAAACACGGCCAGATCGAAGTCAACCTGGATCGCCGCCAGCGCGGGCGGTTGGTGCAGGCCTGTCTGGGGCTGACCGCCGTCGAAGCCTCCAACGCCATCGCCAAAGCCATCGTCCAGGCCAAGGGCCGTCTCGACGGCGACGCGGTTGAGGCCGTCACCGCCGAAAAACAGCAGATCATCCGCAAGAGCGGGCTGCTGGAGTTCTACAGCAGCGACGAACGCCTATCGAGCGTGGGCGGGCTGGACGTGCTCAAGGAGTGGCTGCGCAAGCGCGTGCGCGCCTTCAGCGATGAAGCGCGCGCCTTTGGTCTGCCCGAACCCAAGGGCATTCTGCTCGTCGGCGTGCAGGGCTGCGGCAAGTCCTTAGTCGCTAAATCGGTCGCCAACTCCTGGCGGCTGCCCTTGCTGCGGCTGGACGTGGGCCGCCTCTTCTCGTCGCTGGTCGGCTCCAGCGAAGAAAACCTGCGCACTGCCATCCGCGTGGCGGAGAGCATCGCGCCGGTCGTCCTCTGGGTCGACGAGATTGAGAAAGGCTTCTCCGGCGTCGGCTCCAGCAATGTCAGCGACGCGGGCACCGCGGCGCGCGTCTTTGGCAGCTTTATCACCTGGCTGCAAGAGAAACGCGCCCCGGTCTTTGTCATCGCCACCGCCAACATCGTCAGCCAGCTTCCGCCGGAACTGGTACGCAAGGGCCGCTTTGACGAGATCTTTTTTGTAGACCTTCCCACCGCCGCCGAACGTTCCGAAATCTGGAACATCCACCTTGTCAAACGCAACCGTGACCCCAGCCAGTTTGACCTGCACACCCTGGCAATGGCCTCGGATGGACTTTC
>JADLFO010000057.1 GCA_020845455.1 Caldilineaceae bacterium
AATTGTGTACAGGCCGGGCCTATTGTCCCCCGCCCAGCCATTGGGGCAGATGTTGGAGAAGATAGAGCGGCCCCGCCCCGATCCAGATCAGGACGATGTATTTGATGCTCTTGCCCAGCCCGACCGCAGCGACAAACGCAGCGATGTTGATACGCAACATGCCGGCGACAATGCCGGCAAAGTCAAAGAGCGGAATGGGGACGGCCGCCAGCACAAAGAGCACCAGTGCGCCATAGCGATGGGTGAGCGTGTGCAGCCGTTCCACCTGGGCGCGCTGCTGTTCGGGGACCAGCGCCCGCCCGCCGGCCCCCGCGATGTAGCCGCTTAGTTCGCCCACGGCGCTGCCCAGCCCGGCCGCAATGCCAAGCATCACAGGGTCGAGCGCGGCGCTCATGGCGACCACGACGGCGATGCCCGGCGCGGGCAGGATGATGGTGGCGCTGGCTACCAGGCTGATCAGAAACGCGCCGACATAGCCCCAGCGCCCCAACTGCAAGACCCATTCGGGGTTGACTGCCAACCACAGGCTGACCAGCGCAATCGCCAAGATGGTGGCGCACGCCGCAAGCAAACGCAGCGGCGGCGTTTTGGCCGGGTGTGCTGTCAGGGTCAGCGGCAGCGCACCGGTTGTCGGGCGCTCTTGGGTCGTCATGCGGCAATCCTTGTTCCCATGCGACATCCCGGAATGTGGGGTCGGGCCATGGTTCCGATTACGGTACACCTTCGCTGATCGTGATCGATTGGATGGTGTCGCTCGTCGTCAGCGTTTCCAGCACCTCTATGCCTTCCGCGGTCTGAGCGAAGAAGGGCCACTGGGCGGCAACGCCTTCGGGCGGCTCTGCCAGGGCAATCAGAAGCAAACTCCCGCTGCTCACAACCGTCCCGTCGGGCAGTTGTTCCATTGGAATATAGGTGATTGCGCCGGCGCTGATCGTCTCAACTTGGCCCAACTCGGCGGCCAACCGGTAGCCCACATCGCTGGGTGGGTTGTTATCCGGCGAGCCGGTGACCAACGAGTCGCCTGCCTGCACCTGGCTGATGGGGATGCCGTCATAGAAGCCCAGGTTCGCCAGCACGACGAAATTGTTGACCGCTACCGGCGCTTGGGCGGTGTAGAGCGTGGCGGTCAGCGTGCCGCGCGTGGTGGCGATGGTGGCGGTATAGGTCTGCGCCGGGTCGATCACCATCTCCGGCGCGGTGTTGAAATAATTGGCCCGCTCCGCTGCGGGCAGCGCGGCCAAGGGACGTGTGTCGTCGGCGGCGCTGGTGGGCGCAAAGGGCGTGGGCGTCATCGTCGGCGTGGGGGTGGGCGGCGACGGCGTGGGCGTCGGCAGGATGCTGGTGTCGCTCTCTTCGATCACAACCGTGTAGAGCGTGTCGGCGGCCGCATTCGGGTCGGTTTGCGGGTCGCGGCGGGTGATCTTGCCCAACACATCCTCGCCTTCGATCACCTTGCCGAAAATGGTATGGTTTCCGTTGAGCCACTCGGTCGGGCCAAAGGTGATGAAGAACTGGCTGCCGTTGGTGTTAGGGCCGCGGTTCGCCATGGCGAGCAGCCCAGATTGGTCAAAGACCAGGCCGGAGACGATCTCGTCTTCGAACTCATAGCCCGGCCCGCCTGCGCCGCTGCCGGTGGGGTCGCCGGCCTGGGCCATAAACCCATCCAAGACACGATGGAACACGGTGTTGTCATAAAAGCCCTGGCGCGCCAGGAAGACAAAGTTGTTCACCGTCTTGGGCGCGCGGTCGGCAAAGAGCTGCACCCGAATATCGCCGCGATTGGTCTTGAGCGTGGCGTAATAATACTTGGCCGGGTCGATCTGCACGTCGGGCGCGGCCTCATACATCATATTACGTTCCGTCGGGCTGATCGTCGCGACCGGGCCGGGTTCGGCCAGATCGGGCGGGGCCACTGTGGGGCCGGCATCGCCTGCTGCGCTGCCCGCGGGCGCAGCTTGGGCGGGCGGTTCCGGGGTCGCCGTGGCCTCACCTTGCGCCGCGGCAGTTGCAGAGGGCACTGTGCCGGCGTCGCCAGACGAGGTATTATCCGAGGCCGGCCCGCCGCAGGCCGTCAACAGCAGACCGGCCAGCAGCGCGGCCAAGAGATAGCTCCAGCGGGAATGCGGGATCGACTGCAGACGTGGGTGATTCAAGAAAGACTCCTCACTTGTTCTGTCATTTGTTCTGGGCTAGGTTCCGGCTCGCGCACGCCGCCATGCCGGAACTCCAGCCACCAGATGCCATAGATTACTGCCGCCAGCATGAAGACGGCAACAAACCTTGCTTCGACGACGGTGGCCTGGGTCAAAAAGACGGCAACCAGGCCGGCCGCGCCGGCGATCAGATAACAGATCAGCACGGCCTCGCGGCGGCTGCCCGTGAGCCGCGCCAGCCGGTGGCTGAGATGGTCTTTGCCTGGCGTGGTCAGCGGGTTCTTGCCGCGCCGCAGCCGCGAGGTAAAGACCAAGGTCGTGTCGAAGATGGGCACAGCCATCACCAGGATCGGGATCATCCAGGTGACAGTGTTGCTGTTGGATGGGAAGCGCAGTTTGATCGCCACCGCCGCCAGCAGAAAACCGATAAACAGGCTGCCCGTGTCGCCCATAAAGATATGCGCCGGGTTCCAGTTGTAGATCAAAAAGCCGGCGCACGCCCCGGCCAGCGCCGCGGCCAGCGCACCGACCAGATATTGGCGGCTCATGGCGGCCAGCAGCAGGAAAAAGACGGCGGCGATCATGGCGATGCCGCCCGACAGCCCATCCATGTTGTCGAGCAGGTTCATGGCGTTGGTGATGCCCACCACCCAGAGCAGGGTGAGCGCGACATCCAGCCAGCCGCCAAAGAGCTGGACGCTCACGCCGGTGTAGACAAGCACGCCTGCGGCCACCAGTTGGCCTGCCAGCTTGGCATAGCTGCCCAGCCCCCAGCGGTCGTCCACCACCCCCATCAGGCTCATCAGCGTGGCGCCCACGAAGATGCCGACGAACTGGTGGACATAAAAGCGGTTGCCAAAGAAGATCAACACCAGCAAGAACGACACATAGATGGCCGCGCCGCCCAGCAGCGGCACGGGCGCGGCGTGGATCTTGCGCGCGCCGGGGTTGTCGATCACCCCCAAACGCAGCGCCACCTGGCGCGCCAGCGGCGTGACGCCAATCGCAAGGATGAGGGCGCTAAAGGCCAACAAGAGATAGGGTGTCATCTTGGGTGATCTTACTCGATCTCGCTCGGCAATCCTATTCGGTGATCCGGCCCAGTGACGCTGCTAACGGGTTTAACTGCCCCCGCCAAGTGTGGCGATGGGTCAACTGCCCCCGCCAAGTGTGGCGATCAACTGGGCGATGGCCTGGCGCTGGTCGTCGGGGGCCAGGGTCAACGCTTGGTTGGCATAGGCCAGGGCATCGCCCTTGCGGCCAAGCTGCTCCATCAGTTGGGCCAGCGCCAGCGGGTGTTGATAGTTGTCCGGCTCCAGCGTGACCAGCGTTTGCAGCGTCTCTAGTGCGGCATCCCAGTTTTCGCGCGCCATGTAGAGCGTGTAGAGCGCGTTGAGCGCGGCCGCGTCATTGGGGTTGGCCTGGCGCAACTGCTCAAATTGGGCGATGGCTTCGTCGACGCGGCCCGCGCTCTGATAAAGCTCGGCGGCCATTTGGCGCAGGCTGCGCGCCTCGTCGGAGTTGGGGTCGCCCATGCTCGCCAAGCCGCGCTCGGCCCACGCGATCGCCTGGTCCGTGTCGCCTAGGTCGCGATAGATCACGGCCAGGTTGCGCATGGCGTTGACGTTGTTAGGCTGTAGCTCGAGCACCATCTCGTTGGCGCTCGCCGCGCCCGCCAGGTCGCCGGTGCGCGCCTTGGCAACGCCCAGATAGCTGAGCAACTGGGCGCGCCGCGGCAGCTCTTGGATGCCTTTTTCCAGCAGGGCGATGCTGTCGTCAAATCGCTCGCGGCGTTCATAGAAATCGGCCAAGAGCATGTAGGTCTGGTCATATTTGGGGTCGATCGACAGGCTGTGCAGATAGGCGGCTTCGGCCTCGTCGTCTTCGCCGCGTGCCAGATGCGCGTTGCCCTTCTCGTTCCACAGATGGGCGGCGTTGGGGCTGAGCTGCACGGCACGGTTGTAAAAGGCGATGCTGTGGTCGAGCATCTCTTGCTGTAAGGCGGGGTTGTCCGGCGAGATATCGGCCCAGGAGCGGTAGAGCCGCGCCAGGTTGGCGGTGTGGTCGGTGTTAAGCGGGTTGACGCGCTGCGCCTGCAGCAGCACGATCTCGGCGGCAGCCAGCAGTTCCTGGCGGCCCATCTGCCCGGTCTCGGTTGGGGTCAGCGCCAGCACATCGCTTAACTTGGGGTTCTCGCCCAGGATGGCGGTCTCTGTCGCCCCGGCCTGTTTGGCCTGTTCCAACAGGGCGCGGCCCAAGAAGAGCATATAATGGTCTTCGGTGTGCCGGGCGTTGAGGGCGCGGCGATAGAGTTCGATGCTGGTGATCCAGTCGCGTTTGTTGTCGAACTGTTGGCCCTGCTTATAGATGATGTCGGCGCGCACCAGGGCGATGTTGACGCTGTTGATGATAAAAAAGATCACCACGGCCAGCGCCACGCCGCCGGCCGCGCTCAGCGCGGTGCGCGTCGCCAGGGGCAGGCGGCGGTCTTGCAGCGCAGACCAGGCGTAGACCGCGCCTGCCGCCAGCAGCCAGATCACCAGCAGCCAGGTAAAGAGCGCAAAGTGGCCGGAGACATTGGCCAGTTGCTCGTCGAGCGTGCTGCCCGACGCGCCGGGGACCAAACGT
Organism: Caldilineaceae bacterium; assembly: GCA_020845455.1. GTDB lineage: Bacteria > Chloroflexota > Anaerolineae > Caldilineales > Caldilineaceae > QEUY01. Next base: position 4,782 of record JADLFO010000057.1, read on the forward strand.
GACCCCTGGATCACGCCGTAGACAAGCCACGCGCCCCAGACGGCCAAAGCGTGCAGGCCGATGGCGCGCAGCCACCAGCCGGCGTCGGGCGTGCGCTGGTGCTGCAGCGATTCGGCGCTGAGGCCCACGATCGCGGCCACGGCCCAGGTAAAGAGCAGCAGGAAGAAAAGCCCTGGGCTGCTGACGATGCTGCCGCCGGCGTTGCGCTCGGTCACGCTGCCCCAAAGGATGCTCAGCGCGGTGGTGTCGCCGCGCGTGTTGGTGGTGAAGGTGAAGACCAGCGTCATAAAGATCAAGACGTCGGTCATCACCATGGCGGGCAGCGCCGGTGGGTGGATGACCACGCGGCGGGCGCGGGCCGGTTTAGTGGCGCGGCGTTTGCCTTTAGCCGTCTCTTTGGGCGCGGCCTCCTCCTGGGTTTCTTCGTGCTCGATCTCCTGGGCGATGGCATAGGCCGCCGGGTGCGCCCAGCCCATGCCGACCACGACCAGCAGTGCGGTCTGCACCCAGAAATAGGTGCGCGTGGCGGCGATGGCGATGCCGAAATGAATCTCGATAAAGTGGGCCGTGATCGTCGCCAGGATGGTGATGATCAACAACTGGCGCGGCAGGTCGGCGCGTTCTTCGCCCAGGTTGGGGTGCAAAAAGGCCGAGAGCGTGACGTAGGCGCCCAGCCCTAGGATCAGGCCGGCGGGCAGCGCTACGCCTAAAAAGCGCCAGCCACCGTCGTAGAAGTAGAAGATCACGACCATGATCAGCGAGGTGAGCGCCAGCAGCACGCCGTAGAGGATTGTGTCGCGGCGGTCGACCAGCAGCCCCAGCCAGCGCAGCGCCCAATAGAAGATGGCAATAAAGAGCGTGAAGTAGGCGGCGAAGCCCAGCAGCCCGGTGATGACCAGCGCATCCCAAGTTTCGTTGTGCGAGCGATCCGGGCTGGCGTTGCGCGCCTCGAGTTGGGCCAGTTCGGGCGGGTAGAAGGGATTGTAGGCAATCCACATCGTCTCCGGCCCATAGCCGACCAGCGGGCGCAGAGCGTTGATGGCGTCGCGGCTGCCGTCGGGGAAGACCAGTGGATCGTGCGGGAAGACCATCTGCGCCGCACCCTGCCAGATGAGCACGCGCACGCGGCCTGTGCCGCTCTCGGATTCCAGCAAAGTGGTGAGGCGGCCCACATAGGGTATTTTCGCCAGCGGCGCAAAGAACGGGGTCGTGTTCATCAAGACCAGAAGCAGCGCTCCCGCCACGCCCAGCCCAATCCAGGCCGAGGTCCAGATTCGGTGATGGCTGGGGCGCAGCGCCGTAAAGAGTAGCAGGACGAACAGGTAGAGGCCAAAGAACAGACCCAGCCAGGGGCCGCGGCTTTGGGTCCAAAAGATGGCCAGCGCCTGCACCATGAGGACGAAGAGATAGGCCCCGCCCGCCAGCGCCGTGGGCATGTCCTGGCTGTCGACATGGTGCGCCGGTTTATAGCCGAGCAGATAGGCAAAACTGCTGTAGACCCGCTCCAGCGTAAAGAAAAAGGCCATGATCAGATAGGCCGCCAGGAAGATGGCGTTGCCGGCGTTGGCCGCTACGCGTGTGGTCACATCGCCGCCCCAGGGCAGCGGGTCGATGTCATAGTGCTGGATGATGCCGTAGATGGCAATCGGCAGGCTGGTGACGACGATGACATGCTGCAGCCGCCGGATCTGCTGCGGCGTGCGCAGGTGGGCGAGCGTCAGCAGGGCGATGGTCACATAGCTGAAAAAGGTATAGGTCCCTTGCAGCCGTTGATAGGACCCCCACCAGGAGACAAAGCGCGCCACGCTAAAGCCGGTGCTGACCAGATAGGCCAGCACCAGCAGCGCGATCGGGATCAGCAGCGGCACGCGGCGTAGGGCGGAGAGGCCGCGTGGGGCGTCCACGTTGATGCCCTCATTGCCGGCGGTTGGGGCCGGCACGGTAGCGGTGGCGGCGACAGTGCGATAGCCGGGCAGCCAGGCCGCGCCGCCGTTGACCAGCTTGACCAGCCAGGCCAGCAGCATCATCAGCGCAATCGAGCGCACCAGGCTGATCTTGTCTGGTTCAAAGACACGGCTGGAAAAGACGTTGAAGAAGAGCGGCGCGATCACCAGCGCCGCCAGCCAGCCCGCTTCGATCACGCCGTTGAGCCAGGCGTCGAGTTTGGTCTTGGAAAAGGTCATGCGAGTGTACCAACCGTTCTGTCTGAAATCGCCCGGCAGGGCTGCCACAGGCTGTTCCGACGCTGTATCGTACCGCAGGGCGCGGGCGCGGTCAAACTGCTTGGCATGGATCTCGCCAACGCCATGCAGGATCAGGCCTCTACCATGACTTCGCGCCCGCAGCGCGCCGATTCGTAGATGGCAGCCACCAGCGCCAGCGATTTGCGCGCCTCCGGTGCGGGCGTGCCGGGGGGCCGCCCCTCTTGCACCGCCTGGACAAAGTCGCGCAGCACTTCGCGGTGGCTGTAGCCGTAGACCGAGGGCGGGTCCACCACTTGGCTGGTGAGGATCTCGGCCTCCTGCTCCAACTGGCCTTCGACTTTCCACAGCACGATGCGGTTGAGCGCGGTGCCGCCGATCTTGACCGAGCCGCGCTCGCCGAAGATCGCGACCGAGCCTTCCAGGTTTTGCGGCCAGGTGAGGGTGGAGCCTTCGATGGTCGCCAGCGCGCCGCCGGCAAAGCGCAGCACCGCCACGCCCACATCTTCGGCTTCCATGCGGTGCGCCAGCGTGTCGGTATAGGCATAGACCGAGCGCACCGGCCCTAAGAACCACTGGAGCGCGTCGATGTGATGGATGCTCTGATTCATCAGCGCGCCGCCGTCCATGGCCCAAGTGCCGTGCCATTCGTCTTCATAATAGGATTGTGGACGAAACCAGCGCACACAGGCGTTGCCCAGATAGAGCCGGCCCAGCTTGCCTTCGTCGATCAGATCACGCACCTGGCGCATGGGGTGGTTATAGCGGTTTTGCAGCACCACGCCCAGCGTGCAGCCGGTAGCCTCCGCCACCTCGATCATGCGGTCGGCGTCGTCCAGGGTGATGGCGATCGGTTTTTCCACCAGCACATGCTTGCCGGCGTGCAGCGCGTCGACGGCGACCTGGGCGTGCAGCCCGCTGGGCACGCAGATGCTGACCGCATCCACGTCGCGCCGCGCCAGGAGCGCGTGATAGTCGGTATAGGGGTCGGCGCGGTATTCCTCGGCGAAGTGCGCGGCGCGCGGCGCTTTGATGTCGGCGACGGCGACCAGCTTGGCATCGTGAAGCTGGTGGAGCGATTGGGCGTGGCGCGGGGCCACGCGGCCACAGCCGATCAGTCCAAAGCGCAGGCTCATGGGGCGCATCCTCTGCCGCTCATGTGTCGAGCGCCTCTTGATAGAGCGCGATCATGCGGGTCAACATGCTCTCCTTGCTAAAGACGGCGCGGGCGCGGGCTTGGGCGGCTGCGCCTATCTGTTTGCGCAGCGGCGCATCGTGCAGCAGCCGGTTGATGGCCGCGGCCAGCGCCGGCGCATCTTCCGGCGGCACGACCAGCCCCGTCTCCTCATGCCGGTTGATAAACGAGGTGCCGCTGCCCAGCTCGGTGCTGATCAAGGGCAGCCCGGCGGCCATCGCTTCGGTCAAGACGATGCCAAACGCTTCGGCGCGGTTGGTGGAGGGCAGCACAAAGAGGTCGGCGGCGTGATAGGCGATGAGCTTGTCGGCGTCGGACGCTTCGCCCAAGAAGGTGACTTTGGCGGTCAGCCCTTCGTCGGCGGTCTTCTGTTTCCAAGGCTGCTCCATCATGCCGGAGCCGATGACAAGCAGGTGGGCGTCGATCTGGTGCATGGCGTCGAGCAGCACATGCAGCCCTTTGTAATGGCGCAGCTTGCCCACAAAGAGCAGCAGCGGGCGGTTGCCATAGCTCTTGCGCCAGGCAGCTGCGGCCTTCTCCAGCGCAGGGGTGGCGGCGTAGTCGTCCACCTCCAGCCCATAGGGGATGACCCGGCACTTTTCGGGGAAAGCCGAGAGAAAAGGCGAGGTCTGGATATAGGCCGGGCTGGCGACGCTGATCAGCGCGGCGCGGCGCAGCACTTGCCACAGAAACGGGCTGTAGAGCGCGCCGAGCAGCTTTTGACGCACAATGTCGCTGTGATAGCTGACCACAAAGCGGCGGCTGCGTCCTAAGAAAAGCTGGCCCAGTTCGCCCGGCGGGTAGGGCAGGTGGGCATGGGCGATGTCCACGCCGCGTTCCAGTTGGTAGAGCAGCGGGTAATAGGCGAGACTCAGCGGCGCGGACGAGACCGAGAGCAGCCGTCCTGCTTTGGTGACAGGCACGCCGTCCAGCGTCAGCCGTTCGGTGGCGCGCCCGGTGCTGGTGACCAAGACCTGGGCGTCGATGCCGCAGCCGCGCAGCCCGCGCGCCAGTTCGCCGATGTGGTTTTCAATGCCGCCGATGACCGGCGCATAGTCCTTGTAGAGATGCAGAACACGCATAGTTAACTCAGCAGCCGATCATACTGCGCCGCGATTTTGGCGACCATGCCCTCCACGGCAAAGTGGCGGCGGGCGCGCGCGCGGCCTGCCGCGCCCATCTGTGCGGCAAGCGGCGCGTCTTGCAGCAGCCGCTGCAGCGCATCTGCCAATGATGCCACGCTCCGCCGTTCTGCCAAAATACCGGTCACATTTTCGACCACGGCTTCGGGAAAGCCGCCGGCGCGCGTCCCCACCACGGGCAGCCCCGCGGCCATCGCCTCCAACACGGTCAGCGGCAGCCCTTCCCAGCCCCAGGTGGTGAGCGTGTACAGGTCGGAGGCGGCATAAACCGCGGGCAGATCGGTGCGCCAGCCGGTCAGGGTCACCGCCGCGGCGAGGTCATGCTGCGCCACCAGCGTCTCGACCGCGGGCCGGTCTGGGCCATCGCCCACGATCAGCAGATGCGCGTCGGGGCAGGCTTGCCGCGCCTGGGCAAAGGCTGCGATCAGCGTGGGGAAGTCGCGCGGTTTATAGAGGCGGCAGACGGTCGTCGCCAGCCGCGCCGTGGACGAGATGCCCAGCGCCGCGCGCCAGGCTGCACGGTCGCCAGGGGGCGCGGCGAAGGCCTCTACATCGATCCCATTCCAGACCACCGTGACCCGCTCTGCCGGAAAGACGCTGCTTTCGACCAGCGCGCTGCGCTCGGCCTGCGACACGGCCAAGGCGCAGTCCACCAGCGGGGCCAAGGCGCGTTCCAGCCCGATCTGCAAGCGGCGGCGCGGCGGAGGGTAGTAGGGCGCGGCGTAGCCGTGGACGGTGTAGACGATACGCGGCCGTCTGCGTATGCTCGCCGCGGCCAGCCGCCCAAAGAGCGCGGCGCGCGCGCCGTGCAGATGCACTAGATCGCTGCGCTGTAGGGCGCGGCGCAGGGCGATCAACGCCTGGGCCGATGCGCCGGCGGCAATGGGCAGCGGGAGAAAGCCCACCCCGGCAGGGGTGAAATCCCCTGCGCCGACGGTGCCGCCGTCTTCGGGCATGGCGACGGTCACGGCGTAGGCCGCGGGGTCCAGCCGCCGCGCCAACTCGCGCACATGCGCCGCGCCGCCGCCGCGCGACGAGGCGATGACCTGGAGGATGCGCGCCGGGTTGCGGGTAGTCATGACCTTTTCTCCAGCAGCGTGGCGACTTCGCTTTCGATAATTTCCACCTGGGCATCCCAAGAGGCGGCAGCCGCGGCGGCGCGGCGTGCTTGGCGCTGTGCCGGTGTCCCCGGCTGTGCCAGCGCGGCCTGGATGGCGGCGTAAAATTCGGCGGGCGTATGCGTGATTTGGATCAACTGCGCCTCGCGCTGTAGATAGGGCAGGCCGGTGGCGACCACGGGTTTTTCCAGCGCCAGATATTCATAGAGCTTGAGAGGCGACAGCCCTTGCGTATAGCGGTTGACTCGGTAGGGGATCAAGCAAACGTCAAAATGCGCCATATGCGCTGGTACGGCGGCGTAGTCGCAGGCCGGGGCAAAATGCACGTTGGGCCGAGCCTGCAGCGGGGCCAAGTCGATCAGATGGCGTTTGACCGGCCCGGCCAGCACAAACTGCACGGCAGGCAGCGCCGCCGCGACCTCGGCCAGCAGCGGCACGTCGACGCGGTCGTCGAGCGTGCCCAGGAAACCGGCGCGCGGGTGGGGGATACCTGCCAGCGGCGCAGGCTCCGGCCAGGGCCGCACCGGGTCAAACTGGTCGATATCGACCCCGCCGGGCAGACAGCGTGTGTTTGGATTGTAACGGCGCTTGTCTTCGGCCAGTTCCACCGTGCGCGCCAGCACCAGGTCGACGCGGCGGCACAACTCGGCTTCCATGCGGGCGATGCTGCCGCGCGGGGCCAGCGGATAGTCCACCGCGGTGAAGTCGTCGATGCAGTGATAGACCGCGGCGCGCTCGCCCAGGCGGCCCATCAGAGGCGCGCTGTTGGCCCAATAGCCCCAGAGGATGTCCGGCTGCCAGCCGAGGCGCGCCAGGGTATGGCGCAGGTCGCGGCCCAACAGCCGCTGGTTGGCGGCGTTGGTCCACGGGTGATAGTAGATAGGCAGCACGGGCCGCGGGGTGTAGATCAAGAGCCGGTCGCCGGGCGCTTCAGGCGTGGGGCGCAGCGTGCCCATACGCTGGAGCGCAAGCCGCGTGGCCGCGGGGTCGGAGATCAGCGAGTGCAGGGCGCGCGGTACCTCCACAAAGAGCACGCGCCGGCCGCGGCGCGCCAGCCGCAGCGCGATCTGCTGGCGCGAGCCGAACTGGGGCGCGTCCCAGTCGGTGGTGGAGAGAAAGACAAAGGTCGTCATGCGGTCTGGCTGGGGATGGGGCCGGCGGCGCGCGCGGCGACCACGCCATAGCCGGTGGTAAAGGCGCGCAAAAAGGATTGGCGGCGCACCAGGCTGCTTTGGTCCAGCCGCAGGGCTGCGGCCTGTAGCGGCGCGACCAGGGCCACGGTTAGGACGGCGCGCAGCAGCCGGCCAGGCACGCCGGGACGTCGCGCTTGGTTTACGGCCAGTTTGAGAAACCCGACCAGGACGCTAAAGAAAAAGCCCTGGGGTGTGACCTCGACCCCGCAAAACCCCGCTTCGGCCAGCGTGTGCCGCCAAAAGGTGTCGGTGTAGCGGCCAAAATCGTAAGGGTCGGCGTGGATCGGATAGAGAAATGGGATCGTCAGCACCAGGCTGCCGCCGGGCCGCAGCACGCGCGCCGCCTCGACCAGCACGCGCCGCGGGTCGGGGACATGCTCCAGCAGTTCGGCGCAGACCACGGCGTCAAAGCTGTCTGCGGCCAGGGGCAGGGCCGCGGCGTTGGCCTGAAGATCGGGCGTTTTGTCCACCGTGAGGTTGGCGTAGACCACCTGCAGATCGTAGCGCCCGATGTCGAACTCGCCGCGCTTGGCGCGCTTGTGCCCGCCCAGGTCCAGCACACGGCTGCGCGGGGCCAGCGCCGCGGCCTGCTGCGCCATAAAGGCATCGACATAGAGCCGGCGCAGCGAGTAGGTCAGCCGGTAGGCGGAGGGATGGGCCATGCTCATCGCGCCGCGCTCCCGCGCTGTGCTTGCGCCAACTCGACCAGCAGCGCCACCTCGCGGCCTACCAGGTTGTCCAGGTCATAGTGCTGGACGATGGCAGCGTGGGCGGCGCGGCCCAGACGATGCGCCTGCTCGCGATCCCCCAGCGCCACAGCCAACTGCGCGGCCAGGGCCGCGCTGTCGCCGGGCGGGAAAACCAGCCCGTTGGCCCCCGGTTCGACCACGCTGCGGTTGCCCGGAATATCCGACGCTACCACCGGCAGCCCGCAGGCCATAGCTTCGAGCAGCGCCTTGGGGTGCCCTTCGCTGTAGGAGGGCAGCACAAAGGCGTTGGCGGCACGCAGCAGTTCCGGCAGTTGGTCGTGGCTGACCGTGCCGTAGAAATGCGCGTCTACGCCCAGCCGCTGCGCCTCTTGGGCCAGCGTATCGCGCAAGGGGCCGTCGCCGATAAAGGCCAGACGGAGCGGGGTGGCGGCTTGCAGCCGGTGCGCCGCAGCGAGCAGCGATTGCGGGTTTTTCTCCGGCGAGAGGCGCCCCAAAAAGGCGACCGTGGGCGGGCCTTCCGGCAACTGCGCCGCCGGGTAGAACTGGCGCAAGTTGACGCCGTTGGGGATCAGATGGACGCGGTCCGTGGGCATAAAGCGCTGGACATAACGTGCGATCGGCGCGGTGGTGACGATGACCGCGTCGGCGCGGCGCAGGGTCAACTGCTCCAGCAGCGTGTAATAGACGGCGCGGCTCGTGTGGCCGCTCCGCCGCGCCAGGTCGGCATAGTGATAGCCATAGGTGGCGACGATCGGGATGCGCCAGCGGCGTTTGGCCTGCCAGGCCGGGACAATGCCCGTGGCTTGAAAGACGCGGCTCACCTGGCAGGTCGCCAAGGCCGCGGCATGCTGCCCCGCCATGCGCCACGCATAGAGGTGGGCGTTCTGGCGGCGGGCATTGGGCAGCAGAGTAAGCTGCGGCGTGCTGTGCAGACTGGGAAAATCGGCCAGGCGTTCGTCGCGATAGGAGCCATAGACCAACCGCGTAAATGTCTCCGCATAGCGCGGCAGATAGCTGCTCGCAAAACGCGCCAGTTGTCCGGTCTCCTGCAGCGCCGTAAAGCTGCCGCCCAGCGGCGGGAAGAGCGCCAGGTTCATGCGCGGCTCCGTAAGGCTTGATAGAAGGCGAGGTGCTGGTCTACGGCGCTGTCGGCGGCAAGACGGTCGGCCACAAAGATGCGTGCGCCCTGGGCCAAGCGCGCCCGGTGTGCTTCATCCTGCAGCAAGGTGGTGATGGCCGCGGCCAGCGCCGCGGGCGACGATTTAGGCGTGAGCAGCCCGTTGACCTCGTGCGCCACGATCTCCGGCGTGCCGCCTACGGCGGTGGCGACCACCGGCGTGCCCAGGCTGAGCGCCTCCAGCGCCACGCGGCTGAGTGGTTCGGGCCAGACCGACGGCACGACCACCAGATGGGCCAGCGCCGCCAGTTGGAGGAAGTCGGCGTTGGGGATTCTGCCCAGCACATGCAGATAGGGCGCATTCGCACCGGCCAAGTCGCTGCCGCCCGCAAAGACAAACTGCACCGCGGGCGCCTGCGCGACCACCTGGTGGGCGGCGGCGACCAGGTCAGCCGTCCCCTTGCCGGGGGAGAATTTGCCGCCATAGAGCACGATAGGGCCGTCGCCTAGCCCATAGCGGCGGCGCAGCGCCGCATCGTCGGGCGCGGCGGCTGTCTGGCTGGGCGGGATGTTGTGGATGACCCGCATGGCTTTGCCCAGCGGAATGCCGACCTCGGCGTAGAGCCGCTGCATCCCGCGGCTGACGGAGATCACGCCATCCACACGGCGCAAGACCCACTGGCGCAGCCGCAGGTCGAGACGCAGATAGGCCGCGGTCAGCCGCGCCTTGAGCCAGTGCAGCGGCGTGCGCGCGCCGATGTAATCCGCAATATGCGATTCGCGGCATAGCTCCCACAGCGGCCCATGCCCGCAGCCCGCGGGCACATGGTCATAGACCATAAAACAGCGGCCAAAAGGGCAGGCCAAAAGCGTATCGCGCACGGTCACCAGCACGGGCCGGCGCAGCAGCCGCCCGGCCAGCCAGCTTCCCGGCAGGCTGTATTTGTTCTGGGCATGAAGGACATCGGCCCCGAAGCGCCCGGCATAGAATGTGATCGCCAGCGCCGACCAGAGATAGAACCAGGGGCCGGCCAGCCAGCGCAGCGGCAGCGTGCGCCGCCCGGCCAGGCGTGCGGGGAAAGGAAAGCGCACGACCTCGACCCCGTCGAGCGTCTCGTGGCCGGCTGCGCCGTAGTTGGGGGTGATGACCTGTACGGCGTGGCCGCGGGCAGCCAGGGCGCGCGCCAGTTCCAGCCCGCTCAACTCCGCGCCGCCAGGGGCAAAGGGAGGAAAGTACTCGTTGATCAGGACGATGCGCATTGCGCGATGACCTCCTGATAATGGGCCAGGGTCTGCTGCGTGGTGCGTTCCCAGCGGAAGAGGCGGTCGATGCGCGGCGGTCCGGCTGCGGCCAAGCGTTGGGCCAGCGCCGGCTCTTGCAGCACACGCAGCATGGCCGCGGCCAGCGCATCGGTGTCGTTTGGGGGGACCAGCAGCCCGCTGACGCCGTCCTCTATGATTTCGGGCAGCGACCCGGCTGTGGTTGCTACCACCGGCACGCCGCAGGCCATGGCTTCGCCCACGGCCAGCCCAAAGCCCTCCATGGTCGAGGCGCTGACCAGCAGATCGGCGCGGGCATAATAGGCCAGCTTGACGGCTTCGTCGACGCGCCCGGCGAAGGTCACCGCCGAGGCGATGCCCAACTGCCCCGCCAGGGCGCGCAGCGCGGCTTCTTCCGGCCCGCCGCCCAAGAGCGCCAGCCGGGCCGCGGGCAGGGCGGCGGCGACCTGGGCAAAGGCTGCCAGCAGACGGGCAATGTTCTTGCGCGCGATCAGGCTGCCGACATGCAGGATCAGCGGGCTGCCCGCCGGGTCGGGCTGTGCCGCGGCGTTGGACGAACGCACGCCGGGGTTGTAGCGGTCGTCGATGCCGTAGGGGACGACGGCCAGCCGCGGCGCAGGCACATGGAAACGCCCGGCTACGTCGTGCGCGGTGGCCTGGCTGCCGACCATGAGCAGGTCGACGCCGCGCGCCACGCGCCCGTCGACCGCGCCGGTCCAACGGTCGGGGTCGGTGTGATGATGGTGGGCGACGATGGGCACGGGCAGGCGATAGACGCGCCGCGCCCAGAGCGCGGCCAGCCCGGTGAAACGCAAGGAATGGACGCGCAGCAGGTCGAAGGGTCGGCGGCGGTAGGCGCGGCCGATGAAGGGCACAAAATAGAGGTTGCTGACAAACCAGCGATAGCCGCGCGCCAGCGGCAGGCGGACGACCTCCAGGTTGGGCTGTTGTGGCGCGGGCAGCCCCGCGGGCAGCAGCACGACGACTTCGACTCCGGCCTGGGCGAGCCGTGTCAGGCTGGCGTGGTCATAGACTTCGCCGCCGCGCGTCGAGGCGGGCGAGAGGCCGAGTTGGGGTGAACAGATACGCATCAGCCGCGCAGCCTCCGCAGCAGGCGCACGCGGACGTTTTCGAGGCGCTGGCGCAGGCGCGCGTTTTCGGAAAAGAGACGCAGCGCCGGCGATGGCTGGGTCAGGTCGAAGCGGCGCACCGCCGGCGGCAGATGCCCCTGCCAGCCGGGCAGGAGTTCAACGCCCAGCCCCGCGCCGTCGGGCAGCGCCAGGTGGCCGTTTTCGATCTGCCAGGCGGGCTGCACCACGTCAAAGCCCAGCCGCTCCGGGCCAAGCCCTTCCATCGAGTCACAGCCGGGCAGGGCCGCGGCGCAGTGCAAAATGGCGGCGGTGCCGATGCCCAAATCCTCCGTACAGCCGACCAGCACGCCCACTTCATGACGGCGGCAGAGGTCGATATACTCTTGGGCGAGCGTGATGCCGCCGATGCGCGTCAGCTTGACGTTGAGCAGGTCGATGGCCTGGGCGGCGATGGCCCCTTGCAGATCGTCCAGGCTGAGGATGCTTTCGTCGAGGATGACGGGCACGCCCAGCTCGCGGCGCAGCGCGGCCAGCCCGGCCCAATCGCGCAGGGACAGCGGTTCCTCAAAGGCGCGCACGCCCAGGCCGGCCAGTTGGCGACAGAGGGGCGCGGCCGCAGGCCAGCCGTAGGCGTGGTTGGCGTCGACGCGGATCTCGACATCCGGCCCTACCTGGCGGCGTACGCGCTGCACAAGCGCAACATCTTCTGCTGGGCTTGAGCCGATCTTCAGTTTGATGTGCGTTGTGCCGCGCGCTCCGATCTGCGTCAGCTTGCGCTCCAGTTCGGCGTCGTCGTGGATAAACAACTGCTCGGTGACGGGGATCTGCAGCCGGGAGACTGCGCCCAAGACGGCGGCGAGCGGCTTGTCGAGGCGGCGCGCCTGGATGTCCCACCAGGCGGTGTCGAGCGCGTAGGCGACGGCGGGCGAGGTCGCGGCCCAGCCGCGCAGCCGCTCGCGCCAGTCCTCCAACTTGGGCAACTCGGTCATCTGCTGCAGCGCGGGCTGCGCCTGCTGCGCGACCAGCGCGGCGGCCTCGTGCGGTTTGGCGCGATAGAGTACGCCTTCGCCTGTGCCGGTGACGCCCTCATGCTCTAGCTGCACAAAGACATGGTGCGAATAGAGGATGCGCGCCAGGGCGATGCGGAAGGTGATCGGGACTGAAATCAGGGTGGCAGATATCAGCTTCATGGCGTGGGCCTCACCGGTTCGCCAAGGAGATGGGCCTGGGCAAAGTCGAGCCAAGTCGCCGCCGAGACGCCGCGGCTGTGCCGGTTGGCGGCTTTGGGCAGGCCGCGGCCCAGGTGCATAAAGATGACCTGGCCGTCGTCGTCTAGGCTGCGATCGACGCTTAGACCGGTGAAAGGAGAGCCGGGCGGGAGTTTGTCGACCAGCGCGGGGTCGGTGTAGGTATTGGCGCAGGCAAAGACCTCATAGCCCGCGGTGCGCAGCCCCACGGTGATGCGGTCGCCCACATCCAGCACCGGCAGATCGGGGAAGAAGTCCAGCCCCAGCCGCTGCACTACGCCATAATCCATGAGCATCCCCAGCACATGCAACACTCCTGCGGACACGCGCGCCCGGTCCAGGCGCACGCCCGCTGCGGCCACATGAGCGTCCAACTTGCCCAGCAGATAATCCA
>JADLFO010000058.1 GCA_020845455.1 Caldilineaceae bacterium
GTGATCAAGGACGCCCACTGCGGATAGGTTTCAATCGCCCACAGAGCCGCTTGCCGTTTGGAGACTTGCGCCCCATGGCGGCAGGTATAGAGCGCCCGGCACAGGGTCAGGATGGCGTAGGCCTGTGACTTGCGTCTCTGGGAGTAACCCGTAATTCGGCCCTGCCAGGCTTGGGCGTGCTCCTTCACCGTCTGGATGAATTCTTCGCCGGCCATTGGGGGGATCAGCGCGGTGGGCGCAGGGCCATAGAGCGTGCGACCGATCTCGCGCACCATGTACCAGTTGATCAGCCAGTCAGCGCCTGCTTGGACGATATGAAACGGTTCGCCGGGGCTGATGATGCCGAGGGGGCTGGTCTGGGTGCGGAAGGTTTTTAGCCCATCGAGCGACAGATAGGCGATTTCGATCCGGTCGTTCCATCGGGGGTGCGCGGCGACGATGGCCTGATGCATGGCATCCAGATGGCTGAACTCGCGCTCGTTCAGGTCGGCGGTAAGCGCGGCCAGCAGGTCCATATCGCTGATGCCTGCGTCAAAATCGCCTGCGACGAGCGAGCCGTAGAGATACAGCCCCACCAGCTTTTCGCCCAGGATCGCCTGCATCTGCGCCGGCAGGCCGGCAAGGATTTCATTCACATCGGCGTAGGGTGTCCGTTGCATGGTTACATTATACAGTAGGCAGTAGTCAGTAGGCAGTAGTCAGCCGTGGCGCACAGAGCTACTACCTTTCCCACCGGCCTTTGCGCCCTTTGCGGTGAAATCCTCTGCCCCCATTGCCTACCTGCCCACTGCCTGCTGTCCATTTTACCCGCGGCGCACCGCCTGTTATACTAGGGCCTATGTCCATTCAGGTGCAGCAGACGCCCAATCCCAACGCACGCAAATTTATCTTGCCGGGCCATCGCTTTGCCCAGTCGCGCAACTTTAGCTCGGCGGAGAGCGCCGCCGCCGACCCGGTGGCGCGGCAGTTGTTTGGGCTGGAGGGCGTCTATAATGTGTTGATGGCCCAGGACTTTGTGACGGTCAACAAACGGCCCGATGTGGCGTGGGAAGCGCTGGAAGCCGCCGTGATCGCGGTGCTGGCCGACAGCCTGGCCCGTCAATCTGAGGACAGCCATTCGTCAACCTCCGCGCGCAACTAGCCGGGAAAGGTGGGGATGTCCAAGACACCAAGCGTGCTGCCGGTGATGGTGGCGAGCGAGAACGGCCGCGCCGGCATGAGTGCGGCCATGGAACTGCTGCGCCAGGGCGGCAGCGCCCTCGACGCCGTCGAACTAGCCTGCCGCATCACCGAGGATGACCCCGAAGACCACAGCGTCGGCTATGGCGGGCTGCCCAACGCCGCGGGCGAGGTAGAGTTAGACGCCAGCATCATGGATGGGCGCACGCTTCAGACCGGCGCGGTGGCGGCGGTGATGGGCTATGGCAGCCCGATCATGCTGGCGCGGCGTGTGATGGAGCAGCTTCCCCATGTGCTGATCGTGGGGCGCGGGGCGGAACGGTTCGCCGCCGAGTTGGGCCGGCAGCCCGCCGATCAACGCACCGAGGCGGCGCTGGCGCGCTGGCGCGAGCGCTTTGTCGAGCACGGTCTGACGCCCGGCGTCGACGGCGATCTGCGCGGTCTGGCGCGCCAGTTGGCTGTGCCGGTCACCTTGCGCGACCGGGGGCCGGTTCCGGCGCAAGAGGTCAAGCGTGACGACACGCAGGGGACGGTCAATTTTCTGGCGCGCGACCAGCGGGGCGATCTGGCGTCGGCGGTGAGCACCAGCGGCGTGGCCTGGAAATATCCGGGCCGGGTGGGTGACAGCCCGATTATCGGGGCAGGCAATTACGCCGATAACCGCTATGGCGCGGCGGCCTGCACGGGGCGGGGCGAACTGGCGATCCGTGTGAGCACGGCGCGCAGCCTGATCCTCTATCTGAAGATGGGCATGTCGCTGATCGACGCCGGGCTGGAGGCGCTGCGCGACCTGGTCTTTTTACAGCCCACGTCGGGGCATTATATGAACATCGTTGCCATGACGCCCGACGGCGCGGTTGCCGGGTTTGCGTCGGCCCCGCACGGGGTCTATCTGCACATGCACGCCGAGATGGACGGCCCCCAGCTTGCCGAACGGATCTGTCTGCCGGAGCAGGAGTGAGGCGATGGCGGTTGCGGTGACGATGCCCCAGATGGGCGAAAGCGTGGTGGAAGGGACGGTGGCGCGCTGGCTGAAAGCGCCGGGCGACCCCATCGCCGCGCTGGAGCCGCTGCTGGAGATCAACACCGACAAGATCGATACGGAAGTGCCTGCACCGGCGGCGGGGACGCTGCTGGAGATTGTAGTGGGCGAGGGCAAGACGGTGCGCGCCGGGACGGTGCTGGCCTATATTGGCGCGGCGGGTGAACAGCCTGTCGTCTCTGCGCCGCCGGCCGCCGCGGATGTGCCGGCTCAACCGGCCCTCCAATCCCCTGTCTCGCCTCCACCAGCGGGGGCCAAGCCCCAGGGCCGCGCGTTTATCAGCCCCGTGGTGGCGCGGCTGGCCGCCGAACATGCGCTAGACCTGGAGCAGATCGCAGGGACGGGGCTGGGCGGGCGCATCACCAAGCAGGATGTGCTGGCCTATCTGGCGCGGCGCCCGGCCGAAGCCGCGGTTGCGCTGCCTCAAATGGCGCAGGAGCCGCCTGCTGCGTTGGGGGCCGACGAGGTCTGGCAGCCGCTGACGGCGATGCGCCGTCTGATCGCCCAGCATATGGTGCAGAGCAAGCGCACCAGCCCGCATGTAACCACGGTCTTTGAGGTCGACATGACGGCGGTGGTGCAGCATCGCGAGGCGCACAAGGCCGAGTTTGCCGCCAAGGGAGTGCGCTTGACCTATACGTCCTATTTTGTGGCGGCGGCGGCGCAGGCGCTGCGGATCGTGCCGGAAATGAATGCCCGCTTTCAAGAGGGCGGCGAGCAGGGTGGTATTGTACAGAGTGGGATTGTGAGTTTCCGGCGCGTGCATATCGGGGTGGCGGTCGCGCTGGCGCGGGGGCTGGTCGTGCCGGTGATCCGCGATGCCGACGAGCGCAATCTGCAAGGGCTGGCGCGCGCTGTGGGCGAACTGGCCGACCAGGCGCGCACGGGCACGCTTGCGCCGGATGCGCCGGCCGGCGGGACCTTTACGATCACCAATCATGGGGTGTCGGGCAGCCTGATCGGGACGCCGATCCTCAACCAGCCGCAGGCCGGAATCTTGGGCATCGGCGCGATCGTCAAGCGTCCGGTGGTGCGCAGCGGCAACGA
>JADLFO010000059.1 GCA_020845455.1 Caldilineaceae bacterium
CGGCGGGGGTACACCCGGTCCCATCCCGAACCCGGCCGTTAAGCCCGCCAGCGCCGATGGTAGTATGCGGGCAACCGCATGCGAGAGTAGGTCATCGCCAACCACCTCCCACGCCGCTGCACGTTTTCTATCACCTTTGATTCCTTCCAGTGATTCCTTCTAGCGCCGCCATGATCCATCCGCACGATGGTGGCATCGCATGAATCTGCACGACCTCTTTGCGATTGCCGCAAGCCGTACACCCGAAAAGCTTGCGCTTGAGACCCCATCCACTGCTTGGAGCTATAAGTCGCTGCTGCGCGCCGCCGACGCTTGCGCCGCAAGTTTCGCGCGCCGAGGTCTTGGCAAGGGCGACCGTGCGCTGTTTTTTCTGGGCAACTGCCCCGAATTTGTTATCGCTTATCTCGCCGTGATCCGCCTGGGTGCGATCCTGGTGCCGGTCAACCTTCGCTATCGCCGGCTGGAGTTGAGCCATATTCTGGCCGATAGCACCCCCCGCTTGATCATTTCGGAGCAAGCGCTGCTTTCGATCCTAGACGAGGCCGGTGTCGTGGATATGGGTGTGCCGATTCTCCTGGCGGAGCAGATGGCCGATCTTCCTGCCGGGGCGGATGGCTGGCATGCGCCGCGCGTAGAGGGGGATGATCTGGCGGTGATCATGTACACCTCCGGCACAACCGGGCGCAGCAAGGGCGCGATGTTGACCCACAATAACCTGCTCGCCACGATCACCGGGCTGCTGGCGGCCTGGGGATGGCAGGCGAACGATGTGTTGTATCTTTGTTTGCCGCTCTTTCACACGCACGGCTTGGTCGTGGGGATGCACTGCGCGCTGGCGGCGGGGGCGACGATCCAACTGCGCGCCAAGTTTGAGCGCGGCACGACGCTGGACGAGTTGGTGACCGGGCGCGCCACGCTCTTTTTCGCCGTGCCCACGATCTATACACGCCTGGTGGAGGAGTTGCAGGCACGCGGATCGGTCGATTTCAGCCACATGCGGCTGTTTTGCTCGGGCAGTGCGCCGCTCGCCGCCGAGACCTTTACGGCCTTCCAGTCGCTGACCGGCCACACTATCCTCGAACGCTATGGCATGACCGAGACGGGGATGAATCTGAGCAACCCCTATGCGGGGCCGCGCTTGCCGGGCAGCGTGGGTACGCCTCTGCCGGGCGTGTCGATGCGGATCGTCGATACAGCCGGGCGGGAGGTTGCGCCTGGCGAAGAGGGTGAGCTGCTGCTGCGCGGCAGCAATGTTTTCGACGGCTATTGGCTGGCGCTGGAGAAGACCGCCGAGAGCTTCAGCCTGGATGCCCAGGGTCGGCGCTGGTTTCATACCGGCGACCTGGCGCGCCAAGACCCGGATACCGGCTATGTGACCCTGTTGGGACGTAGACACGAATTGATCATTAGCGGCGGCTTCAACATTTATCCGCGCGAGATCGAAGAACTGCTGATGACGCACCCGGCCATTGCCGAGGCCGCGGTGATTGGGGAGGCCAATGCCGAGTGGGGCGAGGTCCCAGTCGCCTATGTGGTCTGCTGTGCCGCGGTTGAAGATGGGGATCTGGTGGCGTATTGCCGCAGCCAACTGGCGAGCTTCAAAGTGCCGCAGCAGTTCCGCCATGTGGTCGGCCTGCCGCGCAATGCCATGGGCAAGCTGCAGAAACACCTGCTGAAAGACGCATAGCTGTTCCTCCGCGTCGCCCCCTGCTACACGAGTGCCCGTTTACACGATCAGCATTGCATCGCCAAAACTGAAAAATCGATAGCCCACACGCATGGCCTCGGCATAGGCGTCGAGCAGGATGCGCCGGCCCATGTCCGGGTCGTCGGCGTGCGCCTGGCCCACAAAAGCGCCGACCAACATGAGAAGGCTGGAACGCGGCAGGTGAAAGTTGGTTACCAATGCGTCGACGGCGCGGAAACGATAGCCGGGCCGGATAAACAGGTTGACGCTGCCTGCAAAGGCAGCTGTCCGCTGCCAGGGACACGCCGTATTGTCATAGGGGTCGAGGCCCTGCGCGCCCGTGGCGGCCCATTCGAGCGTGCGCACAGTGGTGGTTCCCACGGCGACGATGCGTCCCCCCTGGAGCGTTGTGTCATTGATGCGCCGCGCCACGGCGCTGTCTAGCTCTGCCCATTCGGTGTGGATGCGGTGTTCTTCGATCTCCTCGACGCTGACCGGCTGAAAGGTGTCTAGACCGACATGCAGGGTCACGGTGTCAAAGCCGACACCTTGGCGACGCAGCGCGACCAGCAGTTCCGGCGTGAAGTGTAGCCCTGCTGTGGGCGCGGCGACGCTGCCGGGGTCGCGGCTGTAGACGGTCTGATAGCGTTCGCGGTCGCCGGTGTAGGCGGTAATATAGGGAGGCAGCGGAACCTCGCCCACTTCATCGAGCCGTTCCCACAGCGGCAGGCTAAACTGCACTTGGCGCAGACCACTCTCCTCCACCCCAACGATGGTCGCCGTCAGCGGCGTGCCGGATCGGGAAGGGCCTGTGTGGTGCGCGTCAAGCGTAACCTGAGCGCCTTCGACCAGATGGCGGCCGCGCACTAGGCACTGCCATTCGCGCCCGGAAGCGTCGAGAGGCCGCAACAGGAAGATTTCGACCCTGCCGCCGGTGGATTTGTGACCAAAGAGGCGGGCCGCGATCACGCGGCTGTCGTTGGCGATCAGCAGGTCCCCAGCGCGCAGGAACTCGCCGATCTCGCGGAAGACGTAATGGCTGATGCTGCCCGTCTGCCGGTCGAGGACCATCAGCCGGCCAGCATCGCGCGGCTCGGCGGGCTGTTGGGCGATAAATTCCGGCGGCAGGACGTAGTCGAAGAGGCTGGTTTTCATGGGCGTTGGGCGCTGGGCGAACGGCATGCAGCCAGGAAGCTGTGCCAGAGCGCCCGGTGCGGATCGCTCAGTTCAAAGGTGCGTTCGGGGTGCCACTGCACGCCGACCACCCAGCGGTGGCGCGGGCTTTCATAAGCTTCGATCAGCCAGGCGTCGGGGTAGGCATATGCAGCCGGCTGGAAGAGCGGCGCGATCGTGGCGTGGTCGATGCCCTGATGGTGAAAGGTGTTGACCGTCAGCGTATCCTCGCCCACGATCTGGCGCAAGCGGCTGGCAGGCGCGATATGGATCTCGTGATAGGCGGTGGAGTCCTTGGGTGAGCGGTGGCCGTCGAAGTGCTGGACCATGCTGCCGCCGGCTGCGACGTTGAGTACCTGGCAGCCACGACAGATGCCGAAGACCGGCAGGTCCATTTCTAGGGCGGCGCGCGCCAGGTTGAGTTCGAGTTCGTCACGCAGGGGGTCGATGTTCTCAGGCTCGGCGCCCTGTAGCTCTTGGCCAAAACGGTGCGGGGCGACATCGCCGCCGCCGGAGAGGATCAGCCCGTCGAGCGATCCAAGAATGGTGGCAGGCAGCCGCCCTTGCGGGTCAGGCCGAAGCTCGCGCCCGTCGGGCAGGCGTGCCGGCTGGTCGGGCGAGAGCACAACGCTGTGGACACCAAGGCTCGCCAGCATGTTCAGATAGTTGTGCGTGTTGCGCCCGACCCAGTCGGGGTCGCCGCGGCGGGTGGTCACCCCTATGGTCAGGGGTTGCTGTGACTGTGACATAGGTCGCCTAGTATGAACGGGTGACCGGCCCGCGTGGGCCGGCGAGTGATTTCACTGGGCAAATCCCTGGCTTGGGCATCTGCCGGACGGTCTGATTCTACACCACGTTCAAGAGTGTGCTATAAATAA
>JADLFO010000060.1 GCA_020845455.1 Caldilineaceae bacterium
CGCATCGAAGAGAGCATCTTGCGTGTCACCAGCCAGGGCGCGCGCCCGCCGGGGATCAGGATCGCGCCGATCACCAGATCGGCATTGAAGACGGCCTGCTCAATGTTATACTCATTGCTGGCGCGGGTTTGCAGCCGGCCTTGAAAGACATCGTCCAAATACTGCAGCCGTTCATGATGAATTTCCAGCACCGTGACCTGGGCGCCCATGCCCAGCGCGACCTTGGCCGCGTTGGTGCCCACCGTGCCGCCGCCCAGGATCGCCACATTGGCCGGAGCCACGCCCGGCACACCGCCCAAGAGCACCCCGCGGCCACCGTGGTGACGCTCCAAATAGCTTGCTCCCACTTGGGTCGCCATGCGCCCTGCCACTTCACTCATGGGCATGAGCAGCGGTAGCTTGCCGTCGGCGGTCTGCACCGTCTCATAGCCGATGGCGGTGATGCCGGCGGCCAGCAGCGCATCGGTCTGCTGCCGGTCCGCGGCCAGATGCAGATAGGTGAAGAGGATCTGATCCGGGCGCAAAAACGCGTATTCGCTGGGGATCGGCTCTTTGACCTTGACCACCATTGCCGCAGCCCAGGCCTCTGCGGCGCTGTCCACGATCTCGCCGCCCGCGGCCCGGTATTCGTCGTCGGTCAGAAAGCTGCCCACGCCCGCGCCGCTCTGCACCAGGATACGATGGCCGCGGCGCGTCAAGGCTTTGACCGCGCCGGGCGTCAGCCCGACCCGGTTCTCTCCATCTTTGATCTCTTTCGGTAGCCCGATCAGCATGGCCGGCTCCTTGGGGGGGCAGATGATTCATGTTTGCCAGTGTAGCAGCAGGCACGGAGTTCCGGCAAGAAGTTGCATACGCCTTGCCAAAGTAGGCATTTGTGGCGAAAATGAGCGCTTGCACAGTCGAATCGTCGCACCATAGAAGCTCACCACAGGTACAGGGGTAAGGATAGGGGCATGGGTTGGCAAACACAGATTTGGCAGGCGATGCGCGCCGCGGGCGCAGCAGCGGAGCGTGCCTGGCAGCAGGTGGTATGCAAGTTGTCGAACCTGCGCCGCCGCCTCTTCCACAGCCGCTTGCCCGATTACGCAGTGATCGTGCTCGACCATGAGATAGCCGAGCGCAGCCCCGATCTACCCTGGTGGTATGCCTATATTCCCAGCTTCAAACTGCCGCTCAGCCTGGAAACGTTGCATGATGCGCTGCAGCGCTTGGCCGGCGACCCTGACCTCAAAGGCGTGGTGTTGATCTTCAAGGGCGCGACGCTCAGCCTGGCCCAAGCCCAAAGCCTATCCGCTCTGCTGGCCCGTTTTCATCACTGGGACGGCCAACTGCGCTCCCCCGGCGCACCGGCCAAGCAGGTGATTGTTCATCTGGAGCAGACCAACGCTGCCGCGTACGTGGTGGCCTGCGCCGCCGACCGCATCACCCTGCCGCCGCTGGTGACCTGGGATGTGATGGGGCTGCGCGTCGCGCCCACCTACTGGAGAGAGACGCTGACCCGCGCCGGCATTGAGTTTGAGGCTATCCAGATCGCGCCCTGGAAGACCGCAGTGGACAGCCTGACGCGCAGCAGCATGAGCGCCGCCGAACGAGAGCAGTTTAGCTGGCTGCTGGACAGCCTGTGCGATGACATCGTGTCGGCGGTGGTCCAGGGGCGCGGGCTGACCCCGGCCCAGGTGAGCGGGCTGATTGACCAGGCCCCGCTCACCGCGGATGCGGCGCTGGCGGCGGGTCTGGTGGATACCATCGCCTATGAAGATGAACTGCCCGCGCTCTTGGCCGTGGCAGGTCAACCGGCCAAGTTCAAACCCTATGCCCAAGTGCGCGGCCTGCTCTGGCGCAGACCACGGCCCCGCGCTGCCGCGGGGGTGGGCGTGTTGAGCCTACAAGGTTCTATTGTGGTGGGCGAGAGCCGCTCGTTTCCGCTGCCGCTGCCGCTGCTGGGCGATCACTTGCTGGGCAGCAACACGGTGGAACAGGCGATCCGCGCCGCACGCAAACGCAGCGACCTGGCTGCGGTGGTGGTGCATGTGGATTCGGGCGGCGGTTCCGCCTTGGCCAGTGACCTGATCTGGCGTGAACTCCGTCTACTCGACCAGGAAAAGCCGGTCGTCGTCTATCTGGGCGATGTGGCGGCCAGCGGCGGCTATTATATTGCCGTGCCGGGCCGCAAGATCGTGGCGCAGCCGGCCACCCTCACGGGCAGCATCGGCGTGGTAATCTCCAAGGCTGTGACCCAAGAACTGCGCGCCAAGATCGGCGCGAACCGCGAGATCATGCGCCGCGGCGAGAATGCAGGCATGTTGACCGATGACCAGCCCTGGACCGAGGCGCAGCGCGCTACGCTGGAGGGCAGCATCCGCCATGTCTATGAGCGCTTTAAGACGGTCGTCGCCGAGGGGCGCAACCTCCCCTTCGCCGAGTTGGACCCCATCTGCCAGGGGCGAGTGTGGACGGGTAAACAGGCGCTGGGGCATGGGTTGGTGGATGCGCTGGGCGACTTCCAGGTTGCGTTGAGCCTGGCCTGCCAAGCGGCAGGGTTGCCCGACGACGGCAGCGTAGAGACGCACCGCATCACGCCGCCGCATACTTGGCTGCCGGCCGATCCTGCGCAGGGGGTGCAAGCCTTGATGCGTTCTGCCGGGCGCGAGGAGTTGAATGCCTGGGCGCGTGCGCTGGTGCAGGGCGATTGGCCGCGGTTACTGGGTCGCGAGCGCATCTGGTTGTTTGCATCCGACCTGCCAAAGATTGAGTAGCGTGCCGGAGCATTGTAGATGCGGTTTTCTAAGAAACTGTCTGAAAAGTAACGGCTGACGTCCAAACCAGTTGGTAAGCTGGAGGTGTGAACAAACAACTCTACCCAACCGATATGGACGACAGCCAATGGGATTATATCAAGGAACTGATCCC
>JADLFO010000061.1 GCA_020845455.1 Caldilineaceae bacterium
GACTGAGGCAGTGACGGCCACGGAGGAAGTAACGGCCGCCGAAGGAACGACGGCAACCGAAGCGGTAGCTGCCGGCGAAGAGATCACCGAAACTGCCGCAGTCACCCCCAGCGAAGAGGTCACTGCGGCCGAAGAGGTTACCGGGGCTGAAGAGACCACCGGCACTGAGGAGGTCGCCGCGGCAGAGGAGGTCACCGACGCAGAGGGGATAACGGCCACTGAGCAAGCGGCTGCCGCCGAGGAACTCACCGCGACCGAAGAACTGACGGCGGCCGAAGAGATTACCGCGGCGGGAGAGGTCACAGCGGCAGAGGAAATCACCCCTGCGGAAGAGGTGACGGCGACCGCAGAGGCCGGGCATGGCCACGACACGGCGACGGCAGAAGCCCCCGCCGCAGCCGAGGAAATCACCGCGACGGAGGAGATCACCACGGGCGAGGAAGTCAGCGGCGCGCAGGGCGCGACCCCGCTGCTGCCTGCAACCGCGGGCGCGGCGAGCAGCCAAACGGCTGAGGACACAGGCGAGGCTGCAACCGGCGAAGCCCATGTCTTCTTCTTACAGCCCACCACCAACGCCGTGATCCCGATCACCTCCACCGTCGTGATCGGCTATGAAGGGGTCGAAGTGCAGGCCGCCGGCGCGGTACAGGAAGGCGCGGGTCATCTGCATATCTTGGTGGACGAAGACTTTGTCGAAGCGGGTCAGGGTATGCCCGCCGATGCCGGCCACCTGCATCTGGGCGATGGCTCGGCGGAAACCGAACTGGTGCTGACGCCGGGCAGCCATGTGCTGCGGCTGCAGTTCGCCAACGGCGCACACATCGCACTGGCCGGCGATCAATACCGCGACGAGATTTATGTCAACGTTGTAGACCGAGCGCCGGAGGAGTCCGTGCGCTTTGCCATGCCGACCGACGGCGCGGTCGTGCCGCTCACCTTTGACGTGGTGATGGCCGCCTCGGGGCTGAGTGTGCAGCCGAGCGGCGCGGTCGTCGAGGACAGCGGCCATCTGCACCTCTTGATCGACCAAGACTTTGTCGCAGCCGGGGAGATCATCCCCAAGGATGAAACGCATCTGCATTTTGGCGAAGGCCAGTTGACCGGCACGGTCACGCTGGAGCCGGGCGAGCACACGCTGCGCCTCCAGTTTGCCGACGGCGAACACCGCGCCCTAGAGGGTGACCCCTATCGCGCCGAGATCACCGTCACGGCGGACGAAAATGCCGAGGCGACCCGTGTGATGTTCGTCGCGCCCGAAGACGGCGCAACCGTCACCGCGCCGTTCACCGTCACTTGGGCCGCCACCGGCGTGATCGTCGAGTCGGCGGGCCAGGTCGTCCGGCCCGAAGGCGGCCACATGCACCTATTGATCAACCAGGATTTTGTGCCCGCCGGGGAGGTCATCCCCACTGGCGCGAATGCGCTGCATTTTGGCCGAGGTCAGACCAGCGCCGAACTGGACCTGAACGCGGGGGAATATACCTTCCGGCTGCAATTGGCCGACGGCGCACATGTCGCCAAGGACGGCGATCAATATCGCGACGAGATCACAATCACAGTCGAATAGGCAGACACGCCGCTGTCATTCCGAGACTTCTGTCGAGGAATCTCTCTGGATGGCGTACCAGAGCAGAGAGATTCCTCGCTCGGGCGCCCTTTGAGCGCGGAATGACAAACCCGGTTGTACGTCTTCATTGTGGAGTGTAATCGATAGCGCATCGCGCGCTCTGGGGTAACCATGGCAGCCAATTCCAACGCCCTGCCGGGCTGGTTTAGGCGAAGATATCCTCGCCCAGATGACGAGTCGGGCGGGCAGGCATCTGGCGACGAAACCGCCCACGGTGCAGGCGCGACGCCGAGTGCAGAGCCGGGCGCAGAATCGAGCGCGGGCACAAACACGGGCGCAAGCACGACGACCGGCGGCAACATCGACCAAGAGCCGGTCGTCGTCTGGGAAGCCGCCAACCGCCTGGAGGCGGAGATCGTGGCGGGCCGGCTGCACAGCGAGAACATCCCGGCGATCATCCGCGGGGAGGCGCTGGGTGCGATCTATGGGCTAACCACCGGCGGGCTGGCGGCCACCGTGGTCTTGGTCCCGGCCCCCTTGGCCGCCAAGGCCCTTGAAATCTTGAATTCCGACGTTGACTGGGACGAATCCACCGACGCTGATTTCGGTACAGAATCTCTATAAACGCTATGGCCGCAAACCGGTCCTGCGCGGCGTGGATCTCAGCGTCGCCGAGGGGCAGGTGGTCGCGCTCCTGGGAGCCAACGGTGCGGGCAAGACCACCCTCCTGCGGCTGATCAGCGGGCTGGCAAAACCCGAACGGGGCGAGATCAGCCTGGCCGGCGTTACCTTTCGCCGCGCCGGGCATGAACTGCGCCGCTATATCGGCTTGGTCAGCCACGCCCCGCTGCTCTATGACAACCTCAGCGCCGAAGAAAACCTGCGCTTCTTCGCACGCATGTATGACCTGCAAGCGCCCACGGCGCGTATCGAGTCGGTGCTGCGCGCCGTGGATCTGTGGCCGCGGCGGCGTGACCCGGTGCGCACCTACAGCCGGGGCATGGTGCAGCGGCTGGCGATTGGCCGCGCCATCCTGCACAACCCGCCCGTCCTGCTGCTCGACGAACCCGACACCGGGCTGGATCAAACCAGCGCCGATATGCTCCACCACCTGATCCGCCAGTTGGGCGCGGCCAACCGCGCCATCCTGCTGTCGACCCACAACCTCGACCGCGCCGTCGAATGGGCCGATTCTGTGAGCCTCTTGGTTGGTGGTAAAATAGTCCACCAGGAGCCAACGGCCCACCTGAGCGGCGCACAGTTGCGCCGGCTCTATGCCGGCGCCAGCGAACAGATATGAGCCTTTCTTCGCCCACGCAGAAGTTGAGCCAAGAGCTGTCGGCCCAGTCCGGGGCGACGCCGGTGCAGATGCGCACAGGCGGCGGAGCGAGCGCCTATCTGCGCAAGGTCTGGGCCGTGGCGGCCAAGGACGTGCGCGCCGAACTGCGCGCCAAAGAGAGCTTTAGCACCATGGCCGCCTTTGGGCTGCTGGCGGTGCTGGTCTTTGGCTTGGCCTTCGACCTGCGCGTGCCCAGCGCCGAGATGGTCGCGCCCGGCGTCGTCTGGGTGGCGATCCTCTTTAGCGGCGTGCTGGGGCTAAACCGCACCTTCGGGGCCGAGATCGACCGCGGCAGCCTGGCCGCGCTGCTGCTGGCCCCCGTAGACCGCAGCGCCATCTACTTTGGCAAGGTGCTCGCCCATCTGCTCTTTTTGCTGGCGACCGAGTTGATCATCCTGCCGGTGGTCTTTGTCGTCTTGGATGTCAATATCTTCCAGCCCTGGATCTTGCTGGGTGTGCTGCTGGGCACATTTGGCTATGTCAGCGTCGGCACGCTCTTTGGCGCGCTCACGGCCAACACCCGTGCCCGCGAAAGTATGCTGCCGATCCTGCTGCTGCCGGTCATGGTACCGGTCTTTGTGGCGGGCGTGGGGTTGACCGCCAACGTGCTCGACGGCCGCGAATTGGCCGACTTTCAACGCTGGCTGCTGATCCTGGGCGTCTATGACCTGGTCTTTGTCACGATTGCATTCCTGGTCTTTGATCTGATTTGGGAAGAAGCATAGGGGGAAGCATGGGCACGATCTCGGCGACACGACGCAGCGCCACATGGCGCAACGGCGCAGGCCACCTGGCCGCGCTGCTTTTAAACCTGGCTGCGGTGGCGGCCATGGCCGCGCTCATGTGGGCCGCGCTGATCTATGCCAAACCCGCCGCCAATCTGGCCGGCGATGAGCAGATCGCACAGCGCATCTTCTATCTGCATATGGGCTGCAACTTCGGCGCGCTGGTGGGATTTGTGGTCTCGCTCATCGGCAGCATTCTCTATCTGCTCACGCGCAACCTCGATTGGGACCGCATCACCCAGGCCAGCGTCGAGGTGGGCACGCTCTGCGGCTTTGGCACCATTGTCACGGGCATCTTCTGGGCCAAACCGACCTGGAACACCTATTGGACATGGGACCCACGCCTGACCACGGCGACGATCACCGTGCTGCTTTACATCGCCTATCTACTCTTTCGCAACGGCATCGACAACCGGCAGACGCGGGCGCGCTTCGGCAGCATCTATGCGCTCTTTGCCTTTCTCAGCCTGCCCCTGACCTATTACAGCGCGCGCTGGTTTCGCTCGATCCACCCGGTGGTCTTTTCGGGCGACAACCCAGAGGCGGAGGGCGGCTTTGCCATCGGCGCGACTATGAGCCAGACGATCGGCGTGGCGGCGGTGGCGTTCGTCCTGCTCTTTGCCGCGCTCATGCTCCAGCGCTGGCGGCAGTTGCGTGTCGAAGACCGCATCGCCGAACTGCGCGAGGAAATCGAATAAGCGAAAACCGAAGAGGATATTCAGCCCCATGTTCTATCTCGCCGCCGCTTTTATCCTGATGTGGGTCGCCGTCACCGGCTATGTGTTCTTTATGAGCCGCCGTCAACGCGCCTTGGAAGAAGAACTGCAAACACTTGAAGAGATGATCGACGAAAAACGGGGCCGCGCCTGACGCGCCAGGAACTCCGGCGGCTGCTGCGACGTATAGAATGATAGAGCGTACAAGCATGACAGCGTGGCGCGCCTGCTGTCTGCTCGGCCCGGATCGCGCATAGCAACTTGATCAAGGCCGTTCGTGCAGGGCTATTGGATGCTATTGGATATGGTAAGGGAGAAATCGTCGGTATGACACAGTTGGTCGATCAGACACCGGCTCCGGCCAGCACGCCGGCCAACCTTGGGCCTGTCGTCGCGCCGCGCTCCGGCAGCGCAACCGCCGCGGGCGAAGCCAGCCGCGTGGCGATCTTCTTGCATGCGCTGGCGTTCGTCTTTGGCTTTGGCGCGGTCTTTACGCTGTTGGGGTCGGCGGCAGGCCTGTTGGGCCAAAGCCTCAACCAGTACCTGCCCGCCATTCAACGGCTGGGTGCGATCATGCTGATCATCTTTGGGCTGACCACCTTGGGCGTCTTTCGGCGGGCGGCGCAGGCCATCCGCAGCCGCACCGACCTGCATCAAAATCCCGCCGCGGCCGCGCTGGTCAGCATTCTGGAGTTCTTCAACTCGCTGCTCTATACCGAAAAGCGCGTGACGGGGATGCACCAGGTCAACCGCAACTGGGGCTATCTGAGCAGCGCGCTGTTGGGCGTCAGCTTTAGCGCCGGGTGGGTTCCCTGCATCGGCCCCATCCTCGCCAGCATCTTTTTCTTGGCGAGCGACAGCGCCACCGTGGGCCAAGGCGCGATCCTGTTGGCGATCTACAGCCTGGGGCTGGGCATTCCCTTTCTGATCACCGGCGCGGCCTTTAGCCGGGCGGGCAAGACGCTGCGCCGGCTCAACCGCCACGCCAACATCGTGAGCCTCATCAGCGGGCTGTTTCTCTTTTATGTGGCCTACCTGCTGTGGACCGACAGCCTGGCGCTGCTCACCACACGCTTCTACTTCCTGAACAACTGGATCTTCAGCCTGGAGAATTCGGTCTCTAGCCTCTCCGGCACGGGCGGCGACATCATCAGCCTAAGCCTGCTGGCGGGCGCGCCGCTGGCCTTCTTCGCCGGGCTGATCAGCTTTCTCAGCCCCTGCGTGCTGCCGTTGGTCCCGGCCTATATCGGCTTTCTCAGCAGCGCTGCTGTGGGCAGGCAGAATCGCTGATGCAACTGATACTCTACACCAAACCCGGCTGTCACCTGTGTGACCTGCTCAAAGCCGATTTGACCGGCCTGCAGCGTGAGATCCCCTTCACGGTGGTCGAGCGCAACATCGAGGCCGACCCGGCGGACTATGAGCGCTTTCGTTATCTGATCCCGGTGCTGGCTGTGGGGGATACGTTGTTCTACCCTCCCCACGACCTGATGCATGTGCGCCGCGCCCTGCTGGATGCCGCAGGCCGGCCCACGGTTGGCTAAGGCATTTGCATGACTCAACTCGATTCACCGCACGCCCAAACTGAACAACCGCCGCGCCCCGCCGTCTCTCCCGGCGGCAAGGCGGTGGGAGATTTTGTCAGCGGTCTGGTGGTCTGGATCGCGCGCCACTGGCTGGCGCTGTTCAACACGGCCTGGGCGGTCTATGTGCTGCTGCCCTTCTTGGCTCCGGTTCTGATGCATGCCGGCTATGTCGCCCCGGCGCGGCTGATCTATGGCCTCTACTCGTTTACATGCCATCAGCTTCCCGACCACAGCTATTTTCTCTATGCCGATAACCCGGTTCCGCTCGCGCCGGAATTGATGGCCGCGGGCGCGCCGCCCGCCGAAGACCTCTTCGGCTTCCGCAAGTTTATCGGCAACCCGTCCTTTGGCTATAAGGTGGCGCTCTGTGAGCGCGACCTGGCAATCTATAGTTCGGTCTTGCTGGCAGGTCTAGTGTTTGCCGTGGCGCGCAGGTACATCCGCATCCAAGCCCCCAGCATCAAACTCTATCTGCTCTTTCTCATCCCCATCGCCGTCGACGGCGGCAGCCAGTTGGTGGGGCTGCGTGAGAGCAACTGGTGGCTGCGGACGTTGACCGGCGCGATCTTTGGCGTCGCCTCGGTTTGGCTGGCCTATCCCTATGTCGAAGATGCCATGCAGGATGTGATCGCCACCGAGACTGCCGCCGAGACTGCGACCGGGAACACGGCCGAGATAGCGCAGCACACTCACCGCCCCACGGCCTAGCGCCGCGCAACCACTCGACCCGCCGGCATTCGACCCCTGAGTCCACAGTTCCCTTTTTCACCCCAGGAGGTCACCATGCACGCGCGCCTTCGCCCCCGCTCTGCCCTGTCCGTCTCGCTACATTCGCTGGGTTTGGTCCTGGCGCTGCTCCTAGCCACAGCCGCCCCAGTGATCGCCGCGCCGCCCCAAGCGCCCCCGCAGCAGGTCGCCGACGCCGGCGTAATCGCCAACCGGATCGCCGGCATCCGCGACGCCGACCCCGACATCGCCGACAGCTTTGACGCCGACAACGGAACCTGGAAGCTTGGCTATGACGGCGAGACCAGCGTCTACCTGCGGGCAGGGAGGCTGTACATCGCCGTCGACGTGGAGAGCACGGTCGCGTGGAGCGAAAGCTCGACGCGCGCCGAAGACTTCTATATGGAGGTCGAAACCACCCACCGCGAAGGCGCTCTCAACAACCAATTTGGCGTGATCTTTCAATATGAGGACAGCAACAACTTCCTCTTCTTCTCGGTGGGCAGCGATGGCTACTACTCGCTGCAACGGCTGGCCGACGACGAGTGGGAGATGGTGATCGAGTGGACCGAATCCGATGTGATCGAGACCGGCGAAGGCTCGGAAAACCTGCTCGGCATTCTCTCCGAAGGGTCGACGGTCACCCTCCTGATCAACGACGCCATTGTCGACCAGGTCACCGACCTGCCGCCGCTGGAGGGTAAGCTGGCGCTGGCCGCCGGGGCCTATGACGAGCCGGGCGTGAACGTCTCGTTCGACAACTTTGCCGTCTGGCTTTTGGACGGCGACAGCGGCGGCCCGCGCATTGGCCGGCCCGTGCGCGTGCCCCAGCGCCCCGAGGCCACGGCGACCCCCGAACCAGAGGAAAACCCCGAAGCCGCCACACCTGAACCGACCCCCACCCCCCAGGCCGAAGCGTCGGCGCTGAGCGACCGGCTGGAGGCCATCCGCGCTGAGGTCCCCATTTACACCGATGACTTCAGCCAGGAATCCGCCGATTGGTCGCCCAACCTCTTTGACGGCGCGACCTACGGCGTCGAAGAGGGTGAAATGTTGATCGACATCGCCATCCCCAACGCGCTGGGCTGGACGCTTTCCAATCAACAACTGGACAACTTCTATCTGGAAGTCGACACCACCCATCTGGCCGGCCCCGTCGCCGTCGAGTATGGCGTGCTTTTCCGCTATGTCGACCCGCAAAACTTTTACTTGCTGGCGATCAGCGCCACCGGCGAGTTCAGCCTCTGGCGGCTGCAAGAGAACGAATGGCAGGTGATCCAAGATTGGACCTACGCCCCCGCCGTCCTGGCCGAAAGCGGGCTGCCCAACACGATCGGGCTGCTGGCCGAGGGCGAACAGATGACAATCCTGGTCAACGACGAGGTGGTGTTGGAAATCAACGACGACACCTTCCCCACCGGCGCAATCGGCCTGGCGCTCGGCACATTTGCCGAGGGGGGCGTCACGGTCGCCTTCGACAACCTCACCCTGTGGAGCTTGGAGGTGAGCGGCGACAGCCTGACCGTGCCCGACATCCCGGCGCAGCCCACTGCCGAACCGACAAAGGAACCAACTGAAGAGGCCCCGGTCGAGGGGTCTGCCGATGCCGGCGCGCGCATCGACGCAATCCTGGCGGGCGACCCCACGATCAGTGACGACTTCCGCCGCGACCAAGGTCTCTGGGCCATGGATGCCACCGACAGCGCCACCCCCTTCTTTGAGCGCCGCGCCCTACACATCGAAGTCGTCAGCGAAAACTGGATCGGCTGGAGCGAGTATATCGGCGTGGGTGAGGAGCAGCCCCAGTTCTCCGACTTCTATGCCGAGGTCGATATGAGCTTTGCCCAGCGTCCCGAAGGGGCCGCGGGCGGCATGGTCGTGCGGTTGCAAGATTCCGGCGACTTTTACTATTTCGTCGTGGAGGCCGCAGGCAATTACAGCCTACACAAACGCGTCGGCGATGTCTGGGTCGAGTTGATCCCGTGGACGGCGACCGACCAGATAGAGACCGCCGACGGAGCCGTCACCCGCATCGGCGTTTTGGCCGAGGGCGACCAGTTGGCGCTCACCATCAACGGCGTCGCCGTGGGCGAGGTGCAGGACGCCGACCTGAGCGTGGGCTATCTGGCGCTGCTGTCCGCCACCACCGACACCGCACCGGTCGAGGTGGTCTACGACAACTTCGAACTGTGGGATCTCTCCCAGTAAAGAACACAGGCCCAGCAAGAGCATAGGCACAGTGACATACACAGCGGGCGCGATTCGACAAAGCGCCCGCTGTGTACTATACTTAAACGCTGTGACCTTATCAGCCCGGAAGATGGGCCGGGCTGTACTTGTTTGACAATATGCTTGTTTGATAATGTCGTAGTACGAGAGTTGACCAAACGGCGGGCCGGTTGGGCCGATGCCGAGGAACGAACGGGAGCAAACAAAGGATGGCAAACAACAAATCGGCAGAGAAGCGCAACCGCCAGAACGCCAAGCGCGCCGCACAGAACCGCGTGGTGCGCGGCAGCGCGCGCACCGCGATCAAAAAGGCGCGCCTGGCGATCGCCAGCGGCGCGGACAATGCCCAAGAACTGGTGCAAGCCGCCGAAAGCGCACTCGACCGAGCGGCCGGCAAGGGGGTCATTCACCCCAACAACGCCAGCCGCCGCAAGAGCCGCCTCTATCAGGCGCTTAACAAGACCGCCGCGGAATAAGGCGCGCCTCTCAGGCGCGTGATGACCACGCAAGGCCGAAAACCGGCGCGGAGTGATCTGCGCCGGTTTTTCTGATTGGCATTCTCCGTCACATTGTGCCAGCGCGCTGACCGGCAAATTCAAATGCCAGCAGGACGGTCAGCGCCATCACGGCACCGCCCATGCCCAGGTTGATGGTCACAAAGACCAGAGCCGCCCAGGCAAACACATAGCCCACCCCGGCCAGCAGACAACAGACCCCGTTGAACCAGAAGAGCAGGCGGAGTACCCGCCTCCGTTTGCTGCCGGAAAAGATGGGCGCGACAAAGAGCGAAGACCCGCCAAAAAACAGCGTCCACCCCAGCATATTAGCGGCGGCGCTGACCGAATACGGTTTGGCTTGTAGAAACTGCTCGATGCCCGCTATATCCCCCTGCGCCAAGTTGACGCGCACGGCGCTGATCTGGACAAAGTAGTGCAAGCCGGTGAGCGCGGCAAAGCCAACGCCCAGACAGAGCGCAATCCGGACGAACAGCCTTTGGCCGTCCGGCGTCATCTCGTAAAGACAGTTCAACAGGACGAGGTAGAGCACCCCGAAGCAGAGCATGGCGCTTTGGGCGACGGTGGCAAAGCGGTCGCCATACGCTTGCCGATAGGCCACAAAGTCTCCCAAGTTGGTCCAGAGAAAAAGCGGCTGTGTGGCAGCGATCGCCGCAAAACAGAGGGTGAAGATCACAAAAGTCAGTGCGGCCAGGCTCGACGACCAGACGCCAAGCCGCTGTGCAGGCGAATTCATAGTCTCTCCTTGGCCCAAGCAGGGCCGCTGTCACGCATAGGATCACGGAGCGCGTTCACGCCCCAGCGCAAGCCGCGCCAGGATGCAGAACAGAGGAGATTATGCGCTATTGCAGCAGACAGCAGGAGAGCGGATAGGCGCGGTAGGGAAGGGCCGAGATCGAGACGAGGGCCGGAACAGACGCTGCCGGGTCACGCGGTGCAGCGCTATAGACCCGGCAGCGGCACAGCCGGAGGACGGCAGTACACGCCGCCCAGAGGGCATAGATGAGGATCCAGAGCCAGCGCCCGCCGGTACATCGAGGCAGCGTGACAGCGAAACCGCGCCAGAGGCCGGGTCGCGCGTCAGACATGCGCCATCCTAGCCAGGGGGACAGACAGACGAACGCCAAAGCACCGATCCAGACCAGGTGCGATAGAAGGTCCCACGCCATCGCCCATCTCCGCCAGGTTTGCGCAGCGAACAGTCAAATCGGCCCAAGCTTCTTCCACACTACTATATCACATCCGCACGCCGACCGGCCAGACAATCTAGGGCGAGGTCCACGCCCCGCGGCGGTTATAATAGTCGCACACCGGCTGCAGCGGGCAGATTTCACATTTGGGCACGCGCGCCTGGCAGATCTCACGGCCGTGGCGGATCAGGTTGAGATGCAGCGGGTAATAGGTCTCCGGCGGCATCAGGCTTTCCCAAATGCGCTTGATCTTCTCCGCGCTGTCCGTGCGCCCGCCGATCCCCAAGCGCTGGCTGATGCGCTGGATGTGCGTATCGACCGGGAACGCGCCGCGGTTGAAACAAAAGAGCAGCACGATGCTGGCCGTCTTGTGCCCCACGCCGGGGAACGCCGTCAGATAGGCCAGCGCCTCGCTTACCTCCATCGTCGCCAAGCGGTCGAGGCTGTAGCGGCCTTCTATCTCGTGCAGGCGCGTCAGCGCCGCCACAATGTGCGGGGCCTTCTGGTTATACATCCCTGCCGGGCGGATCGCCGTCTTGATCGCCTCCAGCGGCGCAGCCCGCACCGCCTCCCAGTCGTCGCCAAAAGCCGCCTTGAGTTGGTCAAAGGCGCGGCTGCTGTTGACATCAGTGGTGTTGGCCGAAAGGATCGTCCCGATCAACTCGTTGACCGGGTCGCCGCCGCCTGTCCATTCAGGCCGGCCAAAGAGCGCATTGAGTTGAGCGAAGACGAATTCCGCCTTCTCCGGCAGCGTCGGGCTGCCCGCTTCAGGATCGCTGTTCATGGCATCCGTTCACAAATAGGCGTGGCACCCGCCCCAAAATGCGGCTGACCACATCATAGTTGATCGTCCCCAGCCGCCGCCCCACCTCCGCCGCGGCCAGTTCTCGCTCCCCCTGCCGCCCGATCAGCACCACTTCATCACCCTGGCGCACCGGCGTGGACGCGGCGATGGCCGTCACATCCACCACGCATTGATCCATGCAGACACGCCCCAGCAGCGGCGCAGGCTCGCCGTGGATCAACACGCTGCCCCAGGTGAACGGGCGGCGCGGAAAACCGTCGGCATAGCCCACTGGGATCACCGCCACCGTCATCGGCGCGGTCGCTATAAACTCGCGGCCATAGCTCACGCCGTCGCCCGGCTGCAGAAAGCTGACCTGCGCCACCTGCGCCTTCCAACTGAGCGCGGGGCGAAACTCCGGCGGCAGCGGCGCGCCCTCCACGTCGGGGTCCAGCCCATAGAGCGCGATGCCGCAGCGCACCATATCTAAATGCGTTTCGGGCAGCGTCAGCATGGCGGCAGAGTTGGCGGCGTGGGCCAGCGGCGGACGCAGCCCGGCCTGCGCCAGTTGGTCGAGCAGGGCGGCAAAGCGGGCGAACTGCACGCGCGCAAAATCGCGGTCGACATCCGATGTGGCGAAGTGGGTGAAGATACCTTCCACACGCACCGCGGCAAAGTCGTGCAGCATGGTTAGAAACTCGGCCATGGCCTGCGGCGGCAGCCCCAGCCGGTTCATCCCCGTGTTGACCTTGACATGCACCTGCGCCGTCTGCGCCGCCTCCCGTGCGGCCGCGCTCAGGGCCTGCACCGTCTCCAGGTCAAAGACGGTCACGGTCACCCGCCGGCGCACGGCCTCGGCCATCTGCCGGCCGGGTGTGTAGCCCAATACCTGGATGGGAACGCCGATGCTGGCCTGGCGCAGTTCCACGGCTTCGGCCAGCGTCGCCACAGCCAGCCGATCTGCGCCCGCGGCCAGCACCGTCTCGGCCACCCCTACCGCGCCATGGCCGTAGGCGTTGGCCTTGACCACGGCCATCAACCGGCAGCCGGGGGCCAGCCTGCGGCGGATGGCACGGACGTTATCCACCAGCGCGCTGCGGTCGACCTCAATCCAGGTGGGGCGGCCTGGCCGGATCGTGTCCGGCGGCTGTGTTCTTTCCGGCGTCCATTTCTGCGTCCATTCGCTCATACATCCCATCTCCACCCCAGCCGAGCGGCCAATGCCGTCCACTCGGCCAGGGACACACCGGCCATGCCCGGTGTGATGCCGGGTTTGGCCGTGCCGTGATAGTCGCTGCCGCCGGTCTGGATCAGGTCGAGTTCCTGCGCCAACGTGCGGAAATGGGCGACCACCTGCGTCACCTGGGCCGCCGATGCGCCGCGATGCCCGCGGTTCTGGGCATAGGTATAGCGCACCTCCAGCCCATCCAGCCCCATGGCCTGCATGCGCCGCACCGCCCCATCCACATCCTGCACACGGGTATAGCTGCCGGGGTGGGCCAAGACCGCGACTCCGCCCGCGGCGTGGGTCACAGCGATCGACTCCTCCACCGTCAGGCTAAAGGTGCGCGTGACATAGGTGGAATGGGGCGCATCGGGCGCGAGATATTGGTCAAAGACTTCTTGCAGCGTATGAAAACGCTGCGGGTTGCGCTCCAGCGCCACCTGGGCGATGTGCAGCCGGCCCGGCACGCCGCCGGCGCGCGCCAAGACCTCCTCCACCGGCACGTCGACGCCGTAGCCTTGCAGCCGCTCGATCTGGCGCACCTTCTGCTCGACCCGGCTCTCGACCACCCGCTGCAAGACGGCAGTTAGCGCCGGGTGGTGCGGGTCGATGCCGTAGCCCAAGATGTTGATGTCGAGCAGGTCTAGGTGGCGCTCGCTGCGTGTGCTGAACTCCAGCGCGGGCAGCACCCAGACGCCGTGCTGCCGCCCCGCCTCGGTCGCGGCGTCGACGCCCTGCACCGTGTCATGGTCGGTCAACGCCAAGACGCGGATGCCCAACACGGCGGCGCGGGCCACCAACGCCTGCGGCGTGTCGGTGCCGTCCGAACAGGCGCTGTGTACCTGGAGATCGACAGGGTAGCGGGCCGCAGCGCTGGTCATGCCCGCTCCGTGCGCCCGCGCTCCGGCCCGCCGTCGAAATGCCAGCGCCCTTCGCCGTCTGCGCCCCACGCCATCAGCTTGCGCGGCGTCACCTCGATCACCAGCGTATAGTCGTCGTCGGTGCTAATATCCCAGTTGTATTTGGCAAAGAAGAGCGGCTGTAGGTCCGCCACGGCTTCGGGCGCGGGCCGCGCCGTCCCCTCCACGATCACCACGTTCATCGGGTCGGGCAGCGCCACGCTCACAGCAGGGTTGGCCTGAATGTTGCGGGCGCGCACCGAGCCGGCCTGGGTCACCACATAGAGCCGCTGGTTATGCCAGACATGCCAAATCGGCGCGAGGTGGGCGCGGCCATCGGCGCGCACCGAACTAAACCAGCAGGCTTGCGCCTGTGCCAGCTTATCCAGCAGCCGCGCCAACAGGGGGTCGTCTATTGTCACAGTTGCCCTCACTCCTCGCTCCTGGGTGCGTTCCCGCCCCGCCGCTTTGCACAAGTGAACGCGCGCAGCCCGCGCGCCGGCCGGGCCGCCATGGGCCATGATACACCACTTGGAACCGTTTGCCGAAGCCCTAATGCACGGGGCGTAACGCATACTAGGGCAGGCAAAACCGCGCAAAAACTTGCGCCGCATGGTATACTTGTTCGAGCAACGGACGATGGCAGGGGGAGAGCATGAACAACCAACCGATCAAAAACCAAGGCAGCAGGGATCAGGACAGCAGTAAATATGTCTTCGTGACCGGCGGCGTTTTATCCGGTCTGGGCAAGGGCGTCACCGTCGCCTCGATTGGACGGATTCTGAAGGCACGCGGCATCCGCGTCGCCACCATGAAGCTCGACCCCTATCTCAACGTCGACCCCGGCACCATGTCACCCTATCAACATGGTGAGGTCTTTGTCACCGAAGATGGGGCCGAGACCGACCTCGACCTGGGCCATTATGAGCGCTTTGTCGATGAAAACCTGAGCAAGCTCAGCAATGTCACCAGCGGGCAGATTTACAACTATGTGCTCAACCAAGAGCGCCGCGGCGACTATCTGGGCGGCACGATCCAGGTGATCCCGCATGTGACCAACGAGATCAAACGGCGCATCGGCCTGGTGGCGCGCGGCACTAACGCCGATGTCGTCTTGGTCGAGATCGGCGGCACGGTGGGCGACATCGAAGGGCTGCCCTTTCTCGAAGCCATCCGCCAGATGCGCAAAGATGTGGGTCGCCGCAACACGCTCTACATCCACGTCACTTGGCTGCCCTATATTGCCGCCAGCAAGGAACTCAAGACCAAGCCTACCCAGCACAGCGTGCGTGAACTGCGCGGCATCGGCATCCAACCCGACGTGATCGTCCTGCGCAGCGACCACCCCGTCGACGAAGATGTCTGCGCCAAGATCGCGCTCTTCTGCGATGTCGAGCAAGAGGCCGTGATCCCGCTGGTCACCGCCGATACCATCTATGCCGTACCGCTCAGCCTGGAGGACGCGGGGCTGGGCGAGTGGCTGGTCGAACATCTGCGGCTCAGCGCCACGCGCCTCTCGGCAGAGGGGCTAGCCGACTGGCGGAGTTTTGTCGACGACGTGCGCGCCGAAAAACCGCTCCTGCGTATCGGCCTGGTGGGCAAATATGTCGAGTTGGAAGACGCCTATCTCAGCGTCAAAGAGTCGCTGATGCACGCCGCCCTCGCCATCGGGCGGCATGTCGAGATCGAATGGATCAGTTCCGAAGAGTTGGAAAAGGGGCGCAACCTGCACCGCTTGGCCGAAGTGGACGGAATCGTCGTGCCGGGCGGCTTCGGCTACCGCGGCATCGAAGGCAAGATCGTGGCGGCGCGCTATGCGCGCGAGCACCAGATTCCCTACCTGGGCCTCTGCCTGGGCATGCAGGTCATGTGCATTGAACTGGCGCGGCAGGTCTTCAACAGCGATGAGCCGAACAGCACCGAGTTTGACCTCAGCACCGAATACCCGATCATCGACCTGATGCCCGACCAGCGCGATATCGCCGACATGGGCGGCACGATGCGGCTGGGCATCTATCCCTGCCATCTCAGACCGGGCACGCGCGCCGCCGCCGCCTATCAGGCGTTCACCTATGGCAGCGTGACCCAAGAACGCCACCGCCATCGCTTCGAATTCAACAACCACTATCGAGACGTGCTGCTAGCCAACGGCATGGTCTTCAGCGGTCTCTCACCCGATGGCCGGCTGGTGGAGGTCGCCGAACTGGCCGGCCACCCCTATATGGTGGGCAGCCAGTTCCACCCCGAATTCAAGAGCCGGCCCAACCGGCCCCACCCGCTTTTTGTCGGGCTGGTGAAGGCGGCGGACGACTATCGGATCGCGCAGCGCGCGGCCTATGCCGGCGAGCCAGACGCCCTGCCGGCAGCGCCGGTCGCCGCGCCCCAGGCCAATCAGGTCTAGCGCCGCTCCA
>JADLFO010000062.1 GCA_020845455.1 Caldilineaceae bacterium
GCTGCGCGCCTTTTTGGCCAAACCGGGCCGCGCCGCCGAGGTCGTGGAGGCCGTGGCGACGATGAAGGCCGGCGGCATGGAGATCGGCGTGATCTTCATGCTGGGGATCGGCGGCGAAGCCTACCGCTCTGCCCATTTCGAAGATACTGTGGCGGCGATCCGGCAGATGCCGCTGGGCAGCGGCGACCTCATCTACTTGTCGCCCTTTGTCGCCGATGAGCCGTCTCCCTATGTGGAGGCGATGCGGGCCGCGCGGATCGCACCCCTAGACGCCGCCGCGCTGGAGACCGAAGAACAGCGCTTTAAGCACGCGCTCGCGCCGTGGGCCGCGGCCTGCGGCGTGCGTATCTCGAAATACGATGTGCGCGAATTTATCTATTGACATGCGCCACTGTCGAACTACGCCGTCATGCGCATGAACGCACCTTATCTGAGCAAGGAGCACCATGGCCTTCCGCACCTTTGAGAGTCCCGCCGAAGCCGCCGAGTACGCCGCCGGCCTGGACACGCGCTGGCCCGAACGCGCCGCCATCCAGGCACATTTGAGCGCACAGCTTGCGCCGCTGGACGGACAGCCCGCCCAGGTGGTCGAGCTGTGCGCCGGGGCCGGCGCACTGGCCGCGCGGCTGCTCGCCGACTATCCCCGCCTGCGCTACACCGGCTTGGATGTCTCCGCGCCGCTCCTGGCCGTCGCCCAGACACGGCTCGCCCCTTATGCCGAGCGCATCACTTGGGTCGAAACCGACCTCAACCAAGACGGCTGGCTGGCGCGGTTGCCCCAACCGCTCGACGCGCTCGTCTCGCTGCAATCGCTGCACGACCTGGGCGACCCCGAAGCCGTGGCGCGCATCTACCGGATCGCAGCCCGGCAGCTTGCGCCCGGCGGGCGGCTGATCTTTGCCGACCTGCTTGCGCCCATCCCGCCCGACCCGACCGCCAATCCGGGGCGGCTTTCAGTGGCGCGCCATATGGAACTGCTGGCCGCCGCCGGGTTTGCCGACGCCCGCTGCACGCTCGAACTGGGGCCATTTGGCTGTTTCAGCGCGCAGGTCTAAAACCGGCAGATACGCCGCCCGATCCCGCCGGCGCACTGCCGCTCACCCATCACAGCAAAAGGAGTCTCGCCATGATCGTACTCTTTGACAACCAGACCGGCGCCGAGTTGGGCAGGATCGACAAGGCCCAACTCGCGTTCCTGACCGGCAGCCTGGAGGAAGAATCCGCCGCCGACCGGGACTATTACATCAACAGCGCCACGATTGACTTCCTGCAAAGCCAGGGCGCGGATGCCGGCTTAATCGCGCTCCTGCGCCAGGCCATGGTCGGCCGCGACGAGATGGAGATCCGCTGGACAACATCAGATTGACTGCCGAAAGACCGGTAGCCAAATCCAGAGAAACAGACAGGCAGAAAGAGGGAAGATGGACGCATCCTATGTTGTGCCCGGGTTCGATGCCGCCGGCATCGCGGCCGGGATCAAGAAAAGCGGCGCGCCCGACTTTGCACTGATCGCCAGCCGCGTTCCCTGCCGCGCCGCCGCCACCTTTACCCAAAACGCCTTTCCGGCTGCGCCCGTAGTCTATGACAAACGGCTGCTGGCGCTAAACCCTGCCGGCATCCACGGAGTGGTCATCAACAGCGGCTGCGCCAACGCCTGCACCGGCGTCGAGGGGGATGCCAACGCGCGGCGCATGGCCGAAGCGGTCGAGATGGCGCTGGCCGCCCATGACCATTCGATCCTGGTCATGAGCACGGGCGTGATCGGCGTGCAACTGCCGATGGGCAAGGTCGCCGCGGCCGCGCCCCAAGCGGCAGACCAACTGCGACCAGACGGCTGGCCCGCCGCAGCCCAGGCAATCATGACGACCGACACACGCCCCAAACTCGCCACGCGCCAGACGACGATTGACGGGCAGGAAGTACGGCTCACCGGCATTGCCAAGGGCGCGGGCATGATCCACCCCGACATGGCGACCATGTTGAGCGCCATCGTCACCGATGCGGCGGTGGCGCAGCCCATCTTGCAGCAGGCGCTGAGCGCGGCCATCGCCCGCAGCTTCAACCGCATCAGCATCGACGGCGACACCAGCACCAACGACACCGTGCTGCTGCTCGCCAATGGGCTGGCAGGCAACGCCGAGATCGGCGGCCCCGGCCCGGCCCTCGATGCGTTTCAGGTCGCGCTGACCGGCATCTGCGCTGAACTGGCGCAGGCGATCGTGCGTGACGGCGAGGGCGTCACCAAGTTTGTCACGATCCACATCCACGGCGCGGCGTCGGACGAGGAAGCGCACCGCGCTGCCAACACCGTGGCGACCAGCCCGCTGGTGAAAACCGCGTTCTTTGGCAGCGACGCCAACTGGGGGCGCATCTTGGCGGCGGTAGGCCGCGCCGGCATCCAGGTAGACCCGGTGCGCTGTTCGCTCTTTGTGACCGGCGGGCTGCACGCCGGCGACCGGCTGCCGGAACTGCAACTGGTCGCCGAGGGGATGCCGCTGGCCTATGCTGAGGCCGACGCTGCCGCCCGCTTCGCCCAGCCGGAGATCGACGTGCGCGTCGATTTGGGGCTGGGCACGGGCGAGGCCACGGTCTGGACTTGCGACCTGAGCCATGAATATGTGAGCATCAACGGCGACTATCGCAGCTAGACGGTTGTTAGTATGCAAGCGTCATAGTCGCACTTTTCTAGATAGCAGCGGAGCGAAACCGAGTGGGGCAACGACGCAGAGCGCGCATATGGGCCGAAATCCGCCGCTGGGTGCTGCTGATCGCGGGCACGCTGATCGCTGCCGCGGGCTATGCGATCTTCCAAGTGCCCTATGACATCGCCGCCGGCGGTCTCAGCGGCATCGGCATCATCGTCAACCACTTCACCGGCTTTTCGGTAGCCGCCTTCTATCTGTTGGTCAACATCCCGCTGCTGGCGCTGGGCTTTTTCCAGCTCGGCGGCTGGCGCTTTCTGTTCAGCACTATCCTGGCGGTTGTCCTCTTTTCGGCGGCCACCGAATATGCCATCCTTTTTCTGCCCGTCTATTTCGGCCCCGACCCGGTAACGCGTGATGTCTTGTTGAGCGCGATCTACGCCGGGCTGATCGGCGGCATCGGCGGCGGCTTTGTCTATGCCGCCGGTGCAACCTTGGGCGGCACGGCGATCCTGGGGCGCATCCTGCAACTGCGTACCGGCGTGCCGCTCAGCCAAGTCTATCTGTGGGTCGACGGCGCGATTGTGGTGACGGCGGGGATTGTCTTTGGCTGGGAGCTTGCGCTCTACGCCATGCTCACGCTGCTGCTCAGCGGGCTGGCCGCCGACTACGCATTAGAAGGGCCAAGCCGCGCCCGCAACGCCATCATCATCACCACGCAGCGCGAGGCGATGATCCACGCGCTGATGACCCAACTGAACCGCGGCGTCAGCGTGTGGGAGGCGACCGGCGGCTACACCGGCGAACCGCGCAGCGTGATCATGTGTACTATCTACCGGCCCCAGGTCAACGAACTCAAACGTGTGGTCGGCGAAGTAGACCCCCACGCCTTTGTCTCGATCGGCATTACGCAGGAGGTCTTGGGCAGCGGCTTCTCACCGTTGCAGCACTGACCCTACTGCCACAGCTCGCGCAGATTTTCCCAGAGCAGATAGCTCGCCAGCAGCACGACCGTCAGCGCCACGATCGGCCAGAAAAACTCGAACAGCAGCACCAGCGCGGCCACGACCGCCAGCCCAATCGTCACGCTGGTGACCATGCGTTCGATACGCCCGCGAAAAGTGGCTTCGATAAACGCAAAGAGCGCAATCATGGCGGCCAGCCCAAAGACGACATAGTGGCGCGCAAAGTAGATCAGCCCCACCAAGATCACCAGCATCAGGCCAATGCTGGCTGCGGCCCAGACCTCGGCCAGCCGACCGGCGCGAAACTGAGCGTGGGGCGTGGGAGTATGGGCGCGGCGGATGTGGACGCGCGGCGGCTCGCGCACGCCCGCTTCCAAATCCGCCGCATAGTCCTCCAGCGACTGGAGCAGGGCTTGGTCTGCCGTCAGTTCGGCGCGCTGCGCCGCCAGCTCCGCCGAAAGGCCCTGGAGCCGCTCCTGATACTCTTGGACTAGCCGCTGCAGATGGGGCTGGTGACGCATAGCGCGCAGCGCGGCCCCCAACGTGCGCACCTCTTGACTCTTCTCCTGGATAGCGTTGCGCAGTTCCTGCTGCCGCCCCGCCAGCGCCACCTGCTGCGCCACCACCAACCGCAGTTCTTCGTG
This sequence comes from Caldilineaceae bacterium, assembly GCA_020845455.1. Lineage (GTDB taxonomy): Bacteria > Chloroflexota > Anaerolineae > Caldilineales > Caldilineaceae > QEUY01. The sequence goes on from JADLFO010000062.1 coordinate 4,252, forward strand.
CGCCGGCGCGACCTTATCCAGCCCGGCCCACCCCACCGGGTCATACCAAGAGCGGCGAATCGAGCGGTCGCGGTTATACATCGGGCCTGCGGGCGCGTCCTCCCCCGCAAACGGGTCACGCGCATAGAGTCCCCACAGCCCGCGATAGGCGCTCAGCCAAGGGTCGTCGGGGCGCAACAGCCGCGGTATCCCCCAGGCCTTATCCTGCCCGGAGCCGATCGACACCCCGTCGCCGCGCGCATAGTCGACAAACGGGATGCGGAACAGGCCCGTGCGTGTCTCCTCCGCCCGCGGCTCCTCAGACGAGGCCGGCTCGTCGCCCGGATATTGGCGAAGCTGCTCATGCCAGAAGGCGCTCAGCCGGCCATAGACCTTAGCGAGGGGTTGAAAGATCGGCAGTTCGAGTTCGGTCAGATATTCGCCGCGGCGAAAATAGCCCGCATGCGAACCTGCCGCCACATAGACGACGGGGTGCAGCCCGACCTTCTCCAGTTCGGGGTCATCCCAGCGCCGGCGCAGATCATCGCCGGCGTAATCGTGCGAGGCATAGGCGACCCACTCCGGGCGATAGCGCGCCAGCGGAGTGTCGCCGCTCTGGCCGTCGGCGGGCATCGGCTCACGGTCGGGGTCGTCGGAGAGATAGACACAGACCATCTCCCAGTCGGCCTCATGGTCATTGGCCCCCGAAAAGGCGGTGCGCCAGTTGTTGTAGACATAGAAGAACCAATACTGCGCCACGATCCAGC
>JADLFO010000063.1 GCA_020845455.1 Caldilineaceae bacterium
CCGGGCGGCTTTGGCGCGCCTGGTCGCCTGTGATATACTCATTCAATTGTCACGTTGCGGATGATTTTTGCATGAAATCAGCCAGGAAAACCGAGGAGATAATGTCGTTACGCATTAGCACCGAACCGATGGACAGCCGTCAGATGGCGCTGCGCGTTGAGGTCGACCCGGCGCGCGTCGAGCAGGAACTGCGTAAGGCCGCGCGCAAAGTCGCCGGCCAATACCGCATTCCGGGCTTTCGTCCGGGCAAAGCGCCCTATTCTGTGATCGTGCAGCAGATCGGGCTGCCCGCGCTCTTTAATGAATTCCTGGAGCCGCTGGGCGAAGAGGTCTATCGCCAGGCGCTTGAGGAAAGCAAGATCGAACCCTATGCGATTGCCTCGCTGGACGTGGACAGCCTGGAGCCGCTGACCTATAAATTTGTCGTGCCGCTGGAGCCGGCGGTCGACCTGGGCGACTACCGCGGCCTGCGCTTGGAGGAATCCTCGGCAGAGGTCGGCGAGGCCGATGTCGACGCCCGGCTGAAGGAATATCAAGAGCAGTACGCCGACTGGGGCGAGGTCGACCGGCCCGCCCAATATGGCGATATGCTGACGATGGATGTCAAGAGCGTGCTGCTCGACGAGGAGGGTAGCGCGGGCGAGGGCGACGCGGCGACCGTCGTGCTGGACGAGACCGACTGGGACGTCACGCTGGACCAGGAAAACCCGCTGGAGCCGGCCGGCTTTGACGAGCAGCTTTTGGGGATGCGCCCCGGCGAGGAGAAGGAATTTGTCCTGAATTGGCCCGCCGAGAGCCGCAGCATCTATGCCGGCAAGCAGGCACGCTTCAACGTCCATCTGAAGGCGATCCAGGCCAACACCGTGCCTGAACCTGACGATGCCTTTGCCCAGATGGTGGGGCCGGATTTTGCCACCCTGGACGACCTGAAGAACAACATCCGCACGACCTTGCAGGAGAGCCGCAAGAGCCAGGCCGAGAACGAATATCTGGAAAAGGCGCTGGATGCGTTGGTGGCGCAGAGCAAGCTCGACTACCCGCCTGTGATGGTGGAGGACCAGCTTGACGTGATGGTTTCGGAGTTCGAGCGCCAACTGCGCCAGTTTGGCATCGAAAGCCTGGACAGCTATCTACAGCAGGTGGGCCAGACGCGCGAGCAGTATCGCGATTCGCTGCGCGAGCAGGCCGAACTGATCGCCCGGCGCAACCTGGTCATCTCTGAACTGTATCGCCAGGAAGGCATCGAGGTCACAGACGAGGATATCGACCAGCGCATCGACGCCATGGTGGGGGGCAGCCCAGCGGACAGCGACGTTGAAGGCGACAGTGAGAGCGACACTGAAAGCGATACTGAGGAAAGTGTCGAAGAGAACGCCGGCGAGAACGAAACGATCACTGGAGAGATCAGCGGCGAGGCTGCCGAAGCGAGCGCCGAGGCAGAGACCGCTGAAGTAGAGACCGCTGAAGCAGAGAGCATTGAAGAAACCCGGCAGGAAAGCGATTCGGCGCGCGCGCTGCGCGACCTGATGCTCAGCGGGGCCGGGCGCGCTATCCTCGAAAGCCAGATTCTGCACGACAAGGCGCTCGACCGGCTGTTGATGATCGTGCGCGGCGAGGAACTGCCGGAGATCCCTGCGCCCAAGGCTGAGCCGGAGGCGGACAAGGCCGCGACCGGTGAGGTGGAGGGCGGCGAGACCGGGGCCGAAACGGAGGCCGAAGTCGAGGCGGTCGAGATCGGGGCCACCGGGCTGGCGGCAGACGACCCGGCAGCCCAAGGCTCGGCGGCTGCCGGGCAAGGTGAGGCAGAGAACGCCTAGACCGGAGCCGCCGCCGCAGCGGGCCTGGCGGCGCTGACCGGCGCTAATGCAATGCAAACGCGAGATTGGAGCCTGCTTACCAAGTTGGGGGCAGCGACGGCGTATGCTGGTGGTATGCGCGACACGTTTTTCGTTCGCATGGATACCTAACTGGAGAAATAAACATGATCAATCCGACCAATCTTGTGCCGATGGTCATCGACAACAGCGGTCGTGGCGAGCGTGCCTATGACATCTATAGCCTGTTGTTAAAAGAGCGAATCGTTTTTTTGGGGACGCCGATCAGCGACCAGATCGCCAATTTGATCGTGGCGCAACTGCTCTATCTCAACGGCGACGACCCCAACCAGCCGATCAACATGTACGTCAACAGCCCAGGCGGCAGCATCTATGCCGGGCTGGCGATCTACGACACTATGCAGATGATCAACGCGCCGGTCTCCACCTGGGCAGTGGGCGTGACGGCCAGCATGGGCACGGTTTTGTTGGCGGCAGGCTCCAAGGGCCGCCGCTATGCGCTGCCCCACGCCACGATCCATCTGCACCCGGCGAGCAGCGGCGCCCAGGGGTATACTGAAGATGTGCGTATCGCCTTCCGCGAGCAGGAGCGCGTTCAGACCCAACTCTTCCATCTGGTGGGCAAGCACACGGGCCACAACTGGAAGGAGATCGAAAAGGACTTTGAGCGCGACCGCTATATGAACGCCATCGAGGCCAAGGACTATGGCCTGGTGGATGAGGTGGTGGGCGGTACCGGCGACATCGTTCAGATCAGGAACGGTGAGATCATCGTGCCGGACTATACCAAGAACGGCTCTGATTCTTAGCCGAACCTGTCTCCAAACAACCGGGCGAGACATGCGCTGCGAGACGTTTGCGTCTCTGGGGTGTGTCTCGCTTTCTGTTATTTTTTCACCGAACCCGTTTCGTCTACACTACAATCGTCGTAGTATTAGTACAGGGTATTCATATCGAGCGATTGCTGCGCAGGCCGCAGAGTTTGCCGAAAATGCAGGCAGTGAGAGATTGAGCGATGACTGAGACTTTTCACCACGACGAGCCACGCTGCTCTTTTTGTGGCAAGGATCGTACGGAGGCCCGCCGGCTGATCGAAGGGCCGGGCGATGTGTTTATCTGTGACGAGTGCGTGCTGCTGGGCGCGGAGATCTTGGCCGAGGAGGGGATGGCGGTTGCTTCCTCGGCGGCCAAACCTAGCGGCGAACCGCCCACCATCTTTAGCCCGCGCGCGATCGTCGCGCATCTGGACCAGTATGTGATCGGGCAGGAGCGCGCCAAAAAGGTGCTTTCCGTGGCGGTCTACAACCACTACAAACGCATCTTTGGGGCACGCAGCGCCGATGCCGGGCGCGATTTCACTGCTCCGGCAGGGAGCGCCCCCACACCCCCCCCCATCCATCCCTCCGCGGCGGATGATGTGGAATTGACCAAAAGCAACGTGCTTCTGGTCGGCCCCACCGGCAGCGGCAAGACGCTGTTGGCCCAGACGTTGGCGAAACTGCTCAACGTGCCCTTCACCATTGCCGACGCCACGACCCTGACTGAAGCGGGCTATGTGGGCGAAGATGTGGAGACGATCTTGGTGGGGCTGCTGCAGAACGCAGACTGGGATACAGGCCGCGCCGCCCATGGCATTGTCTATATCGACGAGATTGACAAGATCGCACGCAAGAGCGGCGACAACCCCAGCATCACGCGCGATGTGAGCGGGGAAGGCGTGCAGCAGGCGCTGCTCAAGATCATCGAAGGCACGACGGCCAATGTCCCGCCCGGCGCGGGGCGCAAACATCCGCAGCAGGAGTTTATCCAACTCGACACGCGCAACATTCTGTTTATCTGCGGGGGGGCCTTTGCCCATCTCGACGAGGTGGTGCGCAAACGCTTGCAGCGCCGCGGCAGCCTGGGCTTTTTGGCGGATGAGGAGGAGGCGCTGCTGCGCCCCCATCGCGACGAACGCCCTCAGGAGGGCGAACCCGCGCCCCTGCCCGACGATTTGACCGAACGCCGGCGTGAGCTGCATATCCGCCGCCTGGAAAAAGAGAGCCGCGACAGCAGCTTCTATCTGCGCCAAGTGATGCCCGACGACCTGCTCTCCTTCGGTCTGATCCCGGAGTTTATCGGGCGGCTGCCGGTGCTGGTCAGCCTCGACGGGCTGGATCGCCAGACGCTGGTGCAGATTTTGACTGAGCCGAAAAACAGCGTCGTGCGCCAGTTTGAGCGTCTCTTTGCCATGGACCATGTGGCGCTGGAGTTTGAGCCGGATGCGCTGGAGGCCGTGGCGACCGAGGCCTTCTTGCGCAAGACGGGGGCGCGCGGGCTGCGCAGCATTGTCGAAGAAGCGCTGCTCGACGTGATGTTTGAGATCCCCAGCCGCGGCGACATCGCACGCTGCGTGGTGACGCGTGAGGTCTTTACCCACGACCAGCCGCCGCTGCTCTATACGCACCAGGGCCAGCCGACGACCATCGGCCGCGAATACCGTCCCGCTGCGTAAGCCATCAAGTAAACCGCAAAGGTCAGAGCAGAAGAAATAGCAGGTAGGAGGTAGGAGATAGGGGTTAGCGGGCAACTAGGAACCAAGACAAGTTTGCTCTGCTAACTCCTATTTTCTGTCTCCTATCTTCTTTTCTGGCCTTTGCGC
>JADLFO010000064.1 GCA_020845455.1 Caldilineaceae bacterium
CTATTAGGCGCTGCCGCTGTCGACCTGTTCCCAGAAGGTGTCCAGGGCCTTTTGCACATCAGACGCGGCCTGGGTGAGCGCTGCCTCCGGCGTGGCTTGGTCGGTCAGGGCAAATTCCCAAGACTCGGCCATGGCGGTCCAGATTTCAGATGCAGCCATGCCGCCCAGATTGCCGCAGCCCTGCGCCCATGCTACGGCGTCGAGCTCGGACTCCTTCATCTTGCGTTGCCGGTCGGGCAACTGGCTGTAGAACAACTCCTGCATGTGTTCGCGTGCTGGGCGGTAGGCCGGCGGCGGCGGCGCGTAGATGGGCTCGCCCGGCAACTGTTGGCGCTCCCAGTCCTGTTTGGCCAAAGCGATGCCCTGCGTACCGCGCGCCTCAAATCCCTCAGGGCTAATCGCAAATTTCACAAACGTCCATGCCGGTTCGACCTTGTCCGTGTTGGGGTCGATGACAAAGGACCAGTCGCAGGCCCAATTGATATTTTGCCCCTCCATCCGTGCCGAGACGGGCATGATGGCCGTGCCGTCATAGTCGAGATCCGGGAATGCTGCATAGGCGGAGATCATCCAACTGCCATACGAGGACATCGAGACCATGTTCTGGACGAAGGCATCCTGCGCTTGGCCGGCGAAGCCCTGGAGTGCGCCGGATGAAAGCCCAAATCCGCCACAGTAGTTGGCGTAGAAACTCTTGATCCACTCCAATGTCTCGACCCACTCCGGGTCGGCCAGGAGACAAGTGCGGAAGTCTTCGGTGTAGGTGCGCGCGCCGTTTTCGATCGCAAAGATCAAGAGTTGGTCACGCAGGCCGGGCGGGAAACCGGGGATCAGCCCGTAGCGCTCGATCTCATCACCGTTGCGCACGATCAGCTTTTCGGTGAAGGCGATCAGGTCGTCCCAGGAGGCAGGCCCCACATCGGGGTCCAGCCCAACCTCCTCAAAGTGGCGGCGGTTCCAGTAAAAGAAGCGGGTGTCCACCACATAGGGCAGGCCGTAAAGCGCGCCTTCCCAACTGACTTCGTCCAACTGGGTGGCAGGGAAGTCCTCGCGCGCCATGCCATCGCGTTCAAAAAGGTCGTCAATAGGCCGATACAGCTTGCGCGCCGCAAACTGATGAAAGGTGTGCCGGTTCTGATAGGCCACATCGGGGCCGGTTCCGGCAGCTACCGCAGTCACATACTTGGGGTTGCCGTAGACCGCCTCGCCTAACTCTGCCAACTCGACTTTGATGTCAGGGTTAGCATCCTGAAACGCTGAAATGACCCCTTGCATCTCGGGGCCGGTGGCCCACCAGACATTGATGCTCGTACCGGAACTCGCTGCCGGTTGGGCCTCATCGCCCGCGGCAGCCCCGCCGCTCGGCGCAGCCGCGGGAACACAGGCAGCGCCGAGTAAGGCGACACCTGTCAGACCAGCCGCATGTCGAAGAAACGCTCGCCGACTGACATCCATTTCAGCCTCCTTGTTGGTTCATGGGTACTTCCGGTGTGTAGAACAGCCATGCGCAGTACCAAATTACGCCGAGTCCATGGTGGCTTGCAGCCGTCAAATCCGCACCGCCCATCTGCCTTTGCCGGACCGATACCCTCTCAGTCGGGGAGCGACTGGCTTGCGCAAGGCAGCAGATACGGGCACGACAGATGCGGAGCCAGCCCGATCCATGCCGAGGAGATCAGCCGGAACAGGCCGCCGCGCGGTTCTGAAAACGAGACAGGCAAATGAGTCGTCTCAAGGTGATATCGTCGAGCACCCAAAAGCGACCGAATAGGGAGCTTGAATGATTTGAATTGCTGCCCTACTGGCGTCAGTCCGCATGTCAATGCTCGGCAACCGAGCGCCAGTTGATGGATAAAGCCACATGACCTATGAGGAGTTTTTGGCCGGAGTACAAGAGGCGCTCACCCACCTCTATGATGCGGCATTTCTGCAGCGCTATGCCTTCCTTTCAATCATTTCAGAGGAGGAGGAGGACCTGCGGCGCATCCATGAGGTGCGCCGCTGTCTGCTGGCAGCCATCCGTGCGCTGCGCCCCAGCGCCGGCGTCCCGGCTGACGCCCCGGACTGGCGCGCCTACCGCATCCTGCATTTCCGTTATATCGAGGGGTTGAACCCGGGCGAGGCGATGGCGAAGGTGGGGCTGGGCAAAAGCCAGTTCTTTCGCGAACAGGCGCGGGCGCTCGACCTGGTTGCCCAAACGCTGTGGCGCACAGTGATGGAGCGCCGTTTGCCGCCGGCGGCTTCAGCCGCACAGGACGGCGAGGGGGACGGCCCCGCAGACCGGCAACGCCTTGCGCAACTTGAGGCAGAGCGGCTGTGCGCCAGAGCCATCTGGCAGCCGGTCGCAGTCGGCGCAGCGCTGGCGGATGTTCGCCCGCTGCTGATGGCCTTGGCTCAGGTTAAGCAGGTGGAACTCGCCTTTGCGCCGGCGCACGATTTCACGGTGCTGCACGGCGATCCAAGTCTGCTGCGCCAGGTACTACTCAACCTGATCTCCTATGCGTTTGATATCGGAGAAGCCCGGCTGCTCCGCATCACGACCTTTGCCGATACGGTGGGGCAGGGTATTGGGGTGGCCGTGCAGCGTCAAGGACAGCAAGACCATGACCCCGCCGCGCTTTCGCACCGCTTGGGCGTCGGGTTGGAAATCTGTCGTAGGCTTATGGATGCGATGGGCGGCCGGGTGGACATTCAGTCCGCCGAGGCGGGGACGTGGCGCGCTAACCTGGTCTGGGGTTCGGACCAGCCGCCCCACTTGTTGGTCGTCGATGACAATGAGAGCTTCCATCACCTATGCCGGCGCTATTTGAGCGGCTATGCGTGGCATGTGAGCGGCGCAACGAGCGCACAGGCGGCGCGCAAGCTTCTGGCAAACCATACGCCGGAGGTCATTCTGCTCGACATCATGATGCCCAATGAGGACGGATGGCAGCTGTTGGCGACCCTTAAAGGGAACGTGAACACACAGGCGATCCCCGTGATTGTCTGCTCGGTGCTGAATGAACCGGAACTAGCGAAGATGCTTGGCGCTGCGGCCTATCTGACCAAACCTGTTACCCAACAGGCGCTTCTGGATGCGCTGATGCGTGGCTATCCAGACCCACCCAACCGGGGGCCAGCGCGTTCAAGGTTGAGGCCAGGGTCTGAATAAGCTCCCCCAGTTCAAAGCCGTGGGGCCGTTCAATTTGAATGGCGTCTGTGACGCGCAAGTTGGCCTGATCCTGGCCGCGCGCTGAGACCAGGATCACGGGGATGTCGGCCAACGCCGGGTCGTTCGCCATCGCCGCGAGGACGGTTTGCCCATCCACTTCAGGCATAACCAGGTCGAGCAAGACCAGATCGGGTCTTTCCTCGTGCATGCGCTTGAGCGCTTCGGCGCCGTTGTAGGCCTCCACGCAACGACAGTCCCGAAGCTGGGAGTGCAACATGCGGTGGAACAGCCGCACCACCTCCGGGTCGTCATCGACGATGAGGATGCGCCGCGTGGGGACTTGAAGCTGGTCGATGGCGGCCAGCAGTTCTCGCCGCGCCACCGGTTTGACCAGCAGGTGCTGGGCGCCCAGTTGGCGGGCGACCATACCGCTGCTGGGCAGCGCAAAACGCACCCATAGCAGATGATCGGGGATGCGCCCGGCGGGGAGGGTCTGGTCGGTGAGGATCGCCAGGGCATGCATCTCGTTGGCGAGCGCGATACCCTGCTCGATGAGGCTAGCGCCTATGACGCGATAGCCGTCCAGATGTCGGCGAAACAGGGCGACCGTCCCAGGCTCCGGGTGTACCACCACCACGATGCGCTCTGAAGCCCCCAGCCGCACGAGGGGGTAGTAGCGTTCATGCCCCAAAGGGAGCCGCGCCATGTCGAACGGCATACAGGGCAACGTAAACCAGAAGCGCGTGCCGACCCCCTGAACGCTCTCGACCCCCATGCGCCCATGGTGGAGTTCGACATATTTCTTGCTGATGGGCAGCCCTAACCCCGTGCCGCTGTGCCATTCCGAAAACGGCTGCTCAGTGGTACGGAACTCCTGAAAGACCTGTGGCAGGTCCTGCGCCGAGATCCCGGTACCGGTGTCTGCCACGCTGATGAGGATTTCGTCGTCTGCGCTGGTGATGTCAATCGCGATCCAGCCGCGCGTGGTATGCCGTGCGGCGTTGACCAGAAGGTTCAGCAGAACTTGGCGAATCCGTAGCCGGTCGACCCATACCGGCTCCACGGTCTCACTGAGGTGAATGCGAAGGTCAAGCCCCTTGGCGACAATGTAGTCATGCACGATAGCAACAGTCTCATGCACCAGCGTATCGAGATGAACCTCTTCGCGGGTGAGCGCGATGCGGCCGACCTCGATCCGGGCCAGGTCCAGCACGTCGTCGACCAGCGCCAGCATATGCTGGGCGCTGTGATAGACCGTTTCCAAATCGCTGCGATAGGGTCCGGGAAGCGGGATGTCGCTGTAGCTTTCCGGGGACAGCATCATCATCTCGGTAAACCCCACGATGAGGTTGAGGGGGGTGCGCAGTTCGTGGCTGACGTTCGTGACGAACTCGGTTTTGAACTGCTCGGCGTCCTCGGCGGCGCGCCGGGCCGCGGTCAAGGCGGCATTGGCGCGCTCCAGTTGATAGTAGGCTTTGTCGAGGTCCTTGAGCAACTGCGTGAGCTGAGCCCGGTGTTGTCTGGCCTCCTCCATGTTGCGTTGGGCTTGGCTGTAGCCGGCCACGGTCCATTGGATCACGGTAAAGAGTGAGCGAGAGGAAGCCCACCCGACGACGAGCGTCACCACTCCGGCAAGCGACAGCAACAGCGCGTAGGCGGCAGAAGGCAGGATCGCAGGCGCGCCGTACAGCAACCACAGCGTCGCGACAATCACCAATCCCTCGAGCAGCAGCCCGCCCCACCAGCCGACGCTGACGATCGCAAGCAGAGGCAGAAGCGGATACAGGATGGTTAGGTAGGGCCAGCGAAAGAGATAGACAGCGCTGGTCAGGGCCAGCAGCAGCCCACCTTGCAACAGCAGTTGAGCCGACAACAGCCGGCGACGGACGAGCAGCAGTGTGCTCAGACAGACGGCCCCGACCAGGCCCGTCACGATCCAGGTCTTCCAACGGACCAGGTCGCTCCCGGCTATGGTGGCCACCATGTGCCACGTCAGATAGAGTCCGCCGATCGTAACGACGAGACCGCGGGTCATCTCCTCCAAGAGCTGCCGGCTGGATGCCGCCAGATCGGGAGCGGTCTTAGCCAGTTTTCTGCTGGTCTGCCACACAATGGGCCCCCTCTCTGCTTGACTCCCCTGCGGCTGAATGGATCCGCCGCCTAGGCCGTCCTCGCTTGCGAACCCAGTGTTTAGGGAGTCTACCCCTGATGATATCGCGTGTCCAGCATTGAGGCCCGGCGGCTAGAAGGTGTTTTGCGCCTTGCCTGAAAGATAGGCCGCGCTCAGTCGCCGTGGACGAACTGGGGTTTGCCCAGCAGTTGCTCGGCCAGGCGCGCGCCTTCGGCTAGGATCTGCTGCACCTGTTCGTCGCTGTGGCTTTCGGCGTAGATACGCAGAACCGGTTCGGTGCCGCTGGGCCGGATAAGCAGCCAACTGTTGTCGGCTAGGATTAACTTGACCCCATCGCGGTCGCTGACCTGCTGCACCGGCGTGCCGGCCAGCGCGCTCGGCGCGGCGGCCACCAAGTCCTGCACCAACTGCGACTTGGTAAAGGGGCGCACCGGCTGGTCCAGCCGCGCATAGCAGAAAACGCCGATGTCGGGCGCGGCCATCAGGTCGTCGAGCAACTGCGCCAGCGTTGCGCCGCGCACCGCCACCATCTCGACCAAGAGCAGCCCCAACAGAATGCCGTCGCCTTCGGGGATGTGGCCCAGGATGCTGATACCGCCGCTCTCCTCGCCCCCCAAGAGCACCGGCTCGTTGAGCATCAGGTCGGAGATGTGGTTAAAGCCGACCGGCGTTTCGTGCAGCGTCAGCCCGTAACGTTCGGCCAGGCGGTTGAGCATCTGGGTAGTGCTGACGGTCTTGACCACGCTGCCGCGCAGACGCCGGTCATGCACCAGATATTCCACCAGCAGCGCCATGATGCAGTGGGGGTCGACAAAGCGCCCCGTGGGGTCCACCGCGCCGATGCGGTCGGCATCACCGTCGGTGGCCAGCCCCACGCGGTAGCCGCCCTGCCGCATCAGGTCGATCAGCGGCCCCAGATGGCGTGCGATCGGTTCGGGGTGGATGCCGTTGAAACCGGGGTTCATCTCGCCGCGCAGCTCGACGACGCGGCAGCCCGCGTCCTCCAGCAGACGGCGCAGATAGACACGGCCCGTGCCGTACATCGCATCCACGGCCACGCTCAGCTGGGCCTGGCGGATGCGCTCGAAATCGACCAGCGTGCGCACATGCGTCTCGTAGGCCGGGAAGGGGTTAAAGCGTTCGACCAAACCGTTGGCGATGGCGTCTTGGATCTCCAGCCGCTGCGGGGCCTGGCGCGCCGTCAGGTTGGCCTGGATGCGCGCCTCGACCGCTTTGCAGTCCGCCGGGCTGGCGGAGCCGCCGTAGGCCGCCTTGAGCTTGATGCCGTTGTAGCGCGGCGGGTTGTGGCTGGCCGTGATCATGACGCCGCCCTGGGCCTGTTTGTCCACAATGGCATAGCTGACGATTGGCGTGGGCGCGTCGGCCTGCGCCAGCCAGACATGGATGCCGTTGGCGGCCAGCACCTCGGCCACAGCGATCGCATAACGGTCGCTGAGAAAGCGTGTGTCGAAGCCCACCACCAGGCTGGGGGCGGACCCCGCGCCGTTGCCGGCGGGCCGGCCGGCCAAGCTGGTCTCGGCGATGGCCTGCGCCACATGGCGCACATTCTCAAAGGTGAACTCGTCGCTGATGACGGCGCGCCAGCCGTCGGTGCCAAAGTGGATGGTCATAGGGTGCTCCGGGTGAATAGAAGAGACGGGGGCTAGGGCCGGGCCAAGAGCGGCTTGCGCCCGATGGCATTGGCGACCAGCGCCAGAACGAGGGCAAAGAGCAGGGCGGCGGCGGCGACGGCGGCGATGGGCAGCAGCAGGTTTGGCCCTGGCTGTGGCTCGGCGGGCGGCACGGCGCGCGCGCCGATCCGGACCTCTGAATTGGTCGCCGTGCGCGTCAGGTTGAGTTCGACCAGCTTGTTGCTGAGCGTGTCATAGGCGGTCCAGGCGAGGTCGCGCTGCTGGGTCAACTGGCGTTCGCGCGCCTGGTCGGCGGCCAACCGGCTGCGCAGCGCCTGCAGCTCGCCGTCCAGTTGGGCGATGGGCTGCTCGAACGGGTCGGCTGTGCCCGCCGCGCCGGCAGCCGGCGCGGCTTGGAGTTGACTCGCCAGATCGGCGTTGGGCGCATTCAGCAGCGCGCCCGAGGCGGCGGCGATCTCGCCGTCCAGTTGCGCCAGATAGCCCTCTAGGGTGGTGACCAGGGTGCGCGCGTCGGCGGCCAGCGCGGCTGCGTCGGCGTTGAACGTGGGCAGCGTGAGGGTCAGGTCGACGGCGAGCGGCTGTTCGGCGCTGGTCATGGGCCGGGCAAAGACTTGGGCCTTGAGCAGTTGCAGCGCCAGGAGGTTGCTGGCTCCGGCGGCAGGGTCCGCCTGTTCCAGTTGGGTCGCCAGGTTGCGCGCCTGGCTTAACTGCGCTTGGGTCAAGCGGCGCCGGCTGTAGAGTTGGGTCAGGGCGTCCAGGTTGTCCTGGATCGTGCTGCTGATCACCTCGTTGGCGCTGATGGCGGCGGCGGCCAGCAGCGCGTTGCGGCCTTGCTGGAAGTTCTGGCGCAGGGCTTGCTTTTCGTGGATCTGCTGCTGCAGTCTGTCGGCCTGGCTCTCGGCGATAAACGCCTGGAGCGACTCTTCGGCCTGCAGATAGACCGCCTGCGCGTTTTCCAGTTCGCTCTGCACCACGGCGAGCGTATCCGCCGGGACCTGCCCGTAGACCTGGTTGACGTGGTCGACAAAATAGCCTGCCCAAGCGTTGGCGACCAGCGCCGACTGGGTGGGGTTGCCGGTCTTGACCGTGATGCGGATGATGTCGCTGTAGGTGCGCGGGTCGGGGCCGGCCGGGTTGTCGACCGTGACCTTGCCCAACAGTTCTTGGCCCGACCAGCCGGCGGGGAGCCGGTCGCCGAGTTCGGCAAAGACGGCGTCGGCGATGGCCGGGCTTTGCGCCAGTTGCACCAGCGAGGCGCGCCAGGAAGCCACGCCGCCCTGTTGGGTTTCTTCAGAGGTCGTGATCCGCTCGTCCAGGGCGATGCGGCTGGTCAGCCGTGCGATCACCACATCGGTCGAGGCGGCATAGAGCGCGGGCTGACGGCTCTGCCAGAGCCAGGCTGCGCCCGCGGCCAGCGCCGTGATCAGCACGGTCAGGAGCGCGATCTCGCGCCACCAGGCGACGAGCACCGCCAGATAGCGGCGCAGGTCGATCTCGTCGTCGGCCCAGGTCTGCGGTTCGCCCGCATACACGTCGGGCTGCTGTACAGTCATCGATGTCGATCTCTTTCTCAGTCGATCGCGCGTGCCTGCGGCGGCACAAAGCGCCGCAGTGCGCGGTCAGTAGGCGCCGC
>JADLFO010000065.1 GCA_020845455.1 Caldilineaceae bacterium
ATGGAACCGAAAAGCACTAAGGTAGTCCCGCTCGACGCGCTGGTGGAGCAGATCCGTGCGGTCTGTATCCAGGCGGCGCTCGACGGCTATGAGACGGCGGCAGCGGATGGGCTGTGCGCTGAAGGGGCCTGGGAGTGCGCTGTGGATGCGATGCGCCACGTCGACCTGGCTACACTGGCTCAAGGGGCCGCCGACCAGACTTCCAGCCGGTGACCTTCGGGGTCGCGCAGATAGAAGACGCGCGCGCCCCAGGCATGGTCTTTGAGCTTGCCCACGGCGATGCCCGCGGTGTGAAGCGTCTGCCAGGCGGCGTCGGCGTCGTCCACCTGGAGCGTGAGGGTGATGCCCGCGCCGCCGCTGCTGTGGATCGTGGCGCGGCGTTCGTCGGCGATGCTGAGCCGTGCGCCGGGGGTCAGCTCGAACTCGACAAACCAGTCTGAGGCAAAGGTGACGGGCAGGCGCAGCCGGTCGCGATAGAAGGCGACGGTGGCCTGCCATTCACGGCAGTAGAGGATCGTGTTGGCAGTCTTGAGCCGGAGTAAAGACATTAGAGATTCACCACAAGGTCGCAAGGAACGCAAAGTTCAGAGAGAGCGATTGTAGCGGCGGTACCATGCCGCCGCCACTTACGTTGTCCGGTTCAGCGGGCATCATGATACCAGCCGTCGCGTGAATCCGCGAGTTGAGGCAGACAAGGGGCGTATATGAAGCTGAAATGCTTGAGTTGTGAAGCGCTGGCGCGGATGGTCTATCTGTGTGCGGCACAATCGCCGCACCTGGTCGACGTGTCGATGTTTAGACTGGGGCTGCACAACCGGCCCGGCGATTTGCGCGGCCATCTGCAGGAGGCGGTAGACGCCGTGCCCGCGGGGGAATATGATGCGATCGTGTTGGGCTATGGCGTGTGCGGCCAGGCGACCGTGGGGCTGACGGCGCGCCACACGCCGCTGGTGATCGCGCGCGCCCATGACTGCATCACGCTCTATCTAGGCAACCGGCAGCGTTATCAGATGCAGTTTGAGGATGAGCCAGGCACCTATTGGTATACGGTCGATTATCTGGAACGGCACAGACCGGGCGATGCGCTGGGCGCGACCGCGCTCAGCACCGATACGACCGCGCAATATGAGGAGTTTGTGCGTAAGTATGGTCAGGACAACGCCGACTATTTGATGGAGACGATGGGCGCGTGGCAGAGCCACTATGCGCGCGCCGCTATGATCGACACGGGCGCGGGCGACGGCGCGGCGGCCGCGGCCCATGCCGAGCGCGTGGCCGCCCAACGCGGCTGGCGTTTTGAAAAGCTGGCGGGCGATCTTGTCTTGATCCGCAAACTGCTGCGCGGCGAATGGGATGAGGATTTTCTGCGCGTGCCGCCGGGGGAATCGATCGGCATGAGCTACGACGCCAATATTGTCGAATGTGCGGCGCATCGAGCGGCCTAGCTCTGTCCTGGGTCTAGCCCCGGTCTGGTCTGCGCTTGCGATCCGGCGTACCTCGCCGCTTCCCCTGCTGGAAAGGAGGGGCCAATGAACCCGCGTGAACGCGTCCTTTGCGCTCTGGCCTTGGGCCGGCCCGACCGCGTGCCCTTTGTCGAAGGCGAAGTCAGCGAGGTGATCGCACGCGGCCTGCTGGGCCGCGCCGATTTCCTGCCCGAAGAGGTCAACGCCGCGATGGGGCTGGACAACCTGATCGTGCCCTTTCTGCCGCCGATCTTTGCCGACTATGTCGAACAGGAGGGCATCAACTATGTGGCCGCGCCCTGTATCCGTACGCGTGCCGACCTCCCGCGCATGGTCTTCCCCGACCCGGATGACCCGGAACTCTACCGCGCCAACGAGGCGTTGATCCGGCGCAACCAGGGGCGCTATGCCGTCTCCGCCAAGATGCGGCTGGGCGCGTCGCCCACGCTGTTGAGCATGGGGCTGGATCATTTCGCCTATGCGCTGGCCGATGACCCCGGTCTGATCGACACGGTGTTGGGCCGCTATGCCGACTGGACGATCGCCGTCCTGCCGCGGCTGCGTGACCTGGGGGTAGACTATATCTGGACTTTTGACGACATGGCCTATCGTGCCGGGCCGATGTTTAGCCCGCGTACGCTGCGCACGGTGTTTATGCCGCATCTGCGCCGTGTGGCCGATGCCATCAAGGCCACCGGGCTGCCCTGGATCTTTCACTCCGACGGCAACCTGATGCCGCTGCTGCCCGATCTGCTGACCCTGGGCTTTCAGGCGCTGCACCCGCTGGAGCCGGGCTGTATGGACATCGAGGCGCTCAAGCAGGAGATCGGCGGGCGTGTCTGTCTGGTGGGCAACATCGACCTGCATTACACCTTGACACAGGGCACGCCGCAAGAGGTGGACGATGAGGTGCGGCGGCGCATCGCGGTGGTGGGCAAGGGCGGCGGCTATATGATCTCCAGCGCCAACTCGATCACCTCCTACTGCAAGCTGGAAAACGTGCGCGCCATGGTCGCGGCGATCCGGCGCTATGGCATGTATGGTGAGAACCAGCGCCATGCCGCTTGACTTGGCTCGACAAACGATCTTGATCACCGGCGCGTCGGGCTATATCGGCAGCGGGCTGGCGCAGCGGCTGGTGCAGGAGGGCGCGACGGTGCGCGGGCTGGTGCGCAACCCTTCCCGTGCCGAGGAACTGGCCGCGGCCGGTGTGGAGATCGCGCGCGGCGACGTGACCGACCCGGCTAGCCTGGCCGCGGCCCTGGACGGCTGTACGCTGGTCTATCATGGGGCGGCGTGGGTGGGTGAGCGCGGCAGCCGGGACGCGGTCTGGGCGGTAAACGTCGAGGGCACGCGCCATCTGGCGCTGGCCGCGCAGACAGCGGGTGTGCGCCGCTTTGTGCATCTCAGTTCGTGCGCGGTCTACGGTTCGCCGCAGCATGTGTTTGAGATCGACGAGGGCTATCCGGCGCGGGCGCGGGGCGATCTCTACGCCGATTCCAAAGTGGCGGCAGAGGAGGCCGTCTGGGCTGCGGGGCAAGCGGGGCTGCCCGTAGTGGTAGCGCGGCCGTCGCAGGTCTATGGGCTGGGGTCGCCGCAGTTCACGCTGCGCCCGCTGGCCGCCATCCAGGCGGGCAAGCTGCGGCTGATCGACGGCGGCAAACACCTGTGCAAGCCGGTCTATATCGACAACCTGGTCGACGGGCTGCTGCTCTGCGCCACGCATGACGCCGCGCTAGGCGAGGCGTGGAATCTCACCGACGGCGCGCCGGTTCCCTGGCGTGAGTTCTTTGGGGCCTATGCCGCTATGGTCGGGGTGAAGTTGAAGTCTGCACCCTATGCGCTGGCCTATCTGGCAGGGCTGGGCAACGAGGTCATCGCCGCGCTGCAAGGGCGCAAGCCAGGGTTGAGCCGGGCCACGGTGCAGGCGCTGCGCAGCCGCAACAGCTACAGCAACCATAAGGCGCGCGCCCGGTTGGGCTGGGTTCCGGGGGTCGACCTGGCCGAAGGGATGCGCCGCACCGAGGTCTGGCTGCGAGAGAACGGCTATCTGCCGCCTGCTGTGGGGAAGTAAGATATGGAATGCCGTGTGGGCTGCGCTGCCTGCTGTATTGCGCCGTCGATCTCGTCGCCGATCCCAGGGATGCCCCACGGCAAGCCTGCTGGCGTGCGCTGTGTACAGTTGACGCCGGACAACCGCTGTGCGCTCTTTGGCAAGCCGGGGCGGCCCGCGGTCTGCGTGCGGCTGCGCCCCACGCCGGAGATGTGCGGTGATTCGGCAGAGGCCGCGCTGATCTACCTGAGCGAGCTAGAGATCGCCACTGCGCCGGAGCGCATTTGACCGCATCGCCGCTACATTCCCGGCCACGACAGCCCACGCCCTGTTGGGCCAAGGTATGCCAGGCGATGGGCGTGCGCTCGCCCCAGTTGTGGGGATGGAAGCTGCCTTCGTGGACAGATGGGCCGGGGCCAAGTTCGGCAGGGTCGCGTGCCAGATAGGCCCAGGTGACGTAGATGCCGTCGAAGAAGGGACGCGGCAGCTGCGTCCGCAGGCGAGTATGCACACGTTCGAGCGCGGCGAGTTCTGCCGGCTGAGGCCGCCGCGCCGCGACTGCGATAAAGTCAATGTCACTGGCGTGTGGTTGAAAATCGTCCAGCGCGACTGAACCCACCAGATACAAGCCTTCGACGAGCGTGCCGGCCTCAGCCCGCGTGATCTCCAGATAGGCGTCGACCACAGCCTGTACCGGGGCGGGAAGGCTCATGGCGCGGTTTTCCCTTCTTGAGTCTGCGCGCGCAGGCGCGTCGTCTGCCGGCGCATCAACTCGGCGCTGCGCCGCACAAAATCGAGGATCAGCCGCAGTTGGTCGTTGTCATAATGATCTTTGAGCAGTTGGGCTGTTTCTGCGGACAGCGGCGCGAGCAGTTGCATGATCTCCGCTAGGCGTGCAGGGTCGTCGAGCGGCTCGACAATCACGCGCCGCCGGTCGGTGGGGTCGGCGGCGCGGCGCACAAGACCTGCCTTCTCCAGCCGGTCCAAGACGCCGGTGATCGCGCCGGTGGTCAGCCCGGTCAGCGCTGCCAATTCTCCCGCAGGGATCGGCCCGGTTTCACCCAGCACCGCGCCACACTTGAGATCGGTGGGGTTGAGACCCAGGCGCGCGGCAACGGCCCCATGAAAGACCACGGTCCAGGTGCTCAGGCGGCTCACCTCGCGGTAAAACTCCTCAATGAGTGCAGCTTGCTCTGTTTGCCCGCGCATGGCGCTCTGTCTATCAGGCCTCATTTTCCTTATAAAATGAGATATTTAGATTTCATGCAGCTTGCAAGCTAAGCAAAACGGTGCTATACTGCCGTTGTCTTAGAGTGTAAGCTGTTTAGTTGACGAGATGACTTACAGTATAGCACAGTCGCGTAGCCGTGACCAATCCGCCTGGAAACGGGCGGCGTGGGCCGCTCAGACGCAAGGACTGTAGCTAGAGCAGAGAGGAGCTTAGAGATGGAACCTACCCAGGCGGTTCGTGCAACTGCAAACCATGCAGCGGAGTATGGCACAGGCGATCAGCGCGCAGATGAACAGATTTTGCGCGATCTGCTGCAGGCGTTGTTGGCGCGCTGGGCGGCAGGAGATGCCGAGGGCTATGCCGCGCTCTTTACGCCGGATGCCGACTATGTTGCGTTTGACGGGGTGAATCAAAAGGGGCGAGCTGCCATCGTCGCCGGCCATCAGCCGCTCTTTTCGCGCTGGTTAAAAGGCTCGCGGCTGGTGGGCGAGGCGACAGACATCCGTTTTCTGGCGCCGGATGTCGCCTTGCTGCATGTCACGGGCAATACGGTCTTGGCCGGCAAGTCCAGCCCTACGCCGGAGCGCGCCTCTACACAGACGATGGTGGCGGTTAAGCAGGAGGGGGAGTGGCGTTTCACCGCGTTTCACAACACGCGCCTGCGCCCCATCGGCGCGGGTGTGGGGAGCATCATCGCCTGGCGGCTGGCCGATCTCGCCTGGCGCTTGTTTGGATCTTGAGCCTAGCGCCGTGAGAAGGTGCGCGCCGTAAGCGGGTGGAGGGCGGCAGGGGTCAATGTATTGGCTACCTGCTGCCCTTGGCTGGTGAGCAGATAGGTGGCGGCAGGAAATTTCATGTTGCTTTGAATTAACCCGTGGTCACGCAGCCGTTCGACCACGGCGACAGCCACGGGACGGCGGGTATCGTCGAGGGTGTGCAGGGCATACTCTTTACGCCCGTCGAGGTGGCGGTGGGACTGGAGCCGGCTGCCGCTGACGAGCGCGGCCAGCACAGCCTTCTCCGCAGCGGACAAGCGCATGGTCGTTCCTCGACAGCCTACCCCAAGAGTGAGATGTACTTTTGCAGCTCGCGCTGCGAGATCTTGACGTAGCGGTCGCTCAAGATCTCGCCCATCTCGGCGTCGCTGAGGCGCACACGCAGAACGTCCAGCGCGTCCTCCGGCGATTCGCCATAGGCAAGTTTTTTCTTGCCGCTCTTGAGGTCGAAGAGATACATGTAGTGTGGGTTGCTAAAGCTGCTCATCGCTATGCCTTGATCAAACTGCCCTGGTAGAGATCCGCGCCGTAGCGGACGCCGTCCAAGCCCTGGTTGATGCGGTCGTCGTATTTGCCTGCGAGCAGTTCGCGATAGAACTTGTAATCCACGCCCTTGACCTTCTCATCGTCGGGGAAGCGGTGATAGTTGTCCTTGCTCATCAGGCTTTTGCCCTCGGCGATGAGCTGGAAGCCCAGGGCTGAGCCGGGATAGGGCGCATAGTAGGAGATCGACGGGAAGACCCACTTCATATGCTTGAGCATGCGCATCGTCTTGAAGGCGTCTTCGGGCGTTTCGCCGGGGATGCCGAGCATGATGTTGGCCCAGAACTTGGGCGGCTCCTGCCCTTTGCGCATCATCTCGTCGCCCAGGCGGTTGAGCAGGTCGATGGCGAAATAGTTGTCTTCCTCGGTGCATTCTTTGTTGAGCAGCCGCAGGATGCGGTCGCTGCCCGATTCAAAACCGATGGAGATGGTGCGCCAGTTGGTCTCGCGCACCAGCGCCTCAAAGAGGTCGGGCCATTGGCGCACGGTGTCGGAGCGGCCCGCCGCCCAATAGGGCCAGACCTTGTTGGCCTTGCGCGGGTACTTGTCGATCCATTCGTGCAGCCATTTGGGGTTTTGAAAGAACATCGAGTCGTGGATGACCACCGAGCCGATGCCATACTTGTCGTCGAGGTCGTTCAGCTCCTCGATCACCGCGTCCACAGGCCGGCGGCCCATGTTGGGGATGTAGGAGTTTTCGTTGCAGAAGACGCACTGCCACGGGCAGACGCGGCTGGTCAAGATCGTGGCGACGGGGCCGGGACCCCAGCCGCACTCCGGTTCCAGCGGCCAGTTGAACTTGCGCCGCGTCTTGCGGCTGGCGGGCTGCGGCCACAGGGTCCGGTCGATCGCCGGCCATTCGGCCATCGACCGTGCCCCTTCGCCGCGGATGATGCGCGGGAAGGAGTGGGGGTCGCGCACCAGGTCGACGATGATCTTCTCGCCCGGCCCTTGACAGATCTTGTCGAACTGGGGGATCGCCTCCATCTCGTCGATGGCAACGGTCGCATGCATGCCGCCTGCCAGGATCAACCCGTTGGGGTTCAGTTCCTTGTAGATCTGGGCCGCCTTATAGCCCGAGGGGAAGGTATAGCTGCGCACATTCATGAGCAGCATATCGTAGCCCTTGAGCTGGGGGGCGAGCTGCTCCCAGGAGGTCACGGCGCGTGTGGAGGCCAGGTCGGTCTGGATGCCGTTTTGATGCAGGATGGTGCGCAGCAGACCCAGCCCGTGATCCTGCCATTGCTCATGGGGACCGTCGGGGTGAACCAGGTCGCCCAGGTCCCCCAGGTCTAGCCAGAGAATGTTGGATGTTTTCTTGCGGCTCCAGGGCCAAGTGATTGACACGTTGCGATAATCCTCCAGGGTAGCGGCGCGCCGTTGTTGTTCCGTGTGATCCGTGTCGTGCTCCGGGGGCGACGGACAATAGCCATCGGATGTTTGAGTAGGACACTCGATTGGGCCGAGTATAGCACAGCGCCGGAAGCGCCGTCAATTTTTATGAAATTGTTGATAATTATGTGGCCGGCCAGAGTCCCACGCATGGCTCTGGGAATGTCTTTGTGAAAAAGGGAACTTGACACGGCGCGTTCATCCCGCTATAATTTTTCTCACTGAATTGAGAGAAATTCCTCCGGTAACCGGGCCGATAGCCAGGCGGCTAAAACGGGGATGCTGCCCTAGAAAGTTGCATTTCGAGGGGGCATCGGGTAGAATGCAGCAGGTCTCTGGGCCGCCGCGCCCTGGGCGCTTGGCTGTGTGCGCCGGCGCCGGTTTGAGGAGCCGTTACCCCGTCCACCTCGTTTATCTTGGCAAGCGAGGGGATACCATACCATCTACTGTTTGCGACCAGCCGGCCCTGGCCCAGCCTGGGACGGCGTTCGAATTGACCATTCGAACCGATCATTCGAGTTGACTAAAGGCGGTACGAGATTATGGCGAATGCCCCAGCGGGAGACTATTACGCGTTAAAGCAGGAGCAGGTGAACCAGTACCTGCACGACACGATTGTTGTGCCCGACGATCTCCAGGCCAACGTGATGGTAACGACCTTGGACAAGGTCTATAACTGGAGCCGCCGCACCAGCATGTGGCCGCTGCTGTTTGGGCTGGCCTGCTGCGCGATCGAGATGATTGCCACGGCGGCCAGCCGCTTTGACCTGGCCCGGTTTGGGATGGAGGTCATGCGCCCCAGCCCGCGCCAGAGCGATTTGATGATTGTCTCCGGCACGGTCACCAAGAAGATGGTGCCGGCGATTGTGCGTATCTATAACCAGATGGCAGAGCCGCGCTATGTGTTGAGCATGGGCGCGTGCGCCACCGGCGGCGGCCCCTTCAAAGAGGGCTACAACGTTGTGAGCGGGATCGACAAATATATCCCTGTCGACGTCTATGTGCCCGGCTGCCCGCCCACGCCCGAAGCGCTGATCTACGGCATGATGAAGATTCACGAAAAGGTGGACCGTCAGAGTATCACCAAGGTGCCCTGGTATCGCAAGGAGGCCAGCGAAGCGATTCCTGTGCCGCTGTTGGGGCCGGATATCTTTGACCCGCGCCAGGTGCAGTTGATCAAAGAATACACCTTGGCCAAGCCGGAGAGCGCCGCCGACGGCGAGAAACGCCGGGCCGGCGGCGAAAAGCGTGAGGCCGCCGCGCCGGCGGCATTGTCGGATGCCGCCAAGGATCGCATTGCCCAAGCCAAGGCGCGTGCCGCCGCCAAAAGGCAGACGGCCTAAACGGGCGCTGCATAGCCATTCAGAGAGGCCGTATCTATGAGCGATGCAATCGTCGTGACCGAATCCCCGGATACCCCGGCAGTGGACAGCCCCTTTGCCCAGGCTGTGCCGGGCGCGGTGGTGGGGCAGTGGGCCGAGGAGAGCGAGCGTGCCCTGGTCGTGGCCCCCGACAAACTGGTCGATTTTTTGACCTATCTGCGCGACCAAGAGCAGTATGACTTTCTGTCGGGCGTGACCTGCGTGGACTACAGCGCCTATAAGGGCAAGCTGCGCGCCGGGGTTGCCGAACGTTTTGACGTGGTCTATCACCTCTACAGCACCCAGAAGGGCGGCGGCCCGGTGGTGCTGCATGTGCGCGTGCCGAAGAACGAGACGGTGCCTTCGGCCACCGGCGTCTATCCGGGCGCAAATCTGCAGGAGCGCGAGGTCTATGACCTCTATGGGATCACGTTTGAGGGGCATCCCAACCTGCGCCGCATCCTGTTGTGGGATGGCTTTAACGGTCACCCCATGCGCAAGGATTGGAAAGAGGCCTATTTCGAAGAAGAGTTCAAGCCCTTCAAGAACCGCCACCCCAACGGCAAGTATCATTTCCAAGAAGATAGACTGCCCTGGCACAAAAACACGACCTACCCCGCGGGCTGGGACCCGGATGACTGGAAGGAGCCGGTGACCTATGTGCCGGTGAGCCAAGCGCCGATGGACAGCGACGGCTATGAGATGGCGACCGAGGATATTGTCGTCAACCTGGGGCCGCATCACCCCAGCACCCACGGCGTCTTCCGCATGTTGGCCCGGCTGGACGGCGAGACGATCCTCGCCCTGGAGCCGGAGATGGGCTATCTGCATCGCAACCACGAGCAGATCGGCGAGCGCAACACGTGGCTGATGAACATGCCCTATACCGACCGGCTGGACTATCTCAACTCCATGAGCAACAACCTGGGCTATGCCCTGGCCGTGGAGAAGCTGGCGGGGATCGAGGTGCCGGAGCGGGCAAACTATATCCGCATCGTCATGGCCGAGCTGACCCGTGTCTTAAACCACATGTGGTCGGTCGGCTTTATCCTAAACGACTTGGGCGCGCTGCAGACGCCGGCGCTCTATGCCATTGAAGAGCGCGAGATGATCTTGGACCTCTTCGAAGAGGTCAGCGGCAGCCGCATGATGTGCAACTACATGCGTTTTGGCGGCGTGGTGCGCGATTTGACGCCGGGCTGGGAAGATCGTGCCCGCTATCTGGCGCACGAACGCCTGCCGCGTGCCTTGGACCAACTGGACCATATGCTCAGCGACAACGAGATCGTGATCGCACGCGGGCGCGGGGTGGGCTATCTCTCGCCCCAAGACCTGATTGCGCTGAGCGTGAGCGGGCCGCAAATCCGCGCCGCCGGGATTGCCTATGACATCCGCAAGGCGGAGCCGTACTGCATCTACGACCGCTTTGAGTTCGACATCCCCACGCTGCCCGAAAGCGATATCTACGCGCGCTACTATATCCGCATCTTGGAAGCGCGCCAGAGCGTGAAGATTTTGCAGCAGGCGCTGCGCGACATGCCGCCGGGCGAGATCAACGCCTATGCGTCGACCACGCTTAGCCAGGGGTTTGGCACGATCATGGGCGGCAAGGGCGGCTATACGCTGCGCGCGCCCGAAGGCGAAGTCTATCAGCGCGTCGAAGCGCCCAAGGGCGAATTGGGCTTCTATCTGGTGAGCGACGGCAAGACCAACCCCTATCGCTACCATGTGCGCGCCCCCAGCTATATCAACCTCAACGCCCTTGGCCCCATGTCGGTGGGGTATAAGATCGCCGACGCCGTGGTGATCTTGGGCGCGATCGACATTGTGCTGGGCGAAGTGGACCGCTAACACAAACGCGCCGAAAACACCGCGCTCGCAGTCATGCGCTGAAATGATGCGTTGAAGCCATGCGCTAGGAGAGGAAAGACCGATGTTTGGCACCGGCTTGTTGAAGGGTCTCGGCGTAACGCTCAAGCATTTCGTCGAAACCTATACCGATGATCGTAAGGACGTGCCCAGCCGCTATGAGGACAGCATCAAGTTGGGCGAAGGGTGGCGTGTCATCGACCAGCCCATTGACCAGGAAGGGCTGCTGACCATCCAGTATCCGGAGGAGAAGCGGCTGTTGCCCGAACGCTTCCGCTTTCTCCCCATGTTGTTGTGGGACACCGAGAAGGGCGAGGATCGCTGTACGGCGTGTGGCATCTGTGCCAAGGTCTGCCCGCCGATGTGTATCTGGATCGTGCGTGATGCCGACGAGAATGGCAAGCCGATCACCCGCCCTGCCGAGTTCCATATTGACGTTTCGATCTGCATGAGCTGCAGCTTCTGCGCCGAGTTTTGCCCGTTCGATGCGATCAAGATGAACCACGACTATGAGTTGGCCGTCTATGACCGCTATCCGCAGCTGATCTACGACAAGGAAGAGTTGACCGTCCCAGTCGAATATTACGCTGCGCTCTGGCCGGTCCAATATGCTGCAGAGGAAGAACTGCGGCGCAAGGCCGAAGAAGAGGAACGTGCCAAGGCTGCGGCCAGGGCACAGGCTCAAGCCGAGAAGGCGGCGGCCAAGGCGAGCGCCCCGGCGGACGCAGCGCCATCCGAAGGCGGTGAGGCCAAGCCCAAGCGCTCCCCAGAGGAGTTGGAGGCGCTGAAGCAGCAGGCGGCGGCGCGCGCCGCCGCGGCGCGTGAAAAGGCAGGGGCCGCCCCTGCCGCGGCGAAGGCCGGCATAGCCGAAGCGACAGACGGCGATGACGCCGCCAAGAAGGCCCGTCTGGAGGAGTTGAAACGTAAGGCCGCCGAAAAGGCTAAGCAGCGGAAAGAGAGCGCGGAGTAGGCTCATCCTGTGGCGTCCCTGCCGGCAGCACAGCAAATCCTCTCCCGGCGTGCGCTGCACCGCCTGCGGGAGTTGACTAGGGTGCAGAGAGCCAGACTTGCCGGTGCGGTGAGTCTGGCTTGTCTTATTGTACAGGGCCGAACTGGGGCAAGGCATATCGAGCTAGAAGGCGGAAGGGCATGAGCGTAAAATTCACCTACTATGGGCATTCGACCTTTGCCGTCGAGACGGGCGGCGCCAAGCTGGTGGTAGACCCCTTCTTTGCGCCCGGCAACCCGGCGGCCCCGGTCACGGTCGACCAGGTTGAGGCGGACTACATCCTCTTGACGCATGGTCACGGCGACCATACGACCAGTGCGCCGGCGCTGGCGAAGCGCACCGGCGCACTGGCGATCGGCAATTTCGAGGTCACCAGTTGGATGGAGAAGCATGGGGCCAAGCGGGTTCACGGCATGAACACGGGCGGGGCCTATACCTTTCCGTTTGGCCGGGTGAAGATGGTGGTGGCGCTGCACAGCTCGACGATGCCCGACGGCAGCAGCGGCGGCGACCCCAACGGCCTGGTGATCCATTTTAACGACGGGCATGATGTCTATATCGCGGGCGATACGGCGCTCACCTATGACATGAAGCTGATCGGCGAGGCGGGCGGCGTGGACCTGGCGCTGCTGCCCATCGGCGATAACTTTACGATGGGGCCGGACGACGCGATTCTGGCCGCGCAATTTGTCAAGGCCAAGCAGGTCATCCCCGTCCATTATGAGACCTTCCCGGTGATCCGGCAGGACGCACACGCCTTTGCGAGTAAGCTGCGGGCGCTGGCGGAGATCGATTGCACCGTGCTGCAGCCCGGCGAATCGTTTATCTTGGAGTAGCGCGGCCTTTCTGAGACCGGCAAAACGGAACCCGGTGAAGTGGAGACGGCAATGGCGACACTGATAGCATGGTTGGCGTTGGGGGTGGCCCTGGCTGCGTTGGGCTATGCGTGGAAGCTCAACCAAGAGCTGGAGACGGCGGGCCGCCGTTTGGACCGCTATAATAAGGCGCTGTTTGACGCCAACGACGATCTGCGCCGTTTGCAGGAACGGCTGCAGGATGAGGCCGCACGGCTGCGTGTGGCGCTGCGCCGGCAGGCGCACGGCCCGGCTTTCTCCCCAGAGATGAGCGTGCGCGAGGCGCTGCTGATGCACCCCCAGGCCGAGCAGATTTTTGCCGGGTTCCATCTGGGCGGCTGTGATCATTGTGCGGTAGAGCCGGACGCGACGCTGGCCGCGGTCAGCGCCCAGACGGGCATCGACGTGCAGCAGTTGGTGGGCAACCTGAACTTGCTGATGGGCCGGCCCGCGCCAAACGGCGAGCCGCAGTTGGTGAAGCTGCCGAACGTGGCGCTGGAAATCTAGCGCCGAGCAAAACGGGCTGCGCTGCTCTGTTTTGTTGGACTATTGAGTCAATTGGAGGAATCCATGTCGGACCTAAGCGAGTTTGCAGTTCATTCAAAGGCTGAACTCCTCTTCCCGGCCCATTTGATCCCCAGCCTGCGCGATCTGCGCGGCGAGGAATGGCGTGAATTGGTGGACCGGGTGGCGGCGCTGCCGGAGACTCACCCCGACAGCCTGGCCTTTGTGCTGATGATGATTGAACTGGACGGCTGTCTGCGCTGTAACAGCAACAATTATAAGTTTTTGCGCGGCTGCTTTTTGTGCGCCACGCAGACGGTCCAATCCTATAAAGGCTCCGACAGCGATCTGCTTGAACTCTATGGCCGGGCGAAGAAGGAACTGAGCCAGCATTTGCAGCAGGGCGTGCGCAGTGAGCTGTCGCTGGCGGCCTGAACATGGGCGGCAGCGATGCAAATGTCACAGACAGGCCGCAGCCGGCCCTTGAAATGGGTTTGGCATGAGTGAATCGACCGTCCCGGCGCATGGGCGGCGCGTCGCCATCATCGGCGGCGGCATCGCAGGTTTGAGCGCCGCCTATGACCTTGCCCGCATGCCGGGTTTTGCGGTCACGGTTTTGGAGGGCGGCGCGGCGCTCGGCGGGTTGGCTGCCGGTTTTCGGGGCCGCGCCGAGTGGGAATGGCCCCTCGAACATTTCTATCACCACCTGTTCACTAACGACGACGCGATCATCGGCCTGACGCGTGAATTGGGACTCAGCAGGCTGCTGGAGTTCCACACGCCGATTACGGCGATGTATTACCAGGGGCGTAACTATCCGCTGGATACGCCGCTGCGCGTGCTGCAATTTCCCCATCTGTCGCTGTGGAATCGGCTGCGCATGGGCGCGGTGTTGGGCTATCTGCGCTATCATCCGCTGCGCCCTTGGCGGCGGTTTGACCGTGTCTTGGCCGACCGCTGGCTGGAGCGCTGGATGGGGCGCACGGCCTATCAGGCGCTGTGGCAGCCCATGCTGCAAGGGAAGTTTGGCGCGCACTTCGCCGATGTGAACCTGGCCTGGTTCTGGGCGCGCATGGTCAAACGCACGCAGCAGTTGGGCTATTACCGCGGCGGGTTTCAGGCCTTTGTCGATGGGCTGGCGGACGCGGCGCGGCGGCAGGGGGCGGTGATCCGCACCCAGGCGCGCGCGCAGGCGATTACGCCTGCGCCGGAGGGCGGGCTGCGCGTGGATGTGGCAGGCGAAGCGCCGGCATGGTTTGATGTGGTATTGAGCACGGTCAGCCCGCAGTTGATGCAGCGGCTTGCGCCCGATCTGCCCGCCGGTTATCTCTCCGCGCTGGCCGGGTTGCGCAGCATGGGCGCGGTGGTGACGGCGGTGGCGCTCAAGCAGCCGCTGATGCCGCCGATCTATTGGGCCAATATTCCCAAGCGCGAGGGGCTGCCCTTTCTGGCGCTGGTCGAACACACCAATATGATCGACCCGCGCCATTATGCAGGCGACCATTTGATCTACATCGGCGACTATCTTGACCCGGATCATCCCTACTTTGGCATGGACGTGGACGCGCTGCTGGGAGAGTTTGCGCCCCATCTCGCCAAGTTCAACCCGAGTTTCCGGCCCGACTGGGTGACAGGGGCCTGGGTACACAAGGCGACGTATGCGCAGCCGGTGCCGCCGGTCGGCTATGCGGCGATGATCCCCGACATCCGTACGCCGCTGGCCGGGCTGTACTTTGCCTCGATGAGCCAGGTTTACCCGTGGGATCGGGGCACGAACTATGCGGTGGAGATGGGCCGCCGGGTGGCGCAGATGATCGCGGCGGATGTGGGGCGAAACGAGACTTCAGTCACGGACAGGGCCGCCGAATTCGGCTAGACTAAGGCTAAAGGCTGCACGCCGCCCCCGCTTGATCTTTGGGCATGTGCGCACAGCATGGTATTTGCGTGCGGACACGATAGTTCGTGTCCGCACGGTGCGAGCGCCATATCGGCATGTGCTGTATATTTTGCGAATCTGACCGCCGTTGCGATAACGCGGTATATCTATAAAACACAAGGATAGACCAATGGCTGCACAGAATCACGAACCAACCGGCATTACGGAGGCCGCCGTGCGCGCGGCGTTGAGCACGGTGCAGGAGCCAGAACTACACCGCGACCTGATCACGCTGAACATGGTGCATGACATCACGATCAGCGGCGGCACGGTCGGCTTCACGGTGATGTTGACGACGCCCGCCTGTCCTCTGCGCGGGCAGATCGAGCAGGAGTCGTCTGAAGCGGTGATGCGGCTTGTGCCGGGGGTGGAAGCGGTCCATGTGCGCTTCGACGCCCAAGTGCGCCCCGATGCGCGCATTACGGCCAAACTCAACCTGCCGATCAAGAATATCATCGCCGTCGCCAGCGGCAAGGGCGGCGTGGGCAAAAGCACGGTGAGCACCAATCTGGCGGTGAGCCTAGCGCTGGACGGGGCCAAGGTAGGCGTGCTCGACGCCGACATCTATGGGCCGAATATTCCGATGATGTTTGGGCTGAGCGGCCAGCCGCGCGTGGACAACGGTAAGCTGGTTCCGTTTGAGGCGTTTGGCGTCAAGGTGATCAGCATGGGTTTTTTGATGCCCGAAGGCGAGGCCGTAGTCTGGCGTGGGCCGATGCTGCACAAGGCGATCCAACAGTTGTTCACTGATGTGCGCTGGGGCGACCTGGACTATCTGATCGTGGACCTGCCCCCCGGCACGGGCGATGCCCAACTGAGCCTGGCACAGAGCGTGCCGCTTACCGGTTCGGTCATTGTGACCGGGCCGCAGGCGGTGGCGATCAGCGATGCGCGGCGCGGGGCGACGGCCTTTAAGCGGCTGGAAGTGCCGATCCTCGGCGTGGTGGAGAACATGAGCGGCGAGGTGTTTGGCATAGGCGGCGGCGAGGGCGCGGCGCAGTTGATGGAGGTAGAGTTCCTGGGCACGGTGGGGCTGGACCCGCGCATCCGCATGGGCGGCGACAGCGGCCGCCCGATCGTGATTGATGCGCCGGAGAGCGAGGCGGCCAAGTCGTTCCGCCGGTTGGCGCGCAAGATCGCGTCGCGCATCAGCCTGCTGATCTTACAGCCCGCGCCGGCGGTGAAGATCATCTAAAGAAATTCACCGCAGGGGGCGCAAAGGTCAGACAAAGAAAGAAGCAAAGGCAAGGGGGCACGTTCACGCAAAACGAACGTGCCCCCTTGCCATGAGTCCTCCTCGCTCCGCCCCAACTCATTTCAGGAATGTCGTAGCGGCGGTTTTCGGTGTCGCTTGTGGCGCGCTCTGGGGGCGCATCGGCGGCAGCATACTGCCGCTGCGAATTCGGTCTATTATTGTCGCGGCGGTATGTTGCCGCCGTTCGATGCGGTCGAGTAGCGACGAAAGGAAGCCCGCTTGAGCGGGCGTTGCTGTTTAGCCCGGCGGCTTTAGCCTCGGGCGGGCGGCTACGGTGAACGGTGGTGGGCGCGCCCCGATTGGTTTTCTCGTCCACCTAGTGTACCCTATCGGAACGGTCTCAAAACCCGGCTCGGATAAAGTCTTTCTTGAGAATTTGTGCCCTACGCTTGCACCAATCCGAGGGATTCCTATGCTGACACTAGGCGAAAAACTGCTCTTTCTCTTTTTGGTCGTCGCGTCGCTGAGCTATGCGTTTTTCAGCTTCCGCTATGTCTACGCCGTCATTCGCCGCGGCCAGGGTGCGATGCCCACTTTGGCGCAGATGGGCAGCCGCGCCGTCGCCGCGCTGACTGAGTGGATTACTCAAGGCTCAATCTGGAAGTCGCGGCGCGTCAGCACGATCTTCCATGTGATGATCGCCTGGGGTTTTACCTTCTATTTCCTGGTCAACTTTGGCGATGTTTTGCAAGGGCTGTTCCCGATCACCTTCTTGGGCCACAACATCATCGGCGACCTCTATCGCCTGTTGGCCGACCTGTTTACGGCCGCGGTGCTGGTGGGGATGGTCTATTTTCTTCTGCGGCGCTTTGTCTTCAACAGCCCCGCGCTCAAATACCGGTCAAATATCAAGCTGTTTGAGCCGGTGCTGCAAGGGGCGATCCGCCGCGACTCGCTGATCGTCGGGCTGTTTATCCTGGCGCATGTCGGTTTCCGGCTGGTGGGCGAAAGCTTTGCCGTGGCGCAGGAGGGGGGCTTTGACCCCTGGCGGCCCGTCAGCACGCTGCTGGCGCAGTCGTGGGACGGTCTGGGGCCGGATGCGCTGACCGTGGGTCATCATCTGGGCTGGTGGGTCGCGTTGGGCTTGATCTTGGCCTTTATTCCCTATTTCCCCTATACCAAGCATTTCCACCTGATCCTGTCGGGCGTCAACTTCCTGACCAAGCCGGAGCGCACGTCGCTGGGTACGCTCGAGCCGATCAACTTTGAAGATGAGTCGGTGGAAGAGTTTGGCGTGGCGCGCATCGAGGAACTGCCCTGGACGCATCTAGTCGATGCCTATGCCTGCATCATGTGCAACCGCTGCCAAGATGTCTGCCCCGCCTATGTGACGGGCAAGGAATTATCCCCTTCGGCGCTGGAGGTCAACAAACGCTATTACCTGAACACGCATCTGGAGGAATTGGGTCAGGGAGAGTGCTCACCACAACGGCTGATGGACTATGCCATCAGCGAATCGGCGGTGTGGGCTTGCACGGCCTGCGGCGCGTGTATCGACATCTGCCCGGTGGGCAACGAGCCGATGTTCGACATCCTGTATATGCGCCGTCGCCAGATGCTCATGGAGAACGAATTCCCCAGTGAACTCAAGACCGCCTACCGCGGCATGGAGCGCAACGGTAACCCGTGGAATCTGCGCGCCGGCGACCGGCTGAACTGGGCCGAAGGGCTGGAGGTGCCGACGATCGACGAGAAGCCGGAGCCGGAGATCCTCTGGTGGGTTGGCTGCGCGCCTTCGTATGACCCGCGTGCCCAAGAGACGGCGCGCGCCTTTGCCAAGGTGATGGCCGCGGCGGGCGTGGACTTTGCCGTGTTGGGCGAGATGGAGCGCTGCACAGGCGATGCGGCGCGGCGTTCGGGCAATGAATATCTCTTCTATGAGATGGCGAAGGCCAATATCGAAACGCTTAACGAGGTCAGCCCCAAACGGATTGTGACGACCTGCCCGCATTGTCTGCACACGCTGGGCAAGGAGTATGGGCAGTATGGCGGCCACTATACGGTAATCCATCACACGCAACTGCTCTCCGAACTGGCCGCGGCCAAGAAGATCGACGTGCAGCGCAACGACAGCAGCGACACGATCACCTTTCACGACCCCTGCTATCTGGGCCGGCACAATGGGATCGTGGAGGCGCCGCGCGCCGCGCTGGGCGAGTTGGGCGCGACGCTGGTCGAGATGCCGCGCCATGGGCAGCAGTCGTTCTGCTGCGGCGCGGGCGGCGCGCAGATGTGGAAAGAAGAGGAACACGGGGCCGAGCCGGTCAACGTACACCGTTTTAAGGAGGCGGCGGCGACGGGCGCCAAGACGGTGGCAGTTGGCTGCCCCTTCTGCCTGACAATGTTAAGCGACGCGGCCAAGCAGCAGGGCGGCGGCGTGGTCGTCAAGGATGTAGCGGAACTGCTGGCGGAGCAGATCGGATAGATTCACCGCAAAGCGCGCGAAGGACCAAAGGGCAGAGAAGAAAGACAACAATCAATGTGTCTGGTCGGCCCACTCCCACCAGGCGAAGGTGGCGAGCAGCCCGGCCAGGCTGGTGAAGATGACCAGCCCGAAGCTGGCGGGGCCGAGGTCGGCGTAGAGTGGGCCGGCTGTGCCAGTGTAGAGCGCCGGGACTGCCCAAGGAAAATACTCGCCCCAGCCCGTCGCCGCGATCACTTGCGCTAGGATGACGGTGAGGACGGCAAAGCCCATGGGCGCGAGATAGCCGTGTCCTGCACTCGCAAAGAAGGCGATGGGCATGCACAGCGCAATCGTCAGCCCCGCGGTAACCAGGACGGTCATCGTCCCTTGCCAAAAGGTCGTGGCTGTGGCGGGCGGCAGCGCCACGGCCATCCCCACGCCGAGACCAAGCAAATAGATAGCCGCGCTCAGTGCCGCCGACCAGAGCGCGATCACGACGAATTTGGCGAGCACAAGGGCGGCGCGGGGCGTGGGCAGCGCCAGCAGGTCGTTGACCGTGTGATCAGAATATTCGCGGCCAAAGACCCAACTGGCGATAAAGCCAAAGAGGATCAGACCGCCGACCGCAATCGCCTGCGCCAGCAAGCCTAGATAGGTCGGCCAGTCGGCGGAGCCGGCTGTGATCTGCGCTTTGGCGCTGATCACCCCCATGCGCCGCGCCAGATCGGGGTCTTTGAGCACGAACATGAAAAAGCCGCCGGCGAAGGGCGCCAGCGAAAACGCCAAGAGGGTGAGCAGCGGCATGGTTGAGCGCCGTGCTTTGAGCAGTTCTACCCAGACCGCTTGAACCAGATTGGTCATGCCGCGTCTCCCCCGCCTGGCGTTTCCTCGATTCCGACTAGGCGCAGAAAGTAATGCTCCAGGTCTTCCTGTTCCACGGCGAGTCGGGTCGGCGCGCAGCCGGCCTGCACCAGACGGGTTGCGACGAGATCCGGCGCTTGGACGGCGGCTGGGTTGACGATGTGAAGCGCGCTGTCGGGCGTGACGGCCGCGGAAAACCCGGCCTGGGCCAGCGCCGCCCGCGCCGCCTCCAGGTCGCGCGCCTGGATTGCCAACCAGCGCCGCCGGTTGCGCTCCAGTTCCTCCATACTGAGTTCCTGCACCAGCCGCCCTTGGTGCAGGATGCCGATGCGGTCGGCTAGCCGCGCCACCTCCCCCAGAATATGGCTTGACATAAACACAGAGACGCCCTGTTCACGCACCAGAGCGCGCAGCAGTTGGCGGATTTCGACGATCCCGGCGGGGTCGAGTGCGTTGGCCGGCTCGTCCAGGATCAGCAGTTGCGGGTTGTGCAGCAGTGCCTTGGCGAGACCCAGCCGCTGGGCGTTGCCTTGGGAGAGCGTGCCGGCGCGGCGTTCGGCATAGGGATCGAGCGCGAACTGCTGGATCACGCGGTCGACGGCGCTCCGCTGCGTGCCGGGGCGGAGGCGGCGGGCAGCTTCCAGGTTTTCGCGCACGGTCAGTTCAGGATAGGCGTGGGGCGTCTCGACCATATAGCCGACTGCGGCCCAAGGTGGATTGCTGTTTGCGGCGACGCGCTGTCCTAAAATGCGTACAGCGCCGGAGGTCGGTTTGACGATGTCGAGCAGCATGCGGATCGTGGTGGTCTTGCCCGCGCCGTTGAGACCCAGGAACGCATAGATTTCCCCCTGGGCCACGCGCAGCGACAGGTCGTCGACAGCAGTGACTGTGCCAAAACGTTTGCCCAGGTGATCGGTCTCGACGGCGAAGCTCATCCCGCCCCCTGCCTGGTCGGGGACGCGGGGGCGATCTGCGCGACGGCGAACTGCACAAAGTCTGTGGTCTGCGGCATAGTGGGCGCAGGATCGACGGCATCATCCAAGGCGATGCGCCACGCCAGCGCCTGTGTGATCAAGGACGCCCACTGCGGATAGGTTTCAATCGCCCACAGAGCCGCTTGCCGTTTGGAGACTTGCGCCCCATGGCGGCAGGTATAGAGCGCCCGGCACAGGGTCAGGATGGCGTAGGCCTGTG
>JADLFO010000066.1 GCA_020845455.1 Caldilineaceae bacterium
AAAGAAGGGAAACGGAAGCAAGACGATGAGCGACCTGCATAAGGTGGCCTTTCTGACCGAGCGCAGCCCGCACCATCAGGAGGCGGCGCGGGCGGCAGCGCCTGCCGGGGTGGAGGTTGTGATGCTGCGCCGCCCGCCGCGTGAGCGGGTGTTGGCCGAACTGGCCGATGCGGAATTCCTGATGAGCGAGCGCAGCGGGGAGATCGACGCGGCGCTGATCGCGGCGGGGCCGCGTCTGCGCTTGATCCAGCGGCTGGGGTCGCTGGCCTATGACATCGACCTAGCCGCGGCGCAGGCTGCGGGCGTGCCGGTCTGCACCTGGCCGATCATCGGCAGCATTATGGTGGCGGAGCATATGCTGATGCAGATGCTGGCGCTGGCGAAGCGGCTGCCGGAGGTGAGCGCCATCACCCAGGCCGCGGGCGACTGGGACCGTCCCAGCCGCCGCACCGACGAGAATATTTTTGCCTATAACTGGTCGGGGCGCACGAATATTGGCGGAATCTATAGGCAGACGGTGGGCATCCTCGGCTTTGGCGAGAGCGGCGCTGAGCTGGCGCGGCGGCTGCCGCCGTTTGCGCCCGCCCGCGTGCTCTATCACAAGCGGCGGCGCTTGTCCGCATCCGCCGAGACGGCGCTGGGCATTACCTATGCCGCGCCGGAGGCGATTGTGGCCGAGTGTGATTTCCTGTGCGTGCTGCTGCCCTACAGCCCTGAAACGGATCGCTCGCTCAACGCCGCGACCTTTGCCGCCATGCGCCGCGGCGCGTTTGTCGTGGCCTGCGGCAGCGGCAGCGTGATCGACGAGGCGGCGCTGGCCGGTGCGATTCGCCAGGGGCATCTGGGAGGCGCGGCGCTGGACACGTTTGAGTGGGAACCGCTGCGGCCCGATAACCCGCTGGTGATGCTGGCGCGTGAGCCTGCAGCCAACGTGCTCTTGACGCCGCACACCGCGGCCGCGACGATCCCCGGCGGGCGCGCGCTTGAATGGACGAATGTGCGCCGTGTGCTGGCGGGGGAGCCGCCGCTGCATCGCGTGGTGTAGGGATCTAGTCCTGCATCACAAAGTCAAAGAGCGCGGGGGCTGGTTCGACGCCCAAGCCGGGGCCGTCGGGCAGATAGAAGTAGCCCGCCTCACAGCGCATATTTCCCTGGACAAACTGGAGATTGCGGTCGAAGATCGAGTGTTGGTATTCGTGCATGGCGAAATTCGCCAGCGCGGCCGAGACCTGGAGGCTGGCAGCCTGGGCGATGCCGGCGCCGATCGTGGCATGGGGCATGACGCGGCAGTGGAAGGCCTGCGCCATCTGGCAGACATGCCAAAAGCTGGTGATGCCCATATGCGCCATTTCGGGCTGGATGATGCTCATGCAGCGCTGCGTGAAGCGCGGGCGGTACTCATAGACCGTACGCAGTTCTTCGCCGATGGCGACCGGGGTCTTGACCGCAGCCACGACGCGCGCCTGCCCCTCCATATCTTCGGGCTGCACCGGCGCTTCGGCCACGGCCAGGTCATAGGGTTCTAGCTGCGTAATTAGCTTGATCGCCTCTTGGTCGGTGTAGCGCCAGTGAAAGTCGGCCAGGATCTGCGGGCCGGGGCCGAGAGCTTGGCGCAGGGCAGCCATCTCGGCCGGTTCACCCTCGTCGGCCACGGCGGCGGCGAATTTGACCGCGCCAAAGCCCTTGTCGATCCACTCTTTGGCGAGCGCGGCGCGTTCGGGCAGCGTGGCGCGCGGCAGCCCGGAGACATAGACCGGCAGCCGGCTGTGACGCCGCGCGCCGAGCAGCTTGCAGATGGGCAGCCCGGCCAGCTTGCCGCGCAGGTCCCAGAGCGCGATGTCGATCCCGGCCAGGGCATCGACATAGAAGCCGCCGAAGAAGCCGCGCACGCGCATGGCGTTGTAGATGTCCTCCACAATCGCCAGCCCGTCGTGCGGGTCGCGACCGATCAGGTGAGGCGTCATCAACTCTTCCATGATCGTCTTGGCGACCTTGGGTGCGACCACGCCAAAGCTTTCGCCCCAGCCGACCTTTCCCTGTTCGGTGGTTACCCTAACCAGCACGGAATGGTCGTCGACGCTGTAGACGGTCTGGTTGCCGGGCCGCACAAAGTAGCCGTGCGGGCTGACGGTGACGCCCGGCTCCAGCGGGCCAAGATAGGGTGTGTCGCGCGGGATACTCAGGGGGAACACGTCCAACGCTGCAATGCGGTCCATATGGCTCCTCATTCTTTGGGGAGTGGGCAGATAGGCAGTAGGCAGATAGGCAGTGGGGGCAGAGGGTTCACCGCAAAAGCACAAAGGGCGCAAAGGCCAAGCGGCGCGCTGGGTTCCGCCCCTACTCCCCAATCCCTGCTCCTTTCTTCTCTGCCTCTACTGCCCACTGCCTGCTGCCCTCTCATAGCGTCTGTGCCGCGGGGTCGAGGGGCAGCGTGACGGGCGCGCCGCCTTGCGCCGACGACTGGCGGATGGCGAGGATCAGTTCTTGATCCAGCCGCCCCTGCTGCGGCCCGTAGGTGGGGTCGCCGCCATCGCGCACGGCGTTGACCAGGCTGAGCAGACAGCCCGCCACGCCGATCTCGTCGTCGTGCCACTGCACGCCGTGGCCCTGCTGGGCGGGACGAAAAGGATTGTCCCAGCGTACAATGGGCAGATCAGGGTCGCCGGTGTGGGCGACCATGGCGACCAGCGCGCCGCCGTCCACCCGTTCCCAGCGCCGTTCAACGGTGATGAAGTGAGGCGCTTCGCCGCCGGGCGCGAGCAGGCTGAGCCGTTCCTGTACGTCCAGCCCTACGCCCACGGTGATGCCCATGCCCTTTTCGGCCAGGAAGCGGCTGCTGCGCCACCAGCGCAGCGGCGAGTCATAGCCCACGTTGGTCCAATGGAAGACGCCCAAGCGGCCGGCGTCGAAATCGATCAGCCCATGCTCCTGGGTTTCGGGCCGCGGCGCGGTCTTGTCGGCGATGCGCGCCCAGTGGGACCCCAGTTCATATTGGCGCACCGCGCCGGTAACTTGGGTCGGGCGGGCGTCGAAGCCCAGATAGCTGCGCATGACGCTGATGCCGTGATAGCCGTGGCCGGCGAAGTCGTTGAAGGAGGAATAGACGCGGCCAAACAGCCCAGAGGCGATCAGCGCCAGCTTGATCTGTTCCAGCGGGCGGCGGTGAAACTGCTCGGCGATCTCGATCTTCAGGTTGCGCGCCGCCGCGGCCGCGATGATGGCATCGGCCTCGCTCAATTTGTGGGCGATGGGCGTCTCCAGCAGGACATGCAGCCCATGCTCGACGGCCATCAGGCCCACCTGGCCGTTGGCGTTGTAGTTGACCGAGACAATGCCGATCTGGGGAATGGTCTCGCGCATCAGTTTATCGAGATCGGTATAGTGAGGCACGCCCAGGCTTGCGCCCAAGCGCCGCGCCGAATCCTCGCTGCGCCCCCAGATGGAGACGAGTTCGACTTCGCCGGGCAGGGCGGCCACGATCGGGCCGTAGAGATAGTCGGAGCGGCGCGCCGTGCCGACGATGGCGACGCGCAGCGGTGTCTGGGATGGCATAGACGGGTCGCTTTCTATTGAGATACCCAGCAATGCATGTGGATCCGCAAGCCCCCTAGCAGGGGGCGTTGTTCTTGAGCTTCGGCGTCTTTAGCGCCGGGGCCGGACGGGCCTTACCAGGCGTAGGCTTCGGGCGCTTCGCCGCCGGGGCCGGGCCAGATCTCGTCCAGCCGTTTGAGAGCATCGGCGGGAAGGGCAATCTCCACAGCGGCCGGCGTGTCGTCGAACTGCGCCGGCGTGCGCGGGCCGATGATGGGCGCAGTGACCACCGGGTTGTGGAGCAGCCAGGCCAGCCCC
Organism: Caldilineaceae bacterium; assembly: GCA_020845455.1. Lineage (GTDB taxonomy): Bacteria > Chloroflexota > Anaerolineae > Caldilineales > Caldilineaceae > QEUY01. Next base: position 3,850 of record JADLFO010000066.1, read on the forward strand.
AGGTTGGCGGGCGATGCGCCTAGTTCGGCGGCCAGGGCTTCATAGGCTTCCAACTGCGGGCGCAGCTTTTCGATGCGCGCCTGCGCGCGCTCGTTGGCACGGCGACCGGCAGCCGCCTTCTGCAGCGCGCCGCCCAGCAGCCCGCCCGACAGCGGACTCCACGGGATCAGCCCCAGCCCAAAATGGCGGCAGGCCGGGATGACCTCCAACTCGACGGTGCGGGCGTTGAGGTTGTAGAGGCTTTGTTCCGAGACCAGCCCCAGAAAGTGGCGCTTTTCGGCGGCGAACTGCGCCAGCGCAATGTGCAGCGCGCCAAAGTTGCTGCTGCCGACATAGAGCACTTTGCCCTCGCGCACCAACTGCTCCATCGCCTGCCAAATCTCCTCCCAGGGCGTAGTGCGCTCGACGTGGTGCATCTGATAGAGGTCGATGTGGTCGGTCTGGAGACGGCGCAGGCTGTCTTCGCATGCCTTGCGGATGTGATAGGCGGAGAGGCCGCGGTCGTTGACGCCTTCGCCCATCGCGCCATAGACCTTGGTGGCGAGGACGATGCGTTGGCGGCGCGCGCCGCCTTGCGCCAGCCAGTTGCCGATGATCTCCTCGGTATAGCCCGGACTTACATCGCGGCCATAGCGGTCGGCGGTGTCGAAGAAATTGACGCCGGCGTCGAGCGCGCGATCCATGATCTGAAAACTGTCGTCCACGCTGGTGTGCGTGCCGAAATTCATCGTGCCCAAGCAGAGCCGGCTGACGCGCAGACCGGTGCGGCCAAGGTTGGTATATTGCACAAGGAGCCTCCCTAGATGTGCGGGGATGATGTGGTCGATGAAAAGCGGTTTAGGGCTATTGTCCGGTAAAAGCGAGGGAAGGGCAAATCGAGCCGGCGAGCTTGGCTGCGCAATTGACAGGAAGCTGACGGCTGCGCCGCCGCGCTTTCGTGCTACCGTTGGGCTGTGCATATGGTTGCGAGCTTGGGACGGTTCCGCGCGGGCAAGGAGGGGTGGTCACGCATGGGGCCTAAAGGATGGCGGCAATGGTGTGCAGCCGCTGTGTTTGCCTTCGGCGCATGGGTCGCGGTCGGCGGGCTTGCGCGCGCCGGTCTGGGAGACGATCCCCGCTCGACACACGCATTCCAGATGGCGGTCGCCCTGGAGACGGGGAACGCACAGGCTACGGTGGCTGCAGCGCGCACAACCGAGGATGACCCCCCGGTCACCCCGCAGCCACCGTGCCCCATTGAAGTGCCGGGCGGGGTGATCTGTCGTGGGCCGGTCTTCCCCGAGTTTCCACCGGGCAATGGGCTACGCCGGACGGTTTACTTGCCGGTGATGTATTGGTAACCGCACCGGTCTTCGGATAGGGCTTCTTGACGTCGAACAAACCTGTGGGACACACCGAAGGCGCGCCCCACAGGTTTTCAATGGGCCAATGCGTCTTAGCTCCAGAGCCGGTCGTGGGAGCGTTCCTTGTCCCAGTAATCGGTTGGATCAAAGAAGTTGGGGTTGTCGGCGTCGATCCACTGGCGGCAGAGGTCTTCGTTGATGTCGGTGAAGCCCAGCCCAGGCGTTTCGGGGACGTCGATAAAGCCGTCCTGGATCAGCGGGCGCGGCAGCCCCTCGACCAGCTCGCTCCACCAGGGCAGGTCTACCGAGTGATTTTCCAGCACCAGGAAGTTGTTGGTGGCGGCAGCGCAGTGGACGTTGGCCAGAGCGCAGATAGGCGAAGCCGCCATATGCATCGCCATGGCGACGCCATATTCCTCGGCATAGTCGCCGATCTTCTTGGTCTCCAGGATGCCGCCGGAGGTCGCCAGGTCGGGGTGGATGATGCTGACGGCGCGCTTGTGCAGCAGGTCCTTAAAGCCTTCCTTCAGGTAAATATCTTCGCCTGTGCAGGTCGGCGTCGTGACCGAGTGGGTGATCTGCGCCCACTGGTCGGCGAACTGCCAGGGGATCATGTCCTCATACCAGGCCAGCGTGTACTTGTCCAGCTCGCGGCCGAGGCGGATGCAGGACTCCATGCCGATGTGGCCGAAGTGGTCCACAGCCAAGGGCACTTCATAGCCGATCACATCGCGCACTGCGGCCACATACTCGGAAAGGGCGGCAATGCCCTTGTCGGTGAGCTGGATGCCGGTGAAGGGGTGCATGACGTCGCGCGTGGTCAACATGCCGGGAGGCGCAACCAGCGCGCCGGGCACATCGTGTACCAGGCCAATCCCCACGTCCATCTTGAGATATTTGAAGCCCATGTCCATGCGCGCTTTGAGGCGATGGCCCATTTCCGTGCCGTCCAGCGTGGTCGGGGTATCACAGTAGCAGAGGATCTTGTCGCGGAACTTGCCGCCGGCCAACTGATAGGCAGGCACGTTGTAGACCTTGCCGGCCAGGTCCATCAGCGCCATTTCGATGCCGCAGACGCCGCCTGCGCCGCGCGCGTGGTGGCCGAACTGCTTGATCTTACGGAAGATCTTGTCCACGTTGCAGGGGTTCTCGCCGATGATACGGCTCTTGAGCATCAGGGCATAGGTCGCGCTCGCGCCGTCGCGCACTTCCCCATAGCCGACCAAGCCCTGGTTGGTGTCGATGCGGATGAGGGAGACGCGCATGGGCAGGCCGCGCAGATTGGCGACCCGCAGGTCGGTGATGCGAAGATCCGAAGGGCGCGAATTGGTGTTGACGTGGTCCTCGGGTCGTGGTTGAGCAATACGGTCGGACATTGAAGCAGACTCCTGATCTAGAGAAATGAAAAGGTTGATCCTAGACGGCCGCCTCTGTGAGTTTCGGCTTGCCAAGCGTTGGGGTACAATGAGGGTGTGCCGGGCTGCCGGATCGCGTGCCCCATTGCTCCACACTCAACGGACAGACTCAACTAGACGGAGACCGCGCTCCCATGAAGATCACCAATATTGAAACCTACCCTGTTTGGGGCGGGCATCGTAACTTTTTGTTTGTCGTCGTCGATACCGACGAAGGCATCTACGGCGTCGGCGAGGCCGGGATTACCGGGCGAGAACTGGCGGTAGTCGGCGCCATTGAACACCTCAAACCGCTGCTCATCGGCCAGGACCCAGGCCGGATTGAGCATATCTGGCAGTTGCTTTTCCGCGGCGGCTTTTTCCCGGCGCAGCGCATTATCACCTCGGCCATCTCCGCCATCGACATTGCCCTGTGGGACATCAAGGGTAAAGCCCTCAATGTGCCGATCTATGAACTGCTGGGCGGTCTGGTGCGTGATAAGGTCGTGTGCTACCCGCATAATCAAGGCCACGCCACCGATCTCCAGGCGCTGGTCGATTCCTGCCTTGCGACCAAGGAGGAAGGCTGGAAGTTTGTACGCTGGGGGCTGCCCCAAGACGGCGAAATCTTGGAGCCGCGCAAAGCCGTGCTGATGGCGATTGACCAGTTTTTTGCCGTGCGCGACGCCGTGGGCGATGACATCGAACTAACCTTTGACGTCCATACCCGGCTAGACCTGCCCGATGTGGTCTGGCTGTGCCGTGAGATCGAGACGACCCGTCCCTTCTTTATCGAAGACCCGCTGCGCTGTGAGAACCCCGACTCATTCAAGACGCTGCGCCCGCGGGTGCATGTCCCACTGGCCGCGGGGGAACAGTTTAGCTCCAAATGGGAATTCCGCCAGTTGATCGAAGAAGAGTGGATCGACTATGCGCGTGTCGATCTGTGTATCGCCGGCGGCATCACCGAAGCCCGTAAGATCGCCGGATGGTGCGAAACGCATTATATCAAGATGGCGGTGCATAATCCGCTGGGGCCGATCTCGTCGGCGGCGTGTCTACAGTTCAACTTGGCGACATCGAACTTTGGCGTGCAGGAACAGCCGCGCAGGCCCGGCACGATGTTGACCGATGTGGTTCCCGTGCAGCCCGAATGGCAAGACGGGTATCTGCTGCCGCCGACGCGCCCAGGGCTTGGCGTCGAGTTCGACCGGGAAGCCGCCAAGAAAAATCCCTTCCAAATGCGCGAACTGCCCAACTTGCGGCGGCTTGACGGTTCCTTCACTAACTGGTAGCCCACTGATCGTATCGGCCCCATCTTACACCAAGTCGACGGAGAAACGGAATCGCGGCGGGTGCGAAGCGCAGCAATGCGGTCGCACCCGCCGCGCGCTTGCGCCCGCGGCGTCTAGAGGAGATGTGATAGGCCGCCGGCAATGCGTGGCCGCGGCGGGAGGGTCAGCGGGTCGCGTCGATTGCCAGACAGGCTTCGGCGGCGAGTTCGATGAGGATTGCGCGCACGCCCCAGTTGCGCACCCAGCCGCGGCTGTCCCATTCGTCGGCGTCTAGGTTATCGCCGCTGTAGAGAATTTGGGCCAGTTCCACCCCGCGGAAGTGGGCCACGGCAAAGAGCGCGGCGGCCTCCATTTCGACCGTGGCGCAGCCTTCTCGGCGGCGCAGCGCCATGCGCGGGCGTGTCTCGCGATAGATGGCGTCGGTGGTCCAGGTCTTGGCGACCACATGCTCGACGTTGCGCTGCTGCAAGGTGTTTAGCACCGCGGTCAGTGCGGCTGCGGTCGGCGGCGCCTCGCGGCTGGGCGGGAGGTAGTGATAGGAGGTGCCTTCGTCGCGCACCGCGGCGTTGGGCACGACCAGGCGGCCCTGCGCCAGATCACGGTTGAGCACGCCCGCGCCGCCGCAGACGATGAACTTGCGGCAGCCGAGCGCGATGACCTCCTCTAATATCCCCGCGGCCAGTGGCGCGCCGATGCCCGGGTGAAAGAGCGCGAGAGGCCGCCCGCGGAACTGATGCACATAAATCGGGTGGCGGCCCATTTCGCTTGTGATCGCGGTGATCTCGCGCGCCAGCCCCTGCTCTACAAAATGGTTGATAACATCCTGAAAAAAGGTAATGACGCCATGCTCCGGCATCTCGGCCAGCGGCTCGATTAACCGTTTGGGTTCGAGGATGGCTTCGGGAGCGCCGTCGAACTCGAGAATGGGATAATCCTGGAACATGGCGTCTGGTGTAGGGTCTTGTCTAGCGGCTGGTGTCGCGGGCGACGGCAGCCACGGCCTCGCCGACGATCTGCAGCATCAGGTCGATCTCCTCGCTGCTCATGATCAGCGGCGGCGCAAAGGCCAGGATGTCGCTGCCGATCAGACGTGTGTAGAGACCGCGCTGCATACAGGCCTGGCGTACCTTTTCGCCAATCTGCGCAGGCTGTTTGGTCTGCGGGTCGGCAAACTCGATGGCGGCCATCAGCCCCAGCCCGCGTGAATCGCCGATGATCTCAAACTCGGCTTGCAGCCCTTGCAGCCCGGCAAGCAGCCGGCGGCCCTGGGTCTTGGCGTTGGCGGCCACGCCGAGCCGCAGCAGCAGATCCAGGTTCTTGTTGGCGACGGCGCAGCAGGTCGGATGGCCCGAATAGGTGTAGGCGTGCATCCAGCGCTCGCTGGAGGCGGCGCTCATGATCACCTCGCGGATGGCGTCGGAGATCTGGATGCCGCCCAGCGGCAGATAGCCGGAGGTGACGCCCTTGGCAAATGACATGATGTCCGGCTGCACGCCCCAGCGGTTGAGCGCAAACCATTCGCCCGTGCGGCCAAAGCCGGTGATCACCTCGTCGGCGATAAACAAGACGTCGTACTGGTCGCAGATCTGGCGGATGCGCGGGAAGTAGTCGTCGGGTGGGACAATGACGCCGCCGGCCCCCTGCACCGGTTCGGCGATAAACGCGCCGACGGTCTCCGGCCCTTCAGCCAGGATGGCTTCTTCCAGCAGCCGCGCCGCGGCCAGCCCCACGGTCTCGCCCTCACGGATCTGGCCGGCGGGGAAGCGGAAGGGATAGGGCGCGGGGATGTGCAGGAAGTTGGGCACGCGCGGCTCGAACATCGGCCAATAGGCGCTCATGCCGGTAGCGCTCATGGCGGCCAGGGTGATGCCGTGATAGCCGTGCTGGCGTGCGATCACCTTGACTTTGTCCGGTTTGCCCAGCCGCCGCCAATAGTAGCGCACGGTCTTGAAGGCGCTCTCGTTCGATTCCGCGCCGCCGGAAGTGAAGAAGGTGGTGTTGAGGCTGGGGTAGGCCCAGCCCGCCAGCCGGTCGGCGAGTTCTAAGGCGGGCAGGTTGCTTGCGCCGACATAGCTGGATGCATAGGCCAGCGTGCTCATCTGCTGCTGGGCAGCGTCGGCCAACTCGGTGTTGCCGTGGCCGACGAGTACGTTCCACAGCCCGGCCAGCCCGTCGATATATTCCTTGCCGTCCACGGTGCGCAGCCAGATGCCGTGACCCGATTCAAAGATCAGCGGCGTTTGATGGGCGCTGGGGTGATGCAGCGAGTGCAGCCAGTGAGCCTGGTCGCGCTCGACCAGTGTCGTAGGTGTCGTCATACAATCCTCCAATTCAACCCTCCGGCTAGACGGCGCAACCGCCTACCAGGGGACAAGGGAAAGCAATGTTTCCGGTCAGTGTACCTGATGGATTTGGCCCACGCAAACCGATCGGCTTTTCTGAATAGTGCGACGTGGAGGTCATACCAACATCCCAAGCCCCGCTACCGCTAGGATACCTACCAGCGGGTCGCCATGAACTTCCAACCCGGCTGAACTTTTTGCATTTCGATCTCGTCATCGCGCGCCGTCAGCCCGCACGCCTTATACTGCTCATGCAGTTGAGCGAGGGCTTGGCGATCCAGTTCGATGCCCAGCCCCGGTTCGCCGGTGACGACGATGGCCCCGTCGTCAAACTGCAAACGCCCGCCCTGGATCACCTCTTCCGACTGCCAGGGGTAATGGGTGTCGCAGGCGTAGGTGAGGTTGGGCGTGGCCGCGGCCAGATGGGCCATGGCCGCCAGCGAGATGCCGACATGGCTGTTGGAGTGCATCGACAGCCCGCGGCCAAAGGTGCGGCAGATGCGCGCCAGTTCGATTGAGGCGCGCAGCCCGCCCCAGAAATGGTGGTCGCTGAGGATAATATCTTCCGAGTTGAGCCGCACGCTGCCGGGGATGTCGTCGAACGAAGTGGTACACATGTTGGTGGCGCGCGGGATGGCGACCGCCTTGCCTACCTCGGCCATGGCCTCTTGGCCGCGCACCGGGTCTTCGTAATATTCGAGGACGCCCTCCAGCCGCTTGCCAATCCGCACCGCGGTCTCCACCGACCAGATGGCGTTGGGGTCCAGGCGCAAGGGTGTGCCGGGGCCAAAGGCTTCGTACATGGCGACCATGGCGTCGGCCTCCTCGTCGGGGGGCATGGCCCCCCCCTTGAGCTTGATCGACTTGAAGCCAAAGGCATCGCACATGGCCTGGGCCTGGGCCACGATGCCGCCGGGGTCGAGCGCCGCCTTTTGGCGCGCCGCGGCCCAGCCGGTGGCGTTAGGGTCGGTATCAAAGCCGAGCGCGCCGCCTGCGCCTTCATATTTGTAGAAAAGATAGGCGGAGAAGGGCACGCGGTCGCGCACGCGCCCGCCCAACAGGTCGCAGACGGGCCGGCCCACGGCCTTGCCCATGAGATCAAAACAGGCGACTTCAACGGCGCTAAAGATATGGGTGAGCCGCCGCGGGTTCCACGGAGTCTGGTCGCGGTTGGCCGCGCCGTCGGGGCCAAGCCGCTGTTGGATGGCGGCGTTGATGGCATTGAGTTGGAAGGGGTCCATGCCGGCAATCACCTCGCCGGCGGCCTCCAGCGCAGCAGTGGTAGCAGCGCTGCCCGGCACTTCGCCCAGACCATAGATGCCGTTGTCGGCCACGACCTCGACGATGGTGCGCAGGGCATAGGGCGCATGCAGCCCGGCGGCGTTGAGCAGCGGCGGGTCGCCGACGGCGATGGGGGTCACATGCATTTCGGTGATCTTCATGCTGTCTCCTTGCAGGAAGGTGGCTGTGTCTCGATGCAGCAAGCGGGAGAATAGAAACGGGAGACCAGAGCTAGCGGCCATGGTCTCCCGGTCACAGTGCAGCAGGTTCGACGTGGAACTCGCTGGGGGCGTTTAGCCTTTGACGCTGCCGGCGGTGAGACCCGCCACCATAAAGCGCTGGCCGTACATGTAGAAGATGACGACCGGGATCGAGATGAGCAGCGAGGCCGCCATCAGCAGACCCCAGGGATAGATGTCGCCGAAGATCGACTGCGCCAGCCCGACGGGCAGCGTCATCAGCTTTTGGCTGCTGATAAAGACAAAGGCAAACAGATATTCCTTCCAGGCTGCGGTGAAGGAGAAGAGCGTCACCGCCAGCAGCGCCGGGGTGGTCAGCGGCAGCGTGACGCGCAGGAACGCCTGCATGCGCGTGGCCCCGTCCACCATGGCGGCGTGCTCCAGTTCTTCAGGAATGGCGCGGTAATAGCCCATCAGCAGCCAGGTGGCAAAGGGGATCATCGAGGTCGGATAGGTCAGGATCAGCGCCCAGCGCGTGTTGATCACCCCCAGTTCAGACAGAATGCCATAGAGAGGGATAAACATCAGCGCACCCGGCAGCAAGTAGACGATCAGCAGCAGCGTCTGCATGATTGACGCGCCCAGGAACTGAAGGCGGGCCAGCGCATAGGCGCCCAGCGCGGCGATAAAGACGGCCAGCGCGGTGGTGGTGACGGCCACGATCGCCGAGTTCTGGAACCACAGGAAGAACGGTTTTTCATAGAACAGCTTGTAGAACTGTTCGGTGGTCCAGGGCGTCGGCCAGAAGATGTCGACGCGCTGCGTGATCTGCAGTTCGCTCTTGAAGGCCGTGACCACGATCCAGTAGAACGGGAAGAGCACAAAGAGCAGCATAAAGGCCAGCCCTACCCCGCGCAGGATCGCGGTCACGCGCTCGTTGCGCTTTTTGCTGGCCGTCCGGCCCTGGGGCAGCAACTTGCCGATGGCGCTGCCGACCAGGATGACCGGGAAGGCGATGATGTTGCCGACCGTGCCGATCACCCAGCCGATGGAGTCGATCACATGATCTTGCCAGGTAATGACATCCATCTCTTCGCGGTTGACATCGCGGCGCATATAGCGCGAGAGCAGGAGGATGAAGCCCGCCAAGACCGGGGTCAGGCTGAAGGCGACCGCGGTGCCGGGGCCAAACTGCAGCGAGCCGATCGCCTTTTGATAGGCCAGGATCGAATAGACCTTGGTCATGTTGCCGGGGCCGCCTTGGGTGAGCAGCCAGACTGTCTCAAAGCCGTTGAAGGTCCAGATGGTCGAAAGCAGCGTGGCGACGGCGATCACATAGCGCAGGCCGGGCAGCGTGATCTGGGTAAACTGCTGCCAGGCGTTGGCCCCGTCGATCTCGGAGGCTTCGTACATCTCCTTGTCGATCGCCGACAGACCGGCCAGCATGTTGACCGTAAAGAAGGGGATGCCGGCCCAGACGTTGACGGTGATCACCGCGGCCATGGCGGTGCGCGGGTCGGAGAGCCAGGACATCGGCTGGTCGATGATGCCCAGCGACATCAGGATCGGGTTCAGCCCGCCAAACAGCGGGTCATAGATCGACTTCCAGGTCAGCGCCTGGACCACCGAAGGCACGATCCACGGCAGCAGGATCAGCCCGGTAAGCAGGTTGCGAAGGCGTTTTTGCCCATGCAGCAGCAAGGCCGCGATCATGCCGAAGACCAGCTTGGCCGAGATCGAGCCAAGCGTATAGATCACAGTCGCGCGCACCGCCTGGCGATAGAAGGGGTCAGAATAGAGCCGGATGTAGTTATCCAGCCCGACGAAGACATCCGTGCGCGTGGTGATATTACGAATGGTCATGCTGGTGTAGAGCGCGCGGATGAAGGGCCAGGCGATAAAGACCGTCATCAGCAGGACGATGGGGGCGATGAAGACAAAACCGATCTTCCAATCTCGCCCAAAGAGCCGCCGTAGGACGGGCCTTTGCCGGGATGCGCTGTAGGTCGAAGGCAGCGGCGCGGCGTGTTGTGCCATGGGATCTCCTATACCTCAAGCAAATGCTCAAACGTGGCATGGGCGGGGCGCATGCTGTACCGGGTCGCCCATGCGATCATACAAATCTATCCTTTACGATTCTGTAACCAGGCTTGATAGTCGGCTTCGATGGCTTCGGACCAGGCTCGATCGATTTCGCCGGGAGTATAGCGCCCTTCCGCCAGACACCACTTGCCAAACTCGTCGCGCACGCGGATATCTTCGGAGCGCTCGACCACCTCCTGCGCCAGGTGGGGCGGGATAAAGACGACGCCGATGGGCGTGCCCAGCACCACATCGCCCGGCAGCACGGTCGCTTCGCCGATGCGGATGGGGATGTTGATCCCCGCCAGCGTGACGTCGTTGATCGCCGTGGGGTGAAGCCCCCGGCAGAAAAAGGCGACGTCGGTCAGCCTGCTGACGCCGTCAAAGTCGCGGATGCCGCCGTCGATCACGGCCCCGGCTTTGGTGCGGGTGCGCACGGAGGTGGAGAGATTGTCACCCACAAAGGTGCCGTCCTTGATTTTGCCGAACATATCCACCACCATCACATCATCGGGCAGCAGGGTATCGATCACCCACGAGTTCTGCCCGCCGATACGGCCTTCGCTGCGGCCCATCTCCTCGACCAGGTCATGCAGGTCGGGGCGGCGCGGCACCATCATGGCGGTGACGGCGCGGCCGACCAGGATGCGGTCGGGGTGGGTGCGATACCAGTCGCCCTCAAATTGATAGTTGTAACCGTGTTTGCGCAGCACGCCCCAGGCTTCTTCCGTGGTCACCAGCTTCATGCGCTCGATCAGGTCATCCGGCACATGGGGCCGGCCATCGGGAAAACGGTCAAACGGGTTCTGGCGCGTGAGCCGTTCCAACGACTCGCGCGGGTTGACAATGTGCATGCCGTGCAATGCTTTCTAGATGTGCGTGTGATAGGTCAGTATCTGTGCATCCCGTACGGACACGATAGTTCGTGTCCGTACGGGATGGATACAAGCGACTAGACGAACAAGCCCATCTCATTGCCGATCGAGACGATGCGATCTGCGGCCTGGGCCACGGCATCCGCCGGAGCCTCGCCTTGGGCGATGATCTGCGCCATCATGTCGGTGAGAACGGCCTGGCTGGCGATGCCGTCGAAGAGCGGGCTGTTCGGGGCAGGCCACGATGCGCCGGGGTGGTCGCCCTGCGAGGCCTTACCCATGCGCGCCAGATTCTCGTCTGCCTTAAAGGCTTCGACCACCTCCGGCATGTCATAGTAGCCGGCGTAGGCGGGGAGGAAGAGACCTGCCGAGATCAACGAGATCGGCAGGAAGACTTCGGGCGTGACCATGTTCAGCATGAGCTGCTTGGACAGGTCCTGGTGGGTCGCGCCGCGCGGGATCAACATCTGGCCGCCGCCGCCCGATTCAAGTTTGCGCCCGATGGGGCCGATGACGGTTTCGAGCACAACGGTGTCCTCAAAGATCGGGTTGCCGTCGGCCTTGGCCTTAGCATAGACGCTGGCGGCGTTGGAGGTGAAACCGATCGTCCCGGCCAAGAACGCTTCGTTGTTGCTGGAGTCGGTCCAACTGAGGATGCCTGGCGGGATCATGGGCGCATAGGTGTCGCCGGTGAAGATCTCGGTGATCCACTCCACGGCAGCTACAGTTTCGGGGCTGTTGAAGGTGACCTCGGTGATGTCCTCGTTGGTGTAATGACCGCCAAAGGACTGGATCACGCCTTCGATAAAGCCGGTGGCGTCGCCGCCGCTGTTGACCGTCAGACCCCAGCCGTAGAATTCCTCTTCAGGCTTGGAGATGGTCAGTGCGGCCTCGCGGCGGTCATCCCAGGTGGGGATATCGGCCAGCGGGTCAATGCCGGCTTCCTCATACTTGCTGCGGCGGGCGAACTGGCCGCCGCCGTGCATCATGTAGGGAACGCCGTACCACTCGCCGTCGATCAGCCCCTGCGTCTTCTGGCCGTAGGCCGGTTCGCCGTACAGTTCAGTGGTCTGTGTCACGACGTCGGTGACCGCCTCCAGCGCGTTCTGGCTCCAGAGCTGCTGCACCAGGCGGATGTGATAGACCATATTGGGCGGGTCGCCGGCTGCGACCTGGGCCAACAGCTTGGGCACGAAGTCCTGACCGGCCTCGGCTGCGACTGTCGTGGTCTCGATCTCGACGTTGTTCTCCGCGCCCCACTTCTTGACGGCGTCGGCGAAGAGCGTTTCCATCTCGTCGAAATACTCTTCACGGTGCGCCACGACCATCTTGACGCCTTCGGCAGCGGGGGCCGCGGCCTCACCGGCAGCCGGCGCGGCGCCGGTTTCGCCCGCGGGGGCCGCAGGCGCGACACAGGCCGACAGCGCGGCCATGCCGGCAAGCCCGCCCATGATCTTTAGGGCCTGGCGTCGTGACATCGGGGAATTGAGCATGTTGCGCTCCTTGTCAGACATACTGCCTCCTTCATAGGAAATCAGAATGATTGGACCGAAGCAGGGCGTCAAGAAGGGTCGTCTGCCGCCACGCAGAAGCGGCCGATACCCTGCTCTAGAACTGGCGCTGCTTGCAGATAGGCAGTCGCCAGAAACCTCACGCGGATGAGCGAGTTCCGGTCTGTCACGCAGAAGCGTGAAAGCCGAGGATCGATGATTTCGGGTTGGGCAATGCGGCCAGGCAGCGGCCGCCGGTTCCTCTGTGTGCAAAGGTATTGGCATTATAGAGGATGCACAGGGCGATGTCAAAGATTTTGCGGAAGTTAACGCCGCGAACTAATTCGTGAATGGACGATACCCCAGGCTACAGCCGCCGCGCCACCAGGATATCGCGCTGTTTGATCACCCGATCGACGCGATGGGCCAGTTGGTTGTAGGGCGGCTGGGCCAACACGGTCAGCGGCGCGACGCCCTCCGCCAGCCCGGTCATCTGCGCCCGGTCAAAGCGGGTGGCATCCCAGGCCAGCGCCAGCGCGCCGCCGGGCGGCAGCATCCCCACCCAGACGGGCAGCCCGCGCGTGAGCAGGTCGACCAGCGGCCCCTGGTGCTGAATGCCGTAGGGCAGGTCGGCGACGAGCAGATGCGGCTTGAACCCGGCGATCAGCGCGGCGGATTGGGCCGTGTCGCCGTGGGCCAAGATACAGCGCCGGGGCGGCGTTTTGCCCAGCGTCAGCGTCCAGCGGTGGCCGAGACGGCGCAGTTTCTCTTCCTGCACGCGGCAGGCGATCCCTGCCTCTTGGGCGAACTGGCGCAGAAAGGTGACGGTAGAGCGCACGTCTTGCACCTCCTGCTCCACGCCGGCGACCTCGGCGCCCATCAGCAGGCCGGCAAAGAGCAGCGTGCCGCCGCCTGCCAGCGGGTCAAAGACACGCAGCCCGGACCACGGCTCTTGGGCGAAGCGGCCGGCGGCGCGGGCGATGTTGACCATGCACTGCGCCAGCAGTTCGTTGGTTTTGCCCCGATAGCGGCGCGCGGCCAGCAGGTCGGGCGGGAAGGCAGGGACAAAGCCGGTATCTAAAGGCCGCAGCCAGGGGCCGGGTGTGCCGTCTCGCTCCGGTTGAAGCTCAAACAGCGCATGGAGGGTTGCCAGCCGTCCCAACTCGACTAACTGATCCGGCGTGGGCGGCGCGGGCAGTTCCAGGCGCAGATAAGGCCGGCCGCCCAGCGTCACCGGTTCCGCCGCGCTGAGGAGCGCGCCGAGCGGGCTGAGCTGCACTTCGGGCAGGGCCAGCTTAGCCGCCAGGTCGGCATACTGGGTGCTGCGCTGGGGGGCAAGCTTGGCGACCAGTGTGGTCATGCGCGCCGGAACAGGGCGCGCCTGCGGTAGACTTCGGCGGCCTCGCGCACAAAGGCCGCGGTCTCGGTCGCCTGGTATTCATCGGCCAGCCGGCCGGCCAGCGCGGTCAGCTCGGCATAGGTCGAGCGACCGGGGCGCAGCAGTTCGTACATTGCCAGCAGATCGGCGTTGGGCACGGCGGTCAGTTCGGCGGCGCGCAGCAGGTTTTGCGCCAGGGCGCGATAGCCTGCCGCGGCCGCGATCGCAGCCTGGGCGCGCAGCGTAGCGGCGCTGATCTGAATGTCGCCCGCTGCGAGCGTGCCTGCGGCCGCGGCTTCGAGGTCGATCTCGCTCAGGCTGCGCCCGCTGGCCGCGGCCAGGTCGCCGCGTTCCAGCAGCGGATAGGTCGGGGAGTGGCCGTTGTGTTTCATACTTCCGGCTCCCAATCGAAGAATAGCTCAGTGGGCGGCTTGTCGACAATCTGCTCGGTCTCGCGGCGGTGGAGCAGGGTGGTTTTGACGATCAGCTTGAGCCGCGCCCAGTTGTCGATCTTGACGCCCACCGGCCGCACGGCCAGCCCTTGGGCATAGCGGGCGGCGTTGCGCCCGATGGCCTCGTAGGTCTCCAAGGTGAGGCTGGGAGACTGGGGAAAAAGCTCCAGGTTGTTGAGCCGCGCCAGCCCGTGTTTGTGGATCACGGCGGTGCCGCGCGATTGCAGCCCGATGGCAATGCCCGACCCGCTTAACTCGGAGCCGACGGCCCCGATGGCGGCGCAGTCCGAACTGTGCTTGACCTTGACAATGCGCGCCACCAGCCCTTCGCGCGCTACGCCGGTGAGGATCGCCGCAAGTACGGCTTCATGATCCAGCCCGCCGATGGTGCGCGTTAGCTCCTTGCCAAAGGCCGGACCCACTGCCACGATAATCTCCTGGCGCGTGCCCGGTTTGGCCGGACCGACCTCGACCAGTTTGGCGGACGGCGCGCCGATCTGGTCTTGGATAAACTCGCGCGGGGATTTGGCTTGGGGGATGCGCTGAATTTCGTCCCAGCGCGCCCCTTGCAGCCGGTAGCCGGTGCCGGGGCCGGTGTAGTCGTTGGGGTCGTTGATGGCGCTGAGCACGCGGAAATCGCGGTCGAAGATGGCCGAGGGCTGGAGATAGTCGCCCGCCACGCGCTGGCGGCCCATCTCCAGGATGTTGGCCGCGGTCTTGGCGAAGCCGCGGCGCTGCAGCGCCTGCACCACCGTGAGCATGTTCTGGTCGCCCCCCAAGAATCGGTCGGCGGCGGCGAGGTCGGCCACCAGGTCGCGCTCAGGCATGTCGTCGCTGCTGTGGGCAACGGTGGCGGCCTCGACCTCGGCGTCGGCGATGGGTGGGAAGCCGAGTTCGGCATAGACGGCTTGGATGGCGCGGCCCGCCTCGGCGCGGATCGCCAGCACTTCGGCTTCGCTCACCGGGCGCACGCCGCCGTCGATCTGCATGTCGCGCTGGAGCACGTTGTAGTCATCAAAGTCCTCGGCGTCGAAGTTGCCGCCGCCAAAGAGATTGTCGCGCCGCGGCACAGCGCTGTAGCCGGAGAAGATGAAGTCGGTACCGGGGATGAACTGGAGCATCAGCTTGGCCGACTTGCGGATTTGCGAATGCGAGGCCAGGGCGTCGTTGCCTGCGGCCACCTCCAGCCCCAACAGCGAGGCGAGCAGGTTTTCGGCCAGCACGGCGCGCACGCCGCCGGGCAGCGATTCGGGCAGGGCGATGCAGGAGATCGAGCCGTTTTGCACGCCCTGGCTGCCGCCGCCCACCACGACCTTGAGACAGCGCGCCTCCAGGTAGAGCATCGAGCAGCCCTCGGCGTTGCCCATCAACGCTTCCGAGCCGGTGCCGGAGGTGAAGCGCACCTTGACCCCGCGCGAGGCATAGGCCGCGGCCAGAAAGGCCTTGGACCAGGGCGTGTCATCGCCGTCGACAAAGGTGCGCTCGGTGCCATAGACCGACAGCGTCTCGGCGTAGGTCGTCAGCCCCTTCATCGCCAGGCGCAGCCCTAGGGCTTCCTCCACAGCGCACTGCGTCAACACGCCGCCGCGGCCCGTCTGCGTGCCGATCAGCACGGCCAGGGCGTTGAAAGGCGCATTGCGCGCCACGCGCACGGTGGTTTCGACCTCGGCAAAGCCGCGCAGACCGGCCTCGGCGGCGTCGGCGGCCAGCAGCGCGGGGTGCTCGCGCCAGTTGGTGACATGCGCCTGGTTGGCGGGCGTGCGGCGGATGCGCATCTTGGCCAGCCCCATCATCATCTCCAGCACGTTCATGTGGCGGATGATG
>JADLFO010000067.1 GCA_020845455.1 Caldilineaceae bacterium
CCTGGAACAAACGTGCGAAAAACAGGTCTTGGCAGCTTTGTGTGGTTACAAGAATCGCATTATTCGCGCGTTCAGCGCGATTGGATGTTGACAAAAATAGAACAAATATGCTAAAATAGAGAAACGAAGACCTGCTGAGGTCACGGGTGATTGTGAATGAGGAGGGACACAAAAATGGCGACAGCCGTTGTCGTTGCCACCGTTGTGCAGACTAACATGAGCGAAGCCGCGCTGCGCACTGCAGTGCTTGACCAGGTGCGCAACCATGAGCGTGACCTGCTGGCGCACTTGGCGGATCGCGATGAGGAGGCCAACGTGGTGACCGCCATCTTGAATGTTGAGGAATTTTTGAACTACATGCTGCAACGGCTCCCCCGTCCCGCCGATGCTGCACCCGCCCCCAAGACCGACCCGCTGCCCGCGGCGCGCCACCTAACCACCGTGGAGGCCGGCGAGATGAGCGAGATCGACTTTATGAATGCCATTCTCGACGAGATGCAGGCGGGCCGCCATCAACCCGGCGTGCATCTGAGCGAGGCCGACTATCAGGCGCTGGAGGATGAGACCCCCGGCGCACATTGGGGACAGCACCCCTATCTCTACTAGCCCGCGGCCCTCGCTTCGGGCGCGCCGCACCCGGCTTGCAGACTAGACCCCAGGAGTGTTTGGGTGATCGAGTACACCTATCGGCAATTTGAACCACAGGAATCAAACGGAAGGATGAGGACCATGGCGACGAAAAAGACAACTCAGAGCGCAGCCACCCAGGACGCGGCTCAGGAGATCGCGACCCAGGGGGCGGCGATCCAGGAGACAGTTCCCATGACGCCTGCCAATCCCGAACCGGCCAAGCCGGCGAAAGCGGCTAAGACAGAGGCTGCACCCGCAGCAGCGAGCACAGACAAGATGAGTGAAACACACGACGCGGCGAGCGACACGACAACCTCTCAGCCGGCCTTTGACCGCGAGCGGTATAACACTGAGAT
This sequence comes from Caldilineaceae bacterium, assembly GCA_020845455.1. Lineage (GTDB taxonomy): Bacteria > Chloroflexota > Anaerolineae > Caldilineales > Caldilineaceae > QEUY01. The sequence continues at coordinate 987 of JADLFO010000067.1, forward strand.
GTTGGGCAAGCTCATGGTGGAGTTGCGCAAGCCGTTCCACCCCACGCAAGTGACCTGGAAGCCGGGCGCGATGGCCAAGGGCGGCAACAAGGCGTTGGCCTTGGCCTACGCTGACCTGCGCGCCTATCAGAACCGGCTGGACGAACTCTGCGGCGCGAATTGGGCGGTGAGCTATACCCCGTGGGGCGAGCGCATCGTCTGCAACCTGACGATCTACGGCGTCACGCGCAGCAGCACCGGCGAGGCGGACAGCCAGAGCGAGCGTTCGGAGATCGCGGGCACAGCCACCGAGGCCCAGGCCTTTAAGCGGGCCTGCGCCATGTTCGGGCTGGGGCGCTATCTCTATAATCTGCCCTCGGTCTGGGCCGAATATGACGGCGAGCGCAAGCAGTTCACCGAGCCGGCTAAGGCCAAACTGCTCAGCATCTTGGTGCAGCACTATCGCCGCAGCCAGGAAACGCAGAACGGCGACGATCTCTTTGAGGTGAACGGCATGGCGGAGGAGGCGGGCGTGCCCGCATCGCTGCGCCAGGAGTTCGAGGCCATGGGGCGCGAGCTGTACAGCGAGCAGTGGGAGCAGGTGCGGCTGCGCAACGTGCAGCGTGTCTCCAACGGGCAGGCGCGCGCGACGGGTGACCTGACCGCCGAGCAGATCCAGAAGCTGATCGACGGCATGAAGAAGCTCAAGGAGCAGCGCGCTGTTGCCTAGGGCGTGTCTGCAAACTGTCATTCTGAGGAGCAAAGCGACGAAGAATCTCTCTGCGTTGGCGCCACCTAGAGAGATTCCTCGCCAGGAGGCTCGGAATGACAGGCTCGCACTCGACTTTGCATACACTGCCTAGATTCGACAGCCAGACGCGACGGCATCAAGACGGGGGCGGCGGCACGCCGCCCCGCTGCGGCAGGACGTTCGAAGAAAGCAGGAACGTGATGTATCAACAACTCCTCTTGGTTGGCCGGCTGGGCGATGACCCCGAGCTGCGCTACACCGCCGACAACGTGCCGGTGTGCAGCTTCCGTCTGGCGGTCAACAAACAGTGGACCAACGCCGAGGGCGAACCGGCCCAACAGACGACCTGGTTCCGCGTCACGACGTGGCGGCGACAGGCCGAGGTGGCAGCCGGCTATCTGCGCCAGGGCCGCCAGGTGCTGGTCATCGGCGAGATCAAGCCGCCGCACATCTATTTGGACCGCAAAGGCGAACCGGCGGCCACGCTCGACGTGACCGCGCACACGCTCAAGTTCTTGGGAGCGGACGGCGGTCACCCAGACGATCTGGAGACTGACCCGGTTCAGGGGTCGCTCTTGGCCGATATCCCGCTGTAGGGGAGCGCCATGCTCACAAAAGGGGCGCCACCCACCTTGATAGACCCTGAGCGCCAGAAACGCACTCTGCGCGCTGCCTATGATGCCCGCGATCACTGCGGTGACCAATGGTTGGAGGCGATGGTGGATACGATGATGGAAACAATGATTGTACGCGCTGTACACGATGCCCAACAAAACGAAGACCCCGCCCTGCGCCAAGAGGCGCGTACCTGGCTGTGGATCTGCTGCCCCGACTTGGCTGTGCAACTTGACCTGACTAGCCCCGACGCTTCGGATCATCTGGACGGTCTGCCCAACGAGGCCGCCGCCTATTGCCGGCGACAGCGCGCCGCCTAGCCCGGCTGAATCGCCGGCCCTTATCCCTCGCCCGCGACCGATTGCCCGCCATCCAACGTGGATGGCGGGTTTTATTTTTCGCCTAGCTCCTGTTCCAAGATGCGCGCCAGCGCCAAGGCGATATCGTCCCGCCACGGCTTGCCCACCACCTGCACGCCGATGGGCAGCCCGCCCGCCGCGCTCGCCACACGCACCACCGCCGCCGGATAGCCGGTCAGGCTAAAGGGGATGGTGTAGTCAAAGCGCCGCGGGTCGCGCTCGCGAAAAGGGGGCGCCGGATGATGATCTGCCGGGCAGAGCAGCGCGTCATAGACCGACATAAAGTGCAGCATGTGCGTGCGATAGTCATCCCACAGCGCAAACAGTTCGACCATCGTGCGGCCCGGCGCGCCGGCCCGGTCTTGCCAGGCCTCGTCGATCTGGCGCGCCGCCTCCACCAGATCGGGCGGGCGCGCCGGTTCCACCGCCACCCCGGCGCGCGCCAGTGCCTGCGCCGCCGCGCCCACGGCGTCGGCGGTTTCGGGCGTCACCGGCGAGGCAGGGTCCTCGGCAAAGTAGGCCAGACGCAGGTGCGTCAAACGCACCGCCGCCGGGTTGCGCCAGGGCACAGGTATCACGCCGGCGTCGTCGTCATCCGGCCCCGCGATCAGCGGCATGATCAGCGTCAGGTCGTCCACGCTGCGTGCCAGCGGGCCGATCTGCGTGCGCGGGTCGGTCAGCCCGCCGGGCAGCGCATAGGCCCCGGTGTTGGGCACGCGGCCTGCGCTGGGTTTGAGCGCGGCCACGCCGCAGTAGTGGGCGGGGAGACGCAGCCCGCCGCCGGTGTCGCTGCCCAGCCCAAAGGGCGAGCCGCCCGCCGCGATCAGCGCGGCCTCCCCGCCGCTGCTCCCGCCCGGCGTGTAGGCCGGGTCCAGCGGATGAAGTGTACGCCCGCACAGCGCGTTTTCGGTGTCGCTGCCGCTGCCGTTGGGCGGGCAATTCGTCTTGCCCAACAGGATCGCGCCTGCGCCGCGCAAGCGCGCCACCGCGGTGGCATCTTGGCGAGGGGCGGAACGCCGCCGCAGCCGCTGGTCGAGGACGGTCGCCAGCCCCACGGTCTCGAAGATATCTTTAACCGTAAAGGGGACGCCGTGCAGCGGCCCATAGACCACGCCTTGGGCCAGGTCGGCGTCGGCCTGGCGTGCGCGGGCGCGTGCGTCGGGCGCAAGCTGCACCATGGCGTTGATGTGCGGGTCCACCTGCTCGACGCGCGCCAGAAAGGTGTCCATCACCTCCAGCGCCGACAGCTCGCGCGTGCGGATCAGGCGTGCCAGTTCAGCCGCCGGGGTAAAGATCAAGGGTTGCATGGCGTCAGTAGTTCCCAAACAGGCGGCCGGCGCCGGCAGAGAGCCTCCAGCGCCGGCCGCGAGGTATTGCACAGCCGATGGACAGAAGGATTGGCGGTGCGCTAGATCTCGTGGACGGCGCGCTCGACCAAGCGGCGCGCCAGCGTCTGTGTGCCGGTGTGTTCAAAATAGTTGGTGCTCATGTCCAGGAAGGCGGCGACATAGTCAAGCGACGTGTCGCTCACCTCGACCACGCCCGACAGCGCGTCTGCCAGCTTGTCACGGCTCATCTGTGTGCGCTGCACCAGGTCGCTCATCCAGCCGCGCACTTCGCCAAAGCTGTCTTGCACAAAGCTGAGGTGGCCTTTGGGGTCGCCCGCATAGCGTGAGGTGACGGCGGCGCCGGCGCTGCGCCCGCCGCTGCGCGGGCTGTACTTGCTCGGCGCGGCGCTCGACGCCGGCGCGCGCCCCTGGCTGAATTCAGAGCCTCCCGGCAGGAATTTGGCAATGCCCTGGTACAGCTTGTTTTGGGCCAGTTCGTCGGCGTTGGCGCCGCGCAGCGTGTTGGCCACGCTGTCCAGGAAGTTCGGTCCCAGCGGCAGCACGCCGTCCAGCGCCACCAGCGCCGCCATGCGGATCGCCGACTCCTTGCTGTATGCGCCCAGCGATTTGACGAAGTCGCCGATGCTGTCGCCGGGGATGCCGTTGATCAGGCAGAAACCGGCCAGCTCGGACACGGTTTTCAGCGCCAGGTCCAGGCCTTGCAGCGGTTCGGCCTTAGGGGTAAAGCGTTTGAGAAAGCCCAGCCAGCGGATCTGCGCCCCGGCGGTATTGACCATGGCGAGCGGGCCGATCGCCAGCCGGTCGACGCGGTCCACCGTTTGATAGAGCCACATGGCGCGTCGATAGCCTTGGGTGCGGTCGTTGTAGAGCGCGATGGCGCGTTCGCCGATCTTCTGCACCAGCGCGTCGTCGGTCTCGCCGGTCACGGCGTGGATCGTCTCAGTAAAGCCGACCAGATTTTCCCACTGGCCTGGGGCCGCAAAGTCCAATGCTTTGAGCACGCGCACTGTGATCGAGCGCGTGGGCAGTTCATCTATCAGCTTATAGATAGGTTCTGTGCGTGCCATAGGGGAACTCCTTATTCTGCGAGGGCGGCCAGGCCGTCCAGGTCGAATTCCAGCAGCCAGGTGGTGCGGTCGCTTTCGGCGAAGTCGTCGGCGGTCGAGCGCACCTGGACTTGGAAGCGGTCCGCTATCAAGATGGCGCTGCCCTTGCTGCCGACCGCGGCCAGCGGATAGCCCTCTAGGTCCTTGTTGCTGTTGGTAAATTTGTCGCGCGCGCTGGGGTTGTTGGCGGTGTCGGAGATGGAGAGAGTTGCCACTTCATCGCCTTCAAACTCCAAGGCAGCTTCGGCGAAGCCCTCCTTTTCCTGCAGATAAGTGAGCGAAAAGGGGTCTTGTGTCTTGGGGAAGAACTTGTTGAACTCGCCCCCGCGCACGACCTCGCCTTCAGAGGCGATTGGCTGGGCTTCGGTCGTCGCCTGGGTCGCTTCCCAGCGCGACTGTTCTTGAACGGGCCGGCAGCCCACCGCCACCAGCAGCCAGATCAACAGGGCTGCCCAGGCGATACGCTTGTGGCCCAAGGTCGCGGGCCGGGGACTGGCTCTCCACGCTGTGTTCATGGGATACGCTCCTCTGACAGGGTCGCTGTGTGCCGGGCGGAATCCGGCAGCTTTATTGATCAGTATACATCCACTCTAGAGCTACCGTGAAGCAAATAATCGCCGTGGGTGTATCCCAGGAATTAGGCGGGATCAAGGCGGAGCCGCGAGTTCTTGCCAACGATTGCTCAGGAGCAAGCAACGCAGCGCCAGCATGGCTTGAGCGCCATCGCGACTCCAACGCATCCCCGCC
>JADLFO010000068.1 GCA_020845455.1 Caldilineaceae bacterium
GTGAATCATCACGGTGAATCACCGTCACAGTGGTGGTTGGCCCGGCAGCGAATCAGTCAAACGACGCTGCACATAACTCGCAATTATATCATAGAGGGTTTTCTGCTCGGAAAAGTTCTCACGCCGCTAATGCTTGCCAAGGGCGACGCCAACGCTACCCAACATCTGCATGGGCAGCGCTTTACATCAATGTTGACAAAATGTAATTTGGCACACTATACTTCCCGCAACACTTTCGCAGGAGCGGCCAAACTAAAAAACTAATATTGCCAAGCCGGCACGCACCTTTGATTGTGTCCTCCGGTCTGTCACTCCGGCGGTTCAACGTTTCGCCAAGGGGCGGGGACCGCTCATCTGAGTATAGTCACCGCGCTTGCTCTGTTTTTTGATATGTTGGTTACCGGCATCAAATAAACCTAGGTTACCCCATTCAGCTATTCAAGGAGACACACATTCATGCGACCTAGATTCCTGCTTGTAAGCCTACTGATCATCCTCTCGCTAGTGCTGGCCGCGTGTAGCGGAGCCGTCAGCCCGGCGCCTGCCGAACAGCCCGCTGCGGCAGAACAGCCGGCAGCAGAGACGGCGGAAGAAGCCCCCACCGAAGAAGCGGCCACGGAGGGCGGCGATGCCGCCGCTGCCGGCCCGCTGGAATGCACCGACGCCATCGGCTGTGTCGAAGTGGCCCCGGGCGAGCCGATCCGGCTGGCCTATCTGCTCTCGATCTCCGGCGCAACCGGCTTCCTCGGTGAAGACTCGCGCGGCAGCGTCGAGATCGCGATTGACGACCGCGGCGGGCAACTGCTCGGTCACGACATTGAACTGGTCGGCGAAGACACGCTCTGCAGCGCCGAAGGCGGCCAGGCCGCCGCGCAAAAGATCGCGTCCGACCCGCAGGTGGTCGGCATCATCGGCACGACCTGCTCCAGCGAGGCTGTGGCCGCCCTGCCCATCATCAGCGAAGCGGGCCTCAGCATGATCTCGGCGTCGAACACCTCGCCGTCACTGACCAACCCCGACCCGGCCACGGGTGGCGTGTGGATGCCCGGCTATTACCGCACCGCCCACAACGACCTCTTCCAAGGCGCGGTAGCCGCCGACTTCGTCTATAACGAACTGGGCGCAACCAAGCTCGCCACGATCCATGACGGCAGCCCTTATGCCGATGGCCTGCAGGCGGTGGCGGCGGACCGATTCCGCGAACTGGGCGGCGAAGTGACCTTCCAGGGCGCGGTCAACGTCGGCGATACGGACATGCGGCCTATCCTGACCGAGCTGGCCGCTAACCCGCCCGATGTCCTCTACTTCCCGATCTTCGAACCCGAAGGCAACCTGCTTGCCTCTCAGGCCAAGGAGATTCCAGGGCTGGAAAACACAATCCTGATCGGCGCCGACGGCCTCTTTGTGGACAGCTTCCCGGAGAACACCGGCCCCGCTTCTGTCGGCATGTATCTGACTGGGCCGCACGTCGGGGGCAGCGATGCCTATAACGAACTGCTGGCCAAGTGGCAAGAGAAGTTCGGCATGACGCCCCCCAGCGGCTACCATGCTCACGCCTACGACGGCACGAACATCATGCTCAACGCCATCGAGAAGGCGGCGCAGGTCGGCGAGGACGGGACGCTCCTGATCGGCAAGCAGGCCGTCCGCGATGCGCTCACCGCCACCGCTGACTACCCTGGGCTGACCGGCACGCTCTCATGCAGCGAGCACGGCGACTGCGCCACCGGCGAAGCGCTGGCCGTCTCCCAACTGGGCGAAGAAGAACTGAACGGCAACTGGCCCCCCCCGATTGTGTGGCCGAAGTAACCGAAGCGCAGACCCGGCGCGGTCTGTCGCCCTGCACAAGCTAGACGCCTGTTGCGTCGTGATGGGCCGGGGGGAGATATCTCCCCCCGGCTTGTTGACACCACCCCAAAAGAACTCAATATGACAGCACTGCCGCAAACCACGCAACCGCGATCACGCCCCCTTCGAGGCTTGCGCGCCTATCTAGACCGGGTCTATTGGGTGGACCTGGTTCTCAATATCTTCCGCATCGTCATCATTGCGCTTGCCGTCATCGGCATCACCAACACTCTGCTCACCGGAACCTATACGCCGAGCCAATGGCTGAGCCTGAGCATCTCGGGGCTGGCGCAGGGCAGCATCTATGCCTTGATCGCCCTAGGCTATTCATTAGTCTATGGCGTCCTGCTCATGATCAACTTCGCCCATGGCGAAGTCTTTATGGCCGGCGCGTTCACCGCCTATTTTGTGGCGGCGTGGACGGCCGGCAGCGGCCTACTGGCAAAATACCCGATCCCCTCGATCCTGCTGTGGTTTGTGGTGGCCGCCCTGGTCTCCATGGTCATCGCCATCCTGCTGGAGCGGATCGCCTACCGGCCGCTGCGCAATGCGCCCCGCCTGGTACCGCTGATCACTGCCATCGGCGCTTCGTTCTTTCTCCAGTACACCTTCCGCGGGCTATATGGTTCGACTTTCAAATCCTACCCGACCGTCCCCTTGCTGGCAGGCACAGTCGATATCTTCGGCACGCCGATTCCCATCGTGCAGTTTGTCGTTTTTCTGGCCGCCATCGTACTCATGCTCGCCCTACAGTGGCTGGTTGAATATACGAAAATGGGTAAGGCGATGCGCGCCGTCTCGGAAAACAAAGAGGTCGCCACGTTGATGGGCATTGACATCGACCGGGTGATCGTTTTCACCTTTGCCATCGGCGGCGTATTGGCCGGCGCGGCGGGGATCATCAACGGGCTGTACCGCCCGCAGGGCGTTAACTTCTATATGGGCTTTTTCCCCGGCATCAAAGCCTTCACCGCCGCCGTGCTGGGCGGGATCGGCAGCGTCCCCGGCGCGGTCTTGGGCGGCCTCTTCTTGGGTTTGATCGAGTCGGTGGGGCCGGCGTTGATCCTGGGCGGCTTGGGCATCCCCGCCACCAACCAACTCAAGGATATGCTCGCCTTTGCCATGCTGGTGCTGGTGTTGATCTTCCGGCCCCAAGGCATCCTGGGCGAGAAGTTGGCGGAGAAGAAAGCGTAGGCCGCGGCATGGATGCAACACGCGACACAAAGCTCGACGAAAAAAAGCCGCTGGATTGGCGCTATGCGCTGCGCGCGGGGCTGCTGGCCGGCACGACGGTGCTCTATGCCGCGGCCATCGGCATGGTGGAAACGTTTAGTGAACGCGCCATCTTCGCCGGCATCTTGACCCTGGGCCAACTCATGGTCTATGGCCCGGCGCTGGTCGGCGGATACCTCGTCAGCAGCCGCGGCGATGGCGGGCGGACAGGCGCGGCGGCGCGCCTCCTCTACGGCGCATTGGCCGGGCTGGTCTCCAGCGTGCCGGTGATCCTGCTCATCCTGGTCGGCACGTCCTTTCCGGGCATCCGCACCATGTTTGTGAGCATTTCGCCGCCGCTGATCAAGATCCTCAGCTTGGGCATGGGGGCCGCTACCGGCAGCCTGGTCATGGCCGCGGCTCTGACCGGCCTGGCCGCCGCCGGCGCGCTGCTCAATCTGCTGCCCGAACGGCCGCGCACCGCCATCCTGGCCGGCGCGGCCGTCACCATTTTGGCCGGTCTGCTGGGGCAATTGTTCAACCAGATCCTGAGCGACCTGTTCAACACCAAAACGGCGCGCGCCGTCTATGCCAGAGGCGCGCTCCTCCCCATCGCGGCGGGGGTGCTGTTCGCCACCGGCACGGTGATCGCCTATTTCTGGAGATCGGGCAGCGCGTGGCTGCGCCGCCGCTATGGCCGGTTGGACAGTTCGGGCCGGCGCGCCGTGCGCAGCACAGGCTATACTGTGCTGGGGCTGATCCTGCTGGTGTTACCCTGGGTGTTGGGAACCTATCTCAGCGAGGTGATGAACAACGTCGGCCTCTATATCCTCATGGCGCTGGGCTTAAACATGGCCGTCGGGCTGGCCGGCCTGTTGGACCTGGGCTATGTCGCCAACTTTGCGGTGGGGGCCTATGTCATGGGGCTGCTGACCTCGACCGGCCCTCTGGGCATCGGCCACCTCAATTTCTGGCTGGTGCTGCCGCTCAGCATCGTGGCCGCCATGATCAGCAGCGGCATCTTGGCCTTGCCCGTCCTGCGCATGCGCGGCGACTACCTGGCGATCACCACGCTCGGCTTTGGCGAGATCATTCGCCTGCTGGTGCTGTCGGACTGGCTCAAGCCGTGGGCGGGCGGCGCGCAGGGCGTCCTGCAGATCCCCAATGCCCGGCTGGGGCCAATCGTCTTTGGCGCCCCCGAAACGATCTACTATCTGCTGCTGGCCGCCTCGCTGCTGGTGCTGTTTGTCTCGGTGCGGCTGAACAATTCACGCATTGGCCGGCAGTGGATGGCGATGCGCGAGGACGAAGACGCCGCCAAATCCGCCGGCATCGACACCATGATGACCAAGCTGCTGGCCTTCACCTTGAGCGCGGCCAGCGGCGGTCTGGCCGGGGCCATCTTCGCCGTCAAACTGGGAACCATCTTCCCACACAGCTTTAGCCTGCTGATCTCGATCAACATCCTGGCGGTCATCATCGTCGGTGGCATGGGCAGCATCCCCGGCATCGTGGTCGGCGCGTTGGTGCTGGTCGGCCTGCCGGAACTGCTGCGCGAATTTGCCGAATACCGGCTGCTCTTCTATGGCATCCTGCTGGTCTTTATGATGCTCAAACGACCGGAAGGGCTGTGGCCTTCGGCCACGCGCCGCCGCGAGCTGCACGACGAACCCGAACTGGCGCCGGCAGGAGACTGAGAGCATGGCGAACCCTATTTTCGAATGCAAAAACGTGATGAAACGCTTTGGTGGGCTGATCGCCGTCAGCATCGACAGTTTTGCCATCCCGCGCCACGGCATCGTCAGCATCATCGGCCCCAACGGCGCGGGCAAAAGCACCTTCTTCAACTGCATCACGGGCTTCTATCAGATCGACGACGGCGAAATGGTCTTTGACGGGCGCCCACTCAAGGGGCGCACCATCGACCAGATCACCCGGTTGGGCATCGCGCGCACCTTCCAGAATATCCGCCTGTTCAACAACATGACCGCCATCGAGAACATCATGGTGGGCCAAGAGCCGCATCTCACCGGCAGCCCGCTGGGGGCGATCTTTGGCACGCGCCACACGCGCAGCGAGGAACAGGCCGCCGAAGACGAAGCGCGGCGGCTGCTCGACTTTGCGGGGCTGCGCGGCAAGGGCGACCTGCTGGCCAAAAACCTGCCCTATGGCGACCAGCGGCGCTTGGAACTGGCGCGCGCCCTAGCCAGCAAACCCTCACTGCTCTTGCTCGACGAGCCGACCGCGGGCATGAACCCGCGCGAAACCCAGGACATGACCCGCTTCTTCCGCCGTCTGCGCGACGAACTGGGAATCACCATCCTGCTGATCGAACACGACATGCGCGTCGTGATGGGCATCTCCGAATATGTCACCGTGCTGGACTATGGACAGAAGATCGCCGAAGGCGCGCCGCAGGAGATCCAAAAGAACCCGCGCGTGATCGAAGCCTACCTGGGCCGCGGGGCCATGAGCGGGGCCATAAACGAGGCCGCGGCCGCGGAGCAGCCCGCGGCATGAAACCACCCGCACATAAAAACCCTGGCGCATCAAGGTCGCTTAAGGAACAGATGAGTCTATGGCGCTGCTAGAACTCGACGATGTCCACGCCTATTACGGCAAGATCCACGCGCTCAAGGGCATTTCGCTCACTGTCGACGAAGGCGAGATCGTGACTCTGATCGGCGGCAACGGCGCGGGCAAGACCACCACCCTGCGCACGATCTGCGGGCTGATGCGCCAGCGGATCGGCCACATTACGCTACAAGGCAAAGACCTGACCCGCTACAAACCGCATGAACTCGTCAGCCGCGGCGTCGCCATGGTTCCCGAAGGCCGCGGCGTCTTCGCCAAGCTGACCGTCACCGAGAACTTGGAGATGGGGGCCTATCACCGCTCCGACAAAGCGGCGATTGCCCAAGACATCCAGCAGGTCTTCGCTATCTTCCCACGGCTGCAGGAGCGCCGCAAACAGGTGGCGGGCACGATGAGCGGCGGCGAGCAGCAGATGCTGGCGATTGGTCGCGCCCTGATGTCCAAGCCCAGCCTGCTGCTGCTCGACGAGCCGTCGATGGGGTTGGCCCCGCTGCTGGTGGACATCATCTTCGAGACCGTACAACAGATCAACCGCGGCGGCACGACGATCCTGCTCGTCGAGCAAAACGCGCAAATGGCGCTACAGATCGCCAGTCGCGGTTATGTGCTGCAGACGGGGCAGATTGTCTTGACCAACACGGCGGCGGCGCTGCGCAACGACCCGCTCGTCCAACGGTCCTATCTCGGCCTCGAATAAGCAGTTCCCTGTCACGCGCAGATCGCCGTTGGTATAGCAAGCGGCCAAACGGGTCTTCCGAACCATCCTGACCCGTTGCAGGTAGGTTCACTCTCATTCAGCCACCCAAGGAGGACACAGAGTTATGCGACGCAGACAATTGTTGGTGAGCGCGTTGGTGAGCGTGCTGGTCATTTTCACGCTGGCGCTGGCTGCCTGTGGCGGTCGCCCAGAGCCGACGGCCCCCGCCGAACAGCCCGCAGCCACCGAGGCGCCGGCTGCGACCGAAGCACCCGCCGCAACGGAAGCGCCCGCAGCCGGTGAGGTAGTGACCGAAACCGAGCAGGCCGCCGGCGCAGAGGAGGTCACGGCCACAGAAGAAGTGACCGGCGCGGAGGAGGTAACAAGCACCGAAGAGACTACTTCCACCGAAGCGTCGACCGAGACCGCGGCTGCCGGCGCGGGCGGGACGATCAAGATCGCCACGCAAACCCCTCTCAGCGGCCCGCAATCGGCGGTGGGCGTCTCGATCAAGAACGGCGCGCAACTTGCCATGGAACAGCGCGCCGCCGAATTTCAAGAACTGGGCATCACCCTCGAATTGGTGCCGTTTGACGACCAGGCCACCCCGGACATCGGCGTTGCCAACGCCAAACAGATCGTCGGTGACCCTGGCATCCTCTGCATGGTTGGCCACTATAACAGCGGCGTGATGATCCCCAGCATGGAGGAATATCACAACGCCGGTCTGGCCGCCGTCTCGCCCGCCAACACCAACCCGGTCGTCACCGAACGCGGCTACCTAGAGGTCAACCGCGTGGTCGGTCGCGATGACATCCAAGGCGTGGTCGGCGAGCAGTTCGCCTTTAACGACCTGGGGATCAAAAGCGTCTACATCATCCATGACAAGACCGCCTACGGCCAGGGGGTGGCCGAGTTCTTCCGCCAGGCCGCCGAAAAAGACGGCATGCAGGTCTTGGGGTTTGAGGGCACCGAGGAACAGGCCAACTTCGACAGCATCATCACGCCGATCTTGGCTGCCAACCCCGAAATGGTCTACTTCGGCGGCATCTTCAGCCAAGCGGGCATCCTGTTCAAACAGGCGCGCGAGAAGGGTGTGACCGCCGTCTTTATGGGGCCGGACGGCCTGGACAGCTCCGAGCTGGCCGGTTTGGGCGGCGACGCCGTGGTCGGCATGTACTACAGCACCGTGGCAGCCCCCCCGTCGGTCTATCCGGAGGCGGCACAGTTTATCACCGACTATGAGGCCCGCTTTGGCGAGCAGGCGCAGCCCTTCTCGCCCCAGGCCTACGACTCGATGAATATCTGCTTGGACGCCATCAAGCGCGGCCTGGAGGCCAACGGCGGCGAGATTCCGACCCGCGCCCAGGTCACTGAAGAAGTGCGCGCCACCACCGACTTTCAGGGCATCACGGGCAGCGTAACCTTCAACAGTATCGGCGACAAGGCCGTGGCAACCTACTTCGTCCTCCAGGTCACGTCGGCAGACCCGGCAGAGTGGAACAACAACGAACTGGTTAAGTCGTTGGACATTGAGGCCCCGACCGAATAGCCGTATAGGCGGATCGATCTGTACAGTGCAGGTTGCCCTATCGCTGCGAGCAACCTGCACTGTTCGATTTAGAGCCACGCGCGCGCCACAGCCACGCCCACACAGGCCATCCGTTCTCACAGGAACCAGGTATGCATCTACCCAGGACCAACGCGCTGGAAGCCGTCCTCCGCCCGCTGGGTCAGTTGCTGCTCTTTATGCTGGGCAGCAGCCTTGCCATCTCCGCCATCGTCATCCTCGCCGCCTTTCTCTTGCGCGGCACGCGCGACGACATGGACCTGGTGCAGATCACCCTTGTGCTGCTGCCCCAGGTCTTGATTGACGGCATTACCCTGGGCTTCGTCTATGCCACCATCGCGCTCGGCTACACCATGGTCTACGGCGTCTTGGAATTCATTAACTTCGCCCACGGCGAGATCTTTATGTTCGGCGCGTTTGCCGGTGTGGAGTTGATGATCTTCATGCAAGGGCGAGGTCTGCTCGACGACCCCTCACACCTGGCCTCCTACCTCTTTATCCTGCTGGCCGTGCTGGCAGGCATGGGGATCTCCGGGGCATTGGCTGTCACCGTAGAGCGCATCGCCTACCGGCCGCTGCGTGGCGCGCCGCGCCTGGTGCCGCTCATTTCGGCCATCGGCGTCAGCTTTTTTCTACAAGACATTATGCGCTTCTACCAAAGCGCGGCCAACGGCGATTTCTATCGCTCCTTCCCGACCTTCGGCCCCTTTTCAGAACGGCTGATCCTCTTCACCGTCGACCTCAATGGCCGCCCGCTGGACATTGCCATCCAGGTAAAATCCATCATCATGATCGTGGTAGCCATCCTCATGCTCGCCGGGCTGAACTATTTGGTCAACGCCACACGGCTGGGCAAGGCCATCCGTGCCGTAGCGCAAGACCAGCGCACCGCCAGCCTGATGGGCATCAACGTCAACGCCATCATCGCCATGACCTTCTTGATCGGCGGGGCCTTGGGCGGGGCGGCGGGCGCGCTCTTTGCCTTCAAGTTCACCCGCGTCGACCCCTTTGTCGGCTTCCTGCCCGGCCTCAAAGCCTTCACCGCCGCCGTCTTGGGCGGCATCGGCAACATCACCGGGGCCATGTTGGGCGGCATCGTCTTGGGTCTGCTCGAATCATTTGCAGCCTCCTATCTGTCGTTCTTTACCCAAGGGGCCTTCGGCGCGGAATACAAGGATATTTTCGCCTTTGCCATTCTGATCGCGATCCTGATCTTCAGACCGTCAGGGCTGTTGGGCCAGACGGTCGGGCAAAAGGCGTAAGGAGAAAAGACGGATGAGCCTTGCGCGACCCACTACCCCTTCTCCGGCTTGGCAGCGCCTGCTGGCCGGCCCGGTCGGCCTTCTCCTCGTCCTGGCCTACATTGCCGGCGTCACCTATCTGGTCACCCAAGAGCCGCGCCATCTGCTCTGGCGGCTGCTTTTCCTGGGCGGGCTGCTCTTGATCTACTATATCCCGCAGCCAATGCCGGCCAAGTTGGCGCTGGCCGCCGTGGTCGTCTTTATCCTCGTGCCCTTCCTGGGGTTGAGCAACCCCTTCCTGCTGGAGATCGGCTTCCAAATCTGCGCCTTTGGCACGCTGGCCTTGGGTCTCAACATCGTCGTCGGCTTCGCCGGGCTGCTGGACTTGGGCTACATCGCCTTCTATGCCGTGGGGGCCTATCTCTGGGCCTTCTACGGCTCCCAACAAAGCTGGAACCTCGATGCCGTGGCGGGCAGCGCCCCAGTCTATGATACATTTCCTTTCGACGCCAACCTCTTCTGGCTCTTCCTGGCGCTGGGAACGATTGTGGCCGGGGTCACCGGCATCGCCCTGGGTCTGCCCGTGCTGCGGCTGCGCGGCGACTATCTCGCCATCGTGACGCTGGGCTTTGGCGAAGTGATCCGCGTGCTTGCCAACAATCTGGATAAGCCCATTAACATCACCAATGGCCCCCAGGGGATTACGCCGATTCAACGGCCCGACCTGCCCCTCTTCTTGATCCATCCGGGCTTAATCGCCTGGCTGTCCGATGCGGCGGGCAGGCCGATCAACCATGCCAATGTCTACGGCTTCTTCTTCTATCTGCTGGCGCTGGTCATCTTGCTCTTCACCATCGTCGTGGCGCGCCGGCTGGAGAACTCCAAGCTAGGCCGCGCCTGGACGGCCATCCGCGAGGATGAGGTCGCCGCCATCGCCATGGGCGTTCCCCTGGTGCGCAGCAAGCTGGCGGCCTTCGCCATCGGCGCGTCTTTCTCCGGGGCGATGGGCGTGGTCTTCGCCGCTAACCGCACCTTTGTCAGCCCCGAATCCTTCTCGCTTACCGCGTCGATCAGCATCCTGGTCATGGTTATCTTGGGCGGCCTGGGCAGCATCCCCGGCGTGATCGTGGGCGCGGCGGTCGTCACCCTGCTCAACATCGACTTCCTGCAGACGCTCTCGCTCGAACTGAGCCGTCTGCGTCAGGGAACGGGCACGATCCCGCTGCTCGGCATGCCCTGGGCCGAACTGCCCAACCAGCTTGACCCGGCCCGCTATCAACGCTTGGTCTTTGGGCTGATCCTGATCGTGATGATGATCTTCCGCCCAGAGGGGATCATCCCCTCGCAGCGGCAGCGTCTGGAGATGCACGCGCACGACGCCGCGCCGGAGGAGACCGCCTGATGGCCGAACCGCTGCTCCGCCTCACCGGCGTGACCAAACGCTTTGGCGGGCTGATCGCCGTCAACAACGTCGCCTATGAACTGCCCGCGGGATGCATCGCCAGCATCATTGGGCCGAATGGCGCGGGCAAAACCACGCTCTTTAACCTGATCACCGGCATCTACCGGCCCGACGAAGGCGGCATCACCTTCGACGGCCACGCCCTGACAGGCCGCCGTCCTGACCAGATCACGGGCCTGGGGATGTGCCGCACCTTTCAAAATATCCGCCTCTTCCATAACATGACCGTGATGGAAAATGTCCTCGTCGGCGCGCACACGCGGCTGCGCAGCACCGGCTGGGGCGCCGTGCTGCGCACTCCCGGCTTCCGCCGCGCCGAGGAAGAAGCACGCCAGAACGCCCGCCGCCTGCTGCGTTTTGTGGGGCTGCCCTCCGGCAGCGGCGACCAGATCGCCAAATTCCTGCCCTATGGTCAGCAGCGCCGGGTGGAGATCGCGCGGGCGCTGGCCTCGCAGCCCAAACTGCTGCTTCTGGACGAGCCGACCGCAGGCATGAACCCCAACGAAACCGACGCGGCCATGAACCTCTTCCGGCAGCTGCGCGACGAGTTGGGCATCACCGTGCTGCTGATCGAACATGACATGAAGGTGGTGATGGGGATTTCGGAAATGGTCTGCGTGATCGACTATGGGCAAAAGATCGCCGAGGGCACGCCCGCCGAAGTCCGCAAAAACCAGCGGGTGATCGAGGCCTATCTGGGCCGCCAAGCCCAGTTGCATGACGAACTGGCCGCCCAGAGAGGAAGCTAGCCATGGCTGCCGCGTTGCTTGAACTGCGCGATGTCCACACCTACTACGGCCAGATCCATGCGCTCAAAGGGGTCTCGCTCACCGTCCACGAAGGGGAGATCGTGACGCTGATCGGCAGCAACGGTGCGGGCAAAAGCACCACGCTGCGCACGATCTCCGGGCTGCTGCGCCCACGCCAGGGCGATGTCCTGCTGCAGGGGAAATCAGTCGGCAGCGCGCCCCCGCACAAGATCGTGCAAGCGGGCGTCGGCCATGTGCCGGAAGGCCGCGGCATCTTTCCGGCGCTCACCGTGCTGGAAAACCTCGAGATGGGCGCCTATCTGCTGCGCGACCGAGCCGAGTTGGAGCGCCGTCTGGGCACGGTCTTTCAGCTCTTCCCGCGCCTGCGCGAGCGCGCTGTCCAGAAAGGCGGCACGCTGTCGGGCGGCGAACAGCAGATGCTCGCCATCGGCCGCGCCCTGATGCAGCAGCCGCACATCATGCTGCTCGACGAACCGTCGATGGGGTTGGCCCCGCTGCTGGTGGAGGAGATCTTCAACATCGTGCAGCGGCTCAACCGGGAGCAGCAGACCACCATTCTGCTGGTGGAACAAAATGCCCAGGCCGCGCTGCAAGTGGCCCACCGCGCCTATGTGCTGGAGACAGGCAAGATCACCATGAGCGGCGACGCCAAGGAGTTGCTGCAAGACACGCGCGTGATCGACGCCTATCTGGGGCTGTAGTGTCCAATGATGGCGCCCAGAGGCTAGACAGCGTGCGAGAGGCGTTGGGCCGGCCGCCCCTGATAGGCGACGCGCAGCGCCATGCGGTAATAGCCCACCAGTTGGTCCATGGTGGCGCGCCACGAGCGGTTGCGCGCGTGCTCCAGGGCGTTTTCGGCCAAACGGTCGCGCAGCACAGGGTCGCCGCGCAGCATCTCGATCTGCTCGCCCATCTGCTGGGGTTGGTTGGGGTCAAAGAACAGCCCATTCACCCCATGCACGACCGTGTCCACCACGCCGCCGCTCTGCGCCGCCACAACCGGCATGCGACAGGCCATCGCCTCCAGCGCCACCAGGCCAAACGTTTCAGTCGTCGAGGGAAAAATAAAGGCGTCCGCCGAGCGGTAGGCGTTGACCAACTCTTGGCCGCGCAGATAGCCGGGGAAACTCGTCGGCGTGCCGCGGAAATATTCCTTCAAATCCTCATGGCTCGGCCCGCCGCCCACCAGCGCCAGCCGCACCCCAGGCCGTGGAAAGAGCGCATCGCGCATCGCCTTTAGCCCTTTTTCCGGCGACTGTCGCCCCACATTGATCACCAGGAAATCGCCGGGGTGCCCGTCGCTCAGCCGGGCGCGCATCGCCGCGTCGACCGGGCCAGGCGCAAACAGGTCGGCATCGATGCCCCGCTTCCACCAGCGCACCCGCTTGAACCCCTGAGCAACCAAGTCGGCGCGGATCGCGGTCGACGGGCAGAGGTTAACGTCGGCCTGGTTGTGGATGCTGCGCATATAGGCCCACAAGATCGGCGCCGACCAGCCAAAGCCATAGTGCCCCACATAGCGCGCCAGGTCGGTGTGGAACGAGGCCAAGGTTGGCACGCCCAGCCGCCGCGCCATCGCCAGCCCAAACGGCCCCATGATCACCGGGTTGGCGACATGCACAATATCGGGGTGAAAGTCGCGCAGCTTGCGCCAAATGCGCGGGCCGGGGATGTTGGCGCGCAGTTCGGGATAGAAGGGCAGCCGCGGCCCCCCCACGCCCACGATCTCCGCCCCGGCATATTCCTCCGGCCCGCCGGGGGGGCCAAAGAGGATCACCGTATGCCCCAACTCTTGCAGACGGCGCAGCGCCAGGCAGA
>JADLFO010000069.1 GCA_020845455.1 Caldilineaceae bacterium
AGAGGTCACCACGCGCGGCGAGGCCATGGAAAAGGAAGTCCAAAAGGCCATCGAGAAGGTCAAGCCGAGCAGCGTCAACGGCAAGCACACGCAAGTGGACCAGATCAAGATCGAAGTTGAGGTCGTCATCGAGCCGCCCATCGCCGGCTACGACGAGATGAACGTCGACGAGGTCGGCGAGCGGCTGGGCCTGCTCGACATCGCCAAGCTGGAAGAAGTGCGCGCCTACGAGGTCGCCCACAAAAACCGCGTCACCGTCCTGCGCGAGATCGACGCCGAGTTGGAAGCGCGCGCCCAGGCCGCAGAGAGTGCCGCATAAAGATTGACAGCCCGCGGGCGCTGTGCTAGACTCGCACGCAATCGGCCGTGACCAACGGCGTAAATAACCAACGGCGTAGATAGGGACAGGCACGCGCGGCCGACCGGCGCGCAGCGAGCGATAGAGGGTGAGAGTATCGCCGCCCCCCGCGTGTGTGACACCCTTGAGCCGAACGGCGAACGCAGCCTGCCTGCCACTAGCCGCCTTCCGGGTTGCGCCCGTTAGCGCGCAGCGGTTTAACCGCGCGGCCTCAGCGACGAACGCGGCGCGGCGAACCGGAAAAGGCCCGGCAGTCTACCCATAGACACGCCAGGCAAATGGTGGTGGCACCACGATGCGGCTTCGGCCCTCGTCCTCCAAGTGAGGACGAGGGCTTTTTGTTTTCCAGCGACAACATCCAGGGGGACTCATGTCGGAGATGATCTCAGAAAGTAGCGCAGAGACGGCGGCACAGCGCCGCGTCCGTACAACCGAAATCGGTGCGCATGTGGGCCGGCGCATCACCCTGCAAGGTTGGCTGCACGCCCTGCGCCGGCTGGGCGGCGTCAGCTTTTTGATCCTGCGCGACGGCTGGGGCACGGCCCAGGTCGTCGTCGAAGACGAGGCGTCGCTCACCCCGCTCACTGCCCAAGGGGCCGCTGCCGAATCCGTGATCCAAGTCGAAGGAACCGTGGTGGCCGCGCCGCAAGCGCCCGGCGGGCTGGAGCTACGGCAGCCCTCAATCACGCTCATCACTCCGGTGACCGAACCGCCGCCCGTCCTGATCGGCAAGCGCGAGATCAAGGCCGCGCTGCCTACCCTGCTCGACCACGCCGTCGTCGCCAACCGCCACCCGGCGCGGCGCGCCGTCTTCCGGCTGGCCGCGGGGGCCATGGCTGCCTTCCGTGAGGTCTTGGGGGAAGCGGGCTTCACCGAGATTCAATCGCCCAAGTTGGTCGCCTCGGCCACCGAAAGCGGGGCCAACGTCTTTGCCGTCAACTACTTTGGCCGCACCGCCTACCTGGCGCAAAGCCCCCAGTTCTACAAACAGGTGATGGTCGGCGTCTTTGAGCGCGTCTTCGAAGTCGGCCCGGTCTTCCGCGCCGAACCACACGATACCATCCGCCACATCAACGAATATGTCAGCCTCGACGCCGAGTTCGGCTTTATCGAGAACCACTTCACCGTCATGGCGCTGCTGCGCCAGGTCATCGCCCACATCCTGGAGCGGTTGGCGCACGGCTACGCCGCCGAACTGGAGATCGCCGGGGCCGCCATGCCCGCTGTACCGGCGCGCATCCCCCATATTCACTTCGCCGACGCCCAAGAGCTGATCTGGCAGCGGCACGGCGTCGACGTGCGCGGTGAACCCGACCTCTCGCCCCAGGATGAACGCCGGCTGGGCGAGTGGGCGCAGGCCGAGCATGGCAGCGACTTTCTCTTTGTCACCGGCTATCCCATGGTCAAGCGCCCCTTCTATACCCACCCCGACCCGGCGCGGCCCGCCTACTCCAATTCGTTCGACCTGCTCTTCCGCGGCACGGAGTTGGTCACGGGCGGGCAACGGCTGCACCGCTACGCCGATTATCTGGACGCGCTCGCTCGCGCCGGATATCCGCTCGAACCGTTCGAGAGCTATCTAGAGGCGTTTCGCTATGGCATGCCGCCGCACGGCGGGTTCGCCATCGGGCTGGAGCGACTGCTGATGCAGTTGACCGGCGCGCCCAACGTGCGGCTGACCACGCTCTTCCCGCGCGACCTCAACCGGCTCACGCCCTGAACCGGCCCATGCCGCCGTCTTTGCGCCTGGCGAGCGCAATGCTATACTGGCTGCACATTACACTTTCAGCGCCCGTTGCAGCGCCAACGGTGACGCGCGGACAGCAGCAGTTCACCTTGACGGAGCGATCATGCCGATCAGCACATCGTCCTTTGGCGACGAACGCGATCATCGCTATCAGGAGTACACGCAGGGCGAGCAGTTCGAGGAGGAGACCCTAGAGTTTCCGGAGTTGACCGTCGAAATCGCCGAGGGGTTATTGAAACGTTTGGGCGGCGGTGTGGCGGAAAAGCACCACACAGTCGAAGGCATCGGCTGGCAGGCCACCCTCGAATCGCTGGAGCGCGGGGTCTCGGTGCGTTTTCAGGCCCACGACGAGTTGCTCGACGACCTCGTCCGCCGCTTTGAAGAGATGGCCGACCGCGCCGCCATGTAGGGAGTAGGGATCGGGCAGTGGGGCGCAGAAGCAGAGACTTCTATCGCGCTTCGGCTTCCGCCCCCGCTCCCTACCCCCTCTCCTAGCCTTTGCGGTTATTTCTGTATGCCCAAAACCACTGTACGCGCCGGCAGCAACATCGCCTTTATCAAATATTGGGGTGTGGCCGACGCGGCCATCAACCTCCCGCTCAACAGCTCGATCAGCATGACGCTGGCCGATGCCCATACGACCACTACCGTGGAGTGGGACCAAAGCGGGCGGCTGGCGGAAGACGCCATCACCCTCGACCGGCAGCCGCTGACCGGCCAGGCGGCGGCGCGCCTCGCCCGCCATCTCGACCGCATCCGCGACCTGACCGGCATGACCTGGCGGGCACGCGTGGTCAGCGAAAACAACTTTCCCATGGCCGCGGGCATCGCCAGCTCGGCCAGTGGCTTTGCCGCGCTCAGCGTCGCCGGCTGTCTCGCCGCCGGGCTGAATCTAGAACCGGGTGCGCTCTCGGCGCTGGCGCGCTTGGGCAGCGGCTCAGCCTGCCGCAGCCTCTTCGGCGGCTTTGTGCTCTGGGATCGCGGCGACGACCATGAGACAAGCATCGCCCGCCCGCTCTTCCCGCCCGACCACTGGGACCTCTACGACGTGGTCGCCGTGGTCAGCCGTGCCGCCAAGACCGTGAGCAGCGAAGGCGGGCATCGACTCGCCCAGACCAGCGCGCTCAATGCCTGCCGTGTGGCGCAGGCCGAACAAGCGCTGCCCCTGGTGCGCCAAGCCATCGCCGAGCGTGACCTGGCCGCACTTGGCCCCATCCTGGAACAAGACGCACTCGCCATGCACGCCGTGATGATGACCAGCACGCCCGGCCTCTTCTACTGGCAGCCGGGCACGGTCGAGATCATCCACGCCGTGCGCCAGTGGCGTACAGACGGGCTGGAGGTCTATTTCACCGTCGACGCCGGCCCCAACGTACATCTCATGTGCGCGGCTGAAGATGCGCCCGCCGTGCAGACCTGCTTGGCTGCGCTCGCCTCGGTGCAGGATGTCCTGGTCAGCCGCCCCGGCCCAGGTCCGCTCTGCAGCGAGGACCATCTCTTTTAATCGATTGCTGTTGATCTCATCCTGAACTGATCAGACTCGGCAAGGAGAAACCGCATGAGCAAACTTCCCGGCGGCGCATTAGCCAGTCGCCCGCTTCATTTCATCTGGGTCGCCGACTGCTCTGGCTCAATGGGCATCGACGGTAAGATCCAGGCGCTCAACAACGCCATCCGCGAGGCGATCCCTCACATGCAGCAGGTCGCCGCCGAAAACCCCAATGCCCAAGTCCTGGTGCGCGCCCTCGCATTTTCCAATGGCGCGCGCTGGCATGTCTCGCAGCCCTCCCCTGTCGCCGACTTTCGTTGGACCGACCTCAAAGCTGAAGGCGTCACCGACATGGGCAAGGCGCTCTCCATGTTGGCCGACCAGCTCAGCCCCGACAATATGCCGGGCCGCGCCCTGCCGCCGGTGCTGGTGCTCATCTCCGACGGCCAGCCGACCGACAACTTCGACGCCGGCCTGAAGTCCCTGATCGAGCAGCCCTGGGGCAAGAAGGCCGTCCGCATCGCCATCGCCATCGGCGAAGACGCCGATATCGACGTCCTGCAAAAGTTCATCGGCCACCCGGAGTTCAAACCGCTACAGGCCAACAACGCCGAGACGCTGGTGCGCTACATCAAATGGGCCTCGACCGAAGTGCTCAAATCAGCCTCGTCGCCCGCCAGCCAAGCGTTGGATACCACCGCCGCCGCCAACGTGCCGCTGCCTGCCGCGCCGGATCCCGCTGCCCCGCTGGACTCGGCTGACGATGTCTGGTAAGACCCCCAAGCCACGCTGGGCAGTCACCGGCGCGTCCGTCCGGGGGGCGAATCATACCCGCAACCACCGCCCGAACCAGGATGCCATCGCCTGGCAGATGGGCGCGCGCGCCGGCGCACCGGCAGTGCTGGTCATCGCCGACGGGCATGGCGCAGCGCGCTATGTACGCAGCCACCGCGGGGCGAAGCTGGCGGTACAGATCGCCAAAGACCTGCTCGCCGGCTTCGCCGATGAGCACGAAAGGACGCGTGACCTCACCCGCCTGGCGCATCTGGCAAGCGAACAACTGCCGCGCAGCTTGGTGCGGACTTGGCAAGATCAGGTGCACGCCGAACTGGCAGTGCGCCCGCTCAGCCCTGCCGAAGAGGCCCGCTGGCTGGACGACCGCAAACCTGACGCCGTGCGCGACCCGCTGCGCGCCTATGGCTCTACCTTGGTCGCAGCGGTGCTCACCCATCGCTACCTGCTCTTCTGCCATCTCGGCGACGGCGACATTCTCACGGTCGATCCCGAAGGCAATGTCACCCGCCCGCCGCTCCCCGTCGACACGCGCCTCGTCGCCAACCAAACCACCTCGCTGTGCGGGCCGGACGCCTGGAACGACATGCGCGTCTACTTCCAGCCGCTGACCGGCAAACCGCCGGCGTTGGTCATGCTCGCCACTGATGGCTATGCGAATTCATTCGCCGACGAGACGGGCTTTTTCGCCACCGCCAGCGACCTGCTGCGCGCCCTCCAGACCCACGGCGTGCAGCATACCGCCAACCGCCTGCCTCACTGGCTGCACGCCACGTCTGAAGGCGGCAGCGGCGACGACATCTCCGTCGGCCTCGCCTACCGGCTCACCGGCGAAAGCGCCTGACAGACACTCCTCCCCGTGCGTTCGCCGGTTACCGTCTCATCAGCCGCAATTCCGCTGGGTTTGGCAGACTCGGTAAGCCAACTTCCCAACTTACGCCGAGTTGTGTGATAAACCACCACAGAAGTCCCTGACGAACAGAAACCCCTGGCTGTCCGTCGCGCGCCGGCGGCCTATCCGTACAATCGATAGCCGACCGGCTATCCTATAGCCTCGCCACCTCCCTTTTAGCAGAGGCAGATCATGTCGCAGATCTTCCATCCCTGGTCGAACGCCCTGGTGCGACTAGCGCTCCTGGCGCTGCTTGTGTTGCTGGTCGGGCTGTCGGTCCTGGCCTATTTCCTGATCCGCTCCCCCTATGTGACTGGAGTCGGCATTGCCAAGCCGCAGCCCGTCCCCTACAGCCACCAGCAGCATGTCGGCGGGCTGGGCCTCGACTGCCGCTATTGCCATACCGCCGTCGAACAGAGCAATACCGCCGGCATTCCCCCCACCGCCACCTGCATGGGCTGCCACGCCCAGGTCGCCAAGGATTCGCCCGTCTTGGAAGCGGTGCGCGCCAGCCGTCAGGAGAAGCAACCGCTCGAATGGATCCGCGTCCACGACCTGCCTGATTATGTCTATTTCAACCATGCCATCCATGTGCGCCAGGGCGTCGGCTGTGAGACTTGCCATGGACGCATCGACCAGATGCCCGTAGTCGCCAAGACCCAGGCGCTCCACATGGAATGGTGTCTCGACTGTCATCGCGCGCCCGAACGCTATATCCGCCCACGCGACGCGGTCTTCACCATGGGGTGGGAGCCGCCCATCGACCAGGCCACGCTCGGCCCCAAGCTGGTGGCCGACTATGACATTCACGTCGAGCAGTTGACCGACTGCTCGATCTGCCACCGTTAACGTTCCGAGTTCAGACCCAATTCCGTAGGGGAGCATCATGAGCCATGCCCCGCTCGACTTAGCCGCCATCCAAGCCCGTCTATCGCAAGCCCAGGGACGAGACTTTTGGCGCAGCCTGGAGGAAGTCGCCGGCACGGAGGCCTTCCAGGACTTTGTCCACCGCGAATTTCCCCAACAAATTGCCGAATGGGCTGCAGAGGGGCCTGGCCTCAACCGCCGCCGTTTCCTCCAGGTGATGGCCGCCTCGCTGGCGCTGGCCGGTCTGACCGCCTGCTCCAGCCGCCCCCCAGCGAAGATCGTCCCCTATGTGGACGCGCCGGAGATCGTCGTCCCCGGCAAACCGCTCTTCTATGCCACCGCCATGCAGGTCGGCGGCTATGCCCTGGGGCTGTTGGCGCAAAGCACCATGGGCCGGCCCACCAAGTTGGAGGGCAACCCCGACCACCCCGCAAGCCTGGGCGCGACCGACGCCTTGGCTCAAGCCTCGGTCCTTACTCTCTATGACCCCGACCGCGCCCAGGATGTGACCCAGGCCGCCGCGCCCAGCAGTTGGGATGACTTTGTTGCCGCCCTGCAGCCTGCCTTGGACGCACAGCGCGCCTCTGGCGGCGCAGGGCTGCGCATCCTGACCGAGACCGTCACCTCGCCCGCGCTGCTCCGCCAGATACAAGATGTGATCGCCGCTTTCCCCAATGCCGCCTGGCATCAATACGAGCCGGTCAACCGCGACAACGTCTATGCCGGCACAGCCCTGGCCTTTGGCACAGCCGCGGAACCGGTCTACCGGCTTGACCAGGCTGAAGTGATCGTCTGCCTGGACGCCGACCTCTTCTCCGCCGCGCCGGGCCGCGTGCGCTACGCCCACGATTTCGCCGCCGGGCGCGGCGCTCCCGGCCAAGCGGGCCGGCCGGCCAACCGCCTCTATGTTGTCGAAAGCACCCCAACGCTCACCGGGGCCGCTGCCGACCATCGCCTGCCGATCGCCGCCGGCCAGATCGAAGGCTTTGGCCGCGCCCTCGCCCATGAACTTGGTCTGGGCGTCGAGAGCGGCGACAGCTCGGCGATCCCCGCCAACTGGCTGGCCGCGCTGGCGCGCGACCTGCAAGCGCACCCCGGCAGCAGTTTGGTGATCGCCGGCGACCGCCAGCCGCCTGCGGTCCACGCCCTTGCCCATGCCATCAACGACACACTGGGCAACGCCGGCCACACGGTGGTCTACATCCCGCCCGTGGCAGCCGACCCGGCGAGCCAGGCCGACTCGCTGGCGGGTCTAGTCAGCGCCATGGAGACCGGCAAAGTCGAGCTTCTCCTGATCCTGGGCGGCAACCCGGCCTATACCGCTCCCGCCGACCGAGCCTTTGGCGCAGCCTTACAGCAGGTCGGCTTCAGCGTTCACCACAGCCTCTACGCCGACGAAACCGCCGCGGCCTGCCACTGGCATCTGCCCGAAGCGCACTATCTGGAGACGTGGGGCGATGGTCGCGCCTATGACGGCACGGTCACGCTGCAGCAGCCGCTAATCGAACCGCTCTACGCCGGGCGCGCCGCTAGCGAAGTGCTCGACCTCCTGATCGCCGACAAAGCGCGCGCCGCCGGAGATATTCTGCAAGCCTACTGGAAATCGCAATACACCGGCGACGATTTCGACCTTCACTGGCAGACCGCGCTCCAGGCCGGTCTGTTCGCCGCAAGCGCGCCGCCCGCGCTGCCGGTCACGCTTCAACTGGACTTGGGCAACCTCCCCGCGGCCACGCCCGACACCACGACGCTGGAGATCAACTTCCGGCCTGACCCCACCGTCTGGGATGGTCGCTTTGCCAATAACGGCTGGCTGCAGGAACTGCCTAAGCCCTTCACCAAGCTGACCTGGGAGAACGCCGCCCTGATCAACCCCCTGACCGCAGCCGCGCTAGGGTTGGCACAGGGGGATATCGTCCGGTTGGAGGTGCAGGGGCGCGTTGCCCAAGCGCCGCTGTGGCTCATGCCCGGCCACTGCGAAGGCGCGGTCACCGTGCATCTGGGCTATGGCCGCACCCACGCCGGACAGGTCGGCAGCGGCGCGGGCTTCAACGCCTATGCGCTGCGCGCGGCCGCCGCCCCCTGGTTTGGCCCGGGGCTAACCGTGAGTAAGATCGGCTCCGGCCACGTCTTTGCCGGCACACAAACCCACCACACCCTCGAAGGCCGTGACCTGCTGCGCGTCGGCACGTTGGCGCAGTTCGCAGCCGAACCGGATTTCGCCCAGGCCGCCGACGCCCACATCCCCGCCATCTCGCTCTATCCTAAGGTCGAATATCCCGACAACGCCTGGGGCATGGCGATCGACCTCAGCGCCTGCATCGGCTGCAACGCCTGTGTCATCGCCTGCCAAGCCGAAAACAACATCCCAATAGTCGGCAAAGAGCAAGTCGCCAAAGGGCGCGAGATGCACTGGATCCGCATTGATACCTATTTCGACGGCGAGTTGACCAACCCCGCCGTCCACCATCAGCCGGTCCTGTGCATGCACTGCGAAAACGCCCCTTGCGAGGTTGTCTGCCCGGTAGGCGCTACCGTCCACGACCATGAAGGGCTAAACACCATGGTCTATAACCGCTGCATCGGCACGCGCTACTGCTCCAACAACTGTCCCTACAAGGTGCGGCGCTTCAACTATCTGCAATACACCGACCTAGAGACCGAAACGCTCAAGCTGCAGCGCAACCCCAATGTCACCGTGCGTGCGCGCGGCGTGATCGAAAAATGCACCTACTGCGTCCAGCGCATCAGCGCCGCCCGTATCGCGGCCAAGGTCGAAGGACGCCCCATCCGCGACGGCGAAGTCGTCACCGCCTGCCAGGCCGCCTGTCCCACGCGCGCCATCGTCTTTGGCAACATCAACGACCCCGAAAGCGCCGTGGCGCAGCGCAAGGCGACCCCGCTCAACTACAGCCTGCTCGCCGAACTCAACACCCGCCCGCGCACCACCTATCTGGCGAAGTTACGCAACCCCAACCCTGACCTGGCCGGAGAGGAGAGCTGATGGACGCGCCCCAAATGCCACGCACAACCCAGCGCACCATGCCGCCGGCGGGCTATCTGATCGGCCCAGGCTACACCTTCCGCACGATCACCGAGAAGATCACGGGCCTCGTCCTCACGCGCAACACGCCCGCCGCCTGGTTTGTCGGGTTTACGCTGAGCTTTCTGCTGGTCATGCTCTTGTTCTACGCCGTCTATTATCTCTTCGTAACCGGCATCGGCATCTGGGGTAACAACATCCCCATCGCCTGGGGCTATGCCATCACCAACTTCGTCTGGTGGATCGGCATCGGCCACGCCGGGACGCTGATCTCGGCCATCCTCCTGCTCTTTCATCAGCAGTGGCGCACGTCGATCAACCGCTTTGCCGAAGCCATGACGCTCTTTGCCGTGCTCTGCGCTTCACTCTTCCCGATGCTCCATCTAGGCCGTCCTTGGCTGGCCTATTGGATCTTCCCCTATCCGAATACTTTCGATCTCTGGCCCCAGTTTCGCAGCCCCCTGGTCTGGGATGCCTTTGCCATCGCCACCTACGCCACCGTCTCGCTGGTCTTCTGGTATGTGGGGCTGATCCCCGACCTGGCCTCAATGCGCGACCGTGCCCACAACACCCTTGCACGCCTCTTCTATGGGCTGTTATCGCTAGGCTGGCGCGGCGCGGCCCATCATTGGCAGCGTTACGAAACCGCCTATCTGCTGCTGGCCGCGCTTGCCACCCCCTTGGTCGTCTCCGTCCATTCGATCGTGAGCTTCGATTTCGCCGTGTCAGTCCTTCCCGGCTGGCATTCCACGATCTTTCCGCCCTATTTTGTGGCCGGAGCCATCTTCTCCGGCTTTGCCATGGTGTTGACGCTCCTGATCCCGCTGCGCAGCCTCTATCGGCTGCAAGACTTCATCACCGCGCGCCACCTGGACCTTATGGCCAAGATCATGTTGGCGAACGGGCTGGTCGTCGCCTACGGCTATCTCACCGAGTCGTTTACGGCCTGGTATTCCGGCAACCCCGCCGAGCGATTCTGGCTCTATAACCGCTCTTTTGGCCCCTACTGGTGGGCCTTTTGGTTGCTCATGGCGTGCAACATTGTCACACCCCAGACCCTCTGGTTTGCCCGCGTGCGCCGCACCCCGATCCTGCTCTTTATCGTCGCCCTGATCATCAATTTCGGAATGTGGCTGGAGCGCTATGTCATCATCGTGGTCAGCCTCCATCGTGACTTTCTGCCTTCCTCCTGGGGCATCTATGCCGGGACCATCTGGGACCGCGCCACCCTATTCGGCACGATCGGCCTATTCCTGATCCTGATCTTCATCTTTATTCGCCTCCTGCCTATGATCTCGATCTTCGAGATGCGCCACCTGCTCGACAAAACCCAGAAGCATAGCACAGCAGAGGTGGGCGCGGCCGAGGATAGCGCGGCCGAGGATAGCACGGCCGAGGGCATCACGGCCGAGGGCAGCGCAGAGGCCCCTGCTGCGCCCCCGCGTCTGTCGGCTTCCACACACGCCGGCCGCCCGCTCTATGGATTGCTGGCCGAATTCGACAGCGCCGACGCCTTAGTCGAAAGGGCGCAGCAGACCTATCAGGCGGGCTACCGCCGCATCTCGGCCTACAGCCCCTTCCCCGTCGAAGGGCTGGCCGACGCCATCGGCCTGCGTCCCACCCGCCTGCCCTATCTCGTCCTGATCGGCGGCATCGCCGGCGGGCTAGGCGGCTACGCGCTGCAGTACTACGCCGCCGCCATCGACTACCCGCTTAACATCGGAGGCCGCCCGCTCAACAGTTGGCCCGCGTTCATAGTCGTCACCTTCGAAATGACGATCCTAGGTGCAGCCCTGGTCGCCGCGCTGGGCATGCTGCTGCGCAACGGGCTGCCGCAGCCCTACCATGCCGTCTTCAATGCGCCTCGCTTCCACCTGGCCTCCCAAGACCGCTTCTTCCTCTGTGTCGAAGCGCGCGACCCCAACTTCGATCTCGCCCAGACCCGCCAGTTTCTGGAAGGCTTGGGCGCGTCAGAAGTGGTCGCGGTGGAAAGCTAACCTTGTGTCACGCCGAACCTGTATCACACCGGAAACGCGCCCAATGTCGAGATTGATCCAAGCGCGCATCGCCCCTATCGCCGGCCTTTTCTTTGCCCTGACCCTGCTGGCAGGCTGCGCCCTAACCATGCGCGACCAGCCGCGCGATGATCCGTTTGAACCGAGCGCCTTCTTCGCCGACGGCGCATCGGCGCGCGTGCCCGTAGCCGACACCGTAGCCCGCGGCCAACTCCAGACCGACACCCTCTTTGCCACCGGCCGCATCGGCCGCGACTTCGCCGAGACCTTCCCCTTTACCATTACGCTGGAGACCCTCGAACGCGGCCATGAACGCTATGACATCTTCTGCAGCCCCTGTCATGGCCTGGTGGGCGAAGGCAACGGGCTGGTCACCGAATATGGAATGCCCAATCCCCCCTCGTTCCACGACCCGGACCTGCGCGACGAGCCGTCGGGCTACTATTTTGCGCTGATCACCGGCGGCACGCGCGTCATGCCCAGCTACGCATCTCGCATCCCCCCCGCCGACCGCTGGGCCATCGTCGCCTACATCCGTGCCCTGCAGTTGAGCCAGAGCGCCGATCTCTCGCAGGTGCCGGCAGACCAACTGCCCTTGTTACAGCAGACAGACACGATCACAAAATGACCTACGCACATAAAATGACCTACAGCCGCCGCACCAACCACCCTCACGGGCCACATGCCTATGCGTGAACAGGTTACTCACTCCACCTCGTTAAATCGCTTCCGGCGCCCCGCCCTGCTTGTCGCTCTGGCCGGGCTGGCGCTGGCTGTGTTGGGCGCATGGCTCGACCTGCGCCAGTTCTGGCGCTCCTATTTGCTTGCCTATCTCTTCTGGCTGGAGATCGGGCTGGGCTGCCTGGCGCTGGTCATGCTTCACCACCTGGCGGGCGGGCGCTGGAGCGCGCGCATCCGCCGCATTACGGAGACCGGCGCGTTGACTCTCTTGCCCATGGCCGTCCTCTTTGTGCCGCTGCTCTTCGGCCTGACTGCGCTCTATCCCTGGGCCGACGCCGCATGGTTGCAGCAGAGCGAACTGGCGCAGCAGAAAACCGCCTACCTCAATGTGCCATTCTTCATCATCCGCGCCGTGGTCTACTTCGCCGTCTGGGTAACGCT
This sequence comes from Caldilineaceae bacterium, assembly GCA_020845455.1. Lineage (GTDB taxonomy): Bacteria > Chloroflexota > Anaerolineae > Caldilineales > Caldilineaceae > QEUY01. The sequence continues at coordinate 12,326 of JADLFO010000069.1, forward strand.
GGCCTGGCTCCTCCACCGCTGGTCGCTGGCCCAAGACCGCGGCGATGACGCAGCATCGACGGCGCGCATGCGCCGCCTGAGCGCGGCAGGTATGATCCTCTATGTACTGACCGCCACCTTCGCCGGCTACGACTGGCTGATGTCGCTCGAACCCGAATGGTTTTCATCGGCCTATGGGCTGATCCTGATCAGCGGCCAGGGGGTTGCAGGGCTGGCGTTGGCGATCATCGGGCTGCGGCTGCTGGCCGCGCGTGTCGATGGCGACTCCGATTGGACGGAGTCCTTTAACCATCTCGGCAACATGCTGCTCGCCTTTGTGATGTTCTGGGCCTATCTAGTCTTCTCGCAGTTCCTGATCATCTGGTCGGCCAATCTTCCGGTAGAGATCGTCTGGTATGTACATCGAAGCCAGGGCGGTTGGCTGTCCGTCGGCCTCGCCTTGGTCGCCGTCCACTTTGCCGTTCCTTTTGTCGTGCTGCTCTCACGCCGCATCAAACGTAAAGCGCAGGCCCTGACCGTGCTGGCCGTGGTCCTCCTGTTGGCTCGCCTGCTCAACCTGGCCTGGCTGATCCTGCCTGCGTTCCATCCGCAGGAGTTTTATCTGAACTGGCTGGACCCGGTGTTGGTGCTGGGGTTGGGCGGCGTGTGGCTGGCGGCCTTCACCTGGTTCTGGGCGGGCCAAGCTGTTCTGCCGAGCCGCGACCCGCACCTGCTGGGTCTGGAACAGGCCGACCTCCCCGCGCCGCCGATCGCGCACTGATAGGTCAGAGAAATCAACCATGACCGATTCCCGACCCGATCCGACACCCACAGCCGGCAAACGTCTAGGGCTGGGCTGCGCCGTCGTTTTTGCGCTGCTCCTCCTGGGGCTGCTAGGCGCGTCCTTCTTCTGGGGGCCAACCCTGGCGCAACGACTGGCGGGCAAGACCGGCAATACACCCCTGCCCTTTGAAGACAAGACCTCTCCGGAGCAAGTCGCCGATGCCCGCGCCCGCGCTGCTGAGCGCCTGAACAGCTACGGCTGGACCGATCAAGAGGCGGGCACCGTCCACATCCCCATCAGCCAGGCCATGCAGTTGATCGCTGCCGGGCTGCCGGTGAGCACGCCGCTCACAGCCACTGCTGAAGCGCCGGCTGAAGGCGCTCCGACTGAAGGCGCAACGCCGGAGCCAACCGCCGACCTCAGCCACGTCACTTACGAGGCGGATGTGCTGCCGATCTTTCAGAAATATTGTGAAGAATGTCATGGAGCCGACAACCCCAGGGAAAATCTGGAACTGACGCGCTACCGTACGGCTATGATCGGCTCGCACAACGGTCCGGTCATCATACCCGGCGACCCTGACAACAGTTATTTGGTCAAAATGATCGACGAAGGCCGCATGCCCAAAGGCGGCGACCGTCTGCCACAGCACGACATCGACATCATCATCGCCTGGATCAAAGCCGGCGCGCCGGAGAAATAACGCGCCAGAATTCACCACCCCCTTAAAAAGCTTCCAGGAAGCCCGAACGGGCTTCCTGGAAGCGAGACTGCGTCGATTGGGGCAAGGCCCCTAGCGGGCTGCCCTACTCGGCGTAGGGGTCGTGTTCGATGGCCGGGACGCTCTTAAGATAGGCAGCTACCGCCGCCGCGTCCGTATCGGTCAGCAGATGGAAGCGGCGCTCGATCTGCTGGGCCATACCGCCCTGCGCTAGCGACCCGTCAGGCCGTTCGCCGGTCTGCAAATAGTGAGCGATCTCCTCTTCACTCCATGAACCGATGCCGAACTCCTCGCTCGGCGTGATGTTGGCGGAGATCTCGTCATCCTGCAGCGGCGCGCCCGCCAAGAACAAGTCCATGTTGGGCGTGCCATCCTCATTGGTGGGTGTGTGGCACATAGTGCAGCGCGCGATCGTAACCAGCTCCTGGCCGCGCGCCGCCGGTTCGGTCGGCGCTTCGGCAGGCGGCTCCGGATCGGGCGTGAACGGCTCCGGCTCGGTCGTTACGGCGCGCGCCTCCACTTGATTGGCGACCGGTTCCAGCGAGAAGAGATAGGCCGCCACATCCAGCGCTTCCTGGTTGGACATCGCGCTGAAAGCGCGATAGGGCATAGCTGGAACTAACTGCGTCCCATCCGGCAGCACGCCCATATGGAGGACATGAACCACATCCTCTGCACTCCAGTTGCCGATGCCGGTCTCCGGGTCGGGCGTAATATTGGGGGCATAGACCACGCCAAAGGAGCCTTCAAACTTATTGCCGCCCGCCAGCGCACCCAGATCGCGGTTGAAGTGACAGCCACAACCGCCGGTCAACGTGGCGATATATTCGCCGTTGGCCGGGTCGCCCGCGCCTGCTGCCGTTTCCCCAGCCGGCGCGGCTGCTTCAGTGACCTCCTCCGTCGACGTGACCTCCTCCGTACCGGTCATCTCCTCGGTTCCGGTCATCTCTTCCGTGCCGGTCATCTCCTCAGTAGCTGTCACCTCCTCAGTGGGGCTGAGCGCTTCCGTCTCGGTCATCTCGGCTGTCTCGGTGATCTCTTCACCGGCGGCAGGCGCTTCGGTGGCTTCCGGCGCTTCCGTGGCTGCAGGCGCTTCGGTTGCGGCCGGTGGCGCTTCGGTCGGCTGCGGCTCCTCTCCTCCGCCGCCGCAGGCGGCCAACACCAGCGCAAAGATCACCAGCAGGCTACACAGGAACGCAACTCGTGTACCCTTGTGCATCAAATCAGGACGATACTGCATCAGATGCATAGATCCCTCCTAACTGTGAACGGTACTGTGGCGTAAGCCAAGAGAATACAACACTCCATCAGCGCGCGCAAATCGCTCCAAAAACCCGCGCCGTCCCCTGTAGCCGTCTTCGTCACCCACTTATGCCCGTTTTTTCGGCGTAGCGCATCGCTCGATCAGCAAAGCGTATCGCAATTTTGCGCTTTTCGTCTCTTATGCTAGAGTGCATATGTTGGATTCGTGTGCATGTCCCTTGTGTTCATGACAGCCTGTTTATAGGATCCGTGGTTCCGGTCGGAAAGGAGGCGTCGATGTTCGCCCAAGTCAATGGTCAGTACAGCCAATTGAATCTACGAACGCGCCTGCTGCCGACCCGCCTTCCGGCTGCATAACCCAACCGGTTAGCACGGAGTCTAGTCAGCCAAATCACGCGACGCTTCGGCGGCCGCGGGCGTGTTCTGCCCGTGGCCGTTTTTGTTTTCTGGGCCGGGCGCGCCCGCGGCAAGCCCGCTGCGCCACCCGCCACCATCTTGCCGGTTCAACCGGTCACGGGCCTTTTGGGGGACTGTGACCGGTTTTGTTTTTGCCCTATCTTCACAAGGAGGAGCACAGATGACTGCCGAAAAAGATCAAGTGTGTGTCACAAGGGGGAATGCGGCGGGTCTTTGCTGCCCGCCGCCCAGAAGCTCAGATGAGAATTCGGCAAGCTTTCGATCCAAGAGGAAATCTACCAGTGGGCACGCAACCACTCTCTCGCGCTATCGACGTTGATGTAGACTACTACCAACAAATGTATGACCCGGCCTGGGCCGAGCAATCCCCCCGCCCCCAGACCAAGAAGGCGCGCAAGAAGCCGCCCAAAACCCAGCAGATCGTCGCAGAACTGACCGACGAGACGGTCGGGCTGGAAGGCGGCTTTGAGACCACCTACCGGCCCGGCGAATTCGAGGGCGTATGGCTGCTCGATTCGCTGCGCGGCTTCTATGACCGTGACCTGCTCAGCGACATCCTCGCCGTAGTCAAAGGCGGCAAGGAGGCCAACGTCTATCGCTGCGCCGGCGGGCCGGGCGCACACGCCGAGCTGGTGGCCGCCAAAGTCTACCGGCCGCGCAGCCTGCGCAACCTGCGCAACGACAAGATGTATCGCGAAGGCCGCCAGGTACTCACCGGCGATGGCAAGGCCGTCAAGAACAACGACCATCGTATCATGCGCGCCCTCAACAAAAAGACCGCGTTTGGTCAACAAGTCGCGCATACCTCCTGGCTGATGTACGAGTACACGACGCTGGAACGGCTGCATCAGGCCGGGGCATCGGTGCCGCGCCCCATTGCGGTGGACGGCAACGCCATCCTCATGCAGTACTTTGGCGACCGCATGGTGGCGGCTCCCACGCTGCATGAGATACGCCTAGAGCCGCAGGCGGCGCGCCGCCTGCTCGACCAAGTTGTGTTCAACCTGGAACTGATGTTGGCAAGCGATATGATCCACGGCGACCTATCCGCCTACAACATCCTCTACTGGGCAGACGAGATGACTATCATCGACTTCCCCCAGGTGACCAACGCCAAAGGCAACAGCAACGCGCGCTTTATTCTCAGCCGCGATGTGCGCCGCGTCTGCGAATACTTCCAACTGCAAGGGGTCAACGCCAACCCGCGCGCGTTGGCCGACCATCTCTGGCAGCGCTTCCAGGAGCGCAGCGCCAATGACATCTTGGCCGACCTGTCGCGCACGCTCGAGACGTTTGACCAGGATGACGTCTAGGCCGCGTCACCCCGGCCGGCCACAAGACCGCGCAGGGTATCTCCTGCCCTGCGCGGTCTGTCCTTCTCACACCAACTCAAATCCCATCGCTATCTGAATAGGACGGGCAAGCGGATAAATAGTAAAAGCGCCCACCCTGATCATCACAGGGCGCTCGATCTGGAGGAAAAGGTG
>JADLFO010000070.1 GCA_020845455.1 Caldilineaceae bacterium
CGGCCGGGTGGTACAGCGCGTTGGCCCGATTGAGGACGGCTCGACTGCGCTGTGGGGCTTTGTGGCCGAGCTGTTGGATGATGCGGTGCGCCAGGGGTTTCTGGAGGAGGCGCCGTGACGCCGGGGCGCGCGACATCTGCGGCGCAGACGCCTCCTGCCCCCGGCGCGGGCGGCGTCTTTCTGTGTCTGGCTGCAGAGTGCGGGTTGCGTTTTCCGGCGTCCACCGAGGAATCGTCGATTGGCCGCTGCCCGCGCTGCGGCGGGGGGGTGGTGCAGGTGGCGACGGTGCAGGCGCGGCGCGTGCCCTGCTGTGTCCCTGCCGGCGAGATGCCGCCGCTGCATTTGCTGTTGGACAACTGGCGCAGCCTGTTCAATGTCGGTTCGATCTTTCGGACGGCGGACGGGGCAGGGGTGTGCGAAGTGCATCTGTGCGGCATCACGCCCACGCCGGCGCATCCGAAGCTGGCGAAGACGGCGCTTGGCGCAGAGGCAACCGTAGCTTGGTCGTATGCGCCGGACGCTGTGGCGCGCGCGGCGGCGCTACACGCCGCGGGGATGCAGGTGTGGGTCTTGGAGGGCGGCGCCGAGAGCGTCTCGCTGTGGGCGTGTGGCCCGCCGCAGGGGCGCGGCCTGGTGTTAGCCGCCGGCAACGAGGTCAGCGGGGTAGACCCGGGGCTGGTGGCGTGCGCCGACCGGGTGGTGCATGTGCCGATGGTGGGGTGCAAGGGTTCGCTCAACGTGGCGGTGGCGTTGAGCATCGCCGCCTATTGGCTGGTGGGCCAGGCTGAACGCCGCTCCGGCGGGTGATGGCGCGCTGTGGGCAAAAACGATTTAACGCGCTTGACAGCGCGGGAGCAGTCTGGTATCTTTCAAAGTAACAGTCCCAAGCTCGCATGGCCCTGTGCGCGGTCGGCCCTCAGCCGCCTGCGTCTGTTCGGTCCTGGGCCGCGAGCGGGGTCCTCAGGCTCACTTCCAACCAATCCGGTGGGCTTCTCACTCGTCTCGATTTTCCGTATCTGTTGTTTGTCTTGCGTGATTAAAACCTTTTACTTGTACGGGAGGAGGAGCGCTATCGAAAAAACTGCGGGCGCAATCTGACCCAGGGCGCGGGGCCTATCCCCGGTCTCTATTTACAATGCCGGTTGGGGGCTGCGCGGCGTGAGGTGGCAGTCAGTTGTTTTCTTTCTTGCCGGAACATGCGGCATTTGGCTTACGGAGACCCAATTCAGTCAACCAGGAGGAATAAGTGGGCAAGTACATGCTTTCACGACGTGAATTCTTGGCGCAGCTTGGGCTGATGACCGCAGGCGGTGTGTTGGCCTCCTGCGCGGCGCCTGCCGGCCCGACGGGTGGGGCGGCTGTGCCCGCGCCTGGTGCGGCCGCGGATACCGGCGCGGCGCTTGTCGAAGTGGCCCCCGGCGTGCCCCGCAATGAGACGTTGATCCTGGAGAACCCGACCGGGCGTGTGGTGCCGGCAGATGATTTCAACCGCTGGCGGCCTGGGATCCAAAGCGCGTCCACCGGTTTGCAGCAGTTGGCTTTGGATGCGCTGTGGTATATCGACCCGGATGCAGGCATCGACGGCGTGTGGGACAACTCGCTGGCTGCCGAGAAGCCCATCTACAATGAGGACTTCACCCAGATGACGGTGAAGCTGCGCCAGGGCATCTATTGGAGCGATGGCGTGGAGTTCACCGCCGACGACCTGATCTATACGGTGCAGGTTCAGAAGGACACCGAGGGTCTGGCGTATACGGGGCAGTTCCGCAAGTACGTTGATACCATCGAGAAGCCGGACAACTATACCGCCGTCTTTAACCTGACCGAGCCGAACTCGCGCTTCCACGGTCTCTTCACCGTGCGATGGAGCGCCTGCTTCATGATGCCCAAGCACATCTTTGAACAGCAGCCGGATGTGGTGGCCTACACCTTTAACCCGCCGGTCAGCTTGGGGCCGTATGTCCTCAAGGAATTGGACCCCAACGGCAACTGGTATCTGTGGGAGCGCCGCGAGGACTGGGATCGCACGTCGTTGGCCCGCTTCGGCGAGCCTGCGCCCAAGTACGCTATGTACATCGCGCCCGGCCCCAGCGACAAGAAGGTGATGGCGCAGACCTCCGGCGAACTGGATGTGATCCATGACATCGCCCCTGAAGGCATGATTACCCTGGCGCGCACGCACCCGACGTCGAAGGGCTGGTTCAAGTCGTTCCCGTGGGCGCACCCGGACCCGACGCTGCCGGCGGTGATCTACAACAACGAACGGCCTGGGCTGGACAACCGTGATATTCGCTGGGCATTGACGCTGGCGATCGACATCGTGCGCGTGGCGATGGCCTCTTATCGCGGCGCGGCGACGATTTCGGCCATCCATGTGCCGCCGACCGGTCTCTATCCGGGCTACTACTTCGAGCCGCTGCAGCCCTGGCTGAATGAGTTCACGCTGGATATCGGCGGCGAGGCCTATGCGCCCTATGATCCGACGGCGGCGGTGCGTATTGCCGACGCGGCGCGTGAGGCGCTGGGCGACTTGGTGCCGACTGACGAGGCGGAGATCCAAAAGGCGATCGGCTATGGCTGGTGGAAGTATGACCTGGACGCGGCGGAAAAGCTGATGCTGCAAGCCGGCTGCACGCGCGGCGGCGACGGCAAATGGCTGCTGTCCAGCGGCGAACCCTTCAAGATCACGCTGCTGGCGGAAGGCGATACGCGGCCGGTGATGAACCGCGGCGCCACCATGATCGTGGAGAACTGGAATGAGTTTGGCATTGACGCTACGCTTGACGTGCCGGACAATGCCACGCGCGGCCGCTTGGCCCTGCTGGGTGAGATGGACGCTGAATTCGGCTGGACGATCGAGACCTGGGGCGGGCATCCGGACCTGTTCTTCTTCCTGGAGTCTTGGCATTCCAGTCTCTATCGCCCGAGCGGTGAGAACGCGGCGGGGCGCAACCGCATGCGCTGGAAGAACCCCGAACTGGACCGGATCATCGAGGAAATTCAACGGCTTGACTTTGACGACCCCAAGGGGATCGAACTGGGGATCGAGTTTATCAAGTTGGCGGTGACCGAGATGCCGATCACGCCGATCATGTCGTACAATGTCTTCTCCGTGTGTGACGAGACGTATTGGGAAGGTTTCCCGACGGCGGAGGATCCCTATACTAACCCGGTTGCCAACTGGGCCAATACCAAGTATATGTATGTGAAGATCCGACCGAAGCAGGCATAGGCGGTGCGATCTGTACGCCCACTGCGGCCCGCGGGCCGCAGTGGGCGATTTCTTCTCTTGGCAGGAGGAGGGGTATGCGTAAGTTTGTTTTCAATTATCTGATCCCACGCATCGGCCAATATTTCATGGTCATCTTCCTGGGCGTGACGCTGACCTTTATCATCCCCCGGCTGTCGCCGAATGACCCGGTGGAGCAGAAGGTCAATCAGATGATGATGAGCGGCGGCCAGGTCAGCCCGGAGGCGGTGATCTATCTGCGTGAGGCGCTGACCGAGATGTATGGGCTGTCGGGCAGCCCATGGCAGCAGTACTTTGCGTTCTGGGGCCGGCTGCTGCGCGGCGACCTGGGACCGTCGCTGTCGACCTTTCCGACGCCGGTCAGCAAGCTGTTGGCCCAAGCTATGCCCTGGACTTTTGGGCTGATGCTGACGGCCACGCTGATCTCGTGGGTGATCGGCAATCTGCTCGGCGCGTTTGCGAGCTACTACACCAAGAATGTCCCGATCAAAATTATCGACGTGCTGAGCCAGGCGGTGCGCCCGATCCCCTATTATATTATGGCGCTGCTGCTGCTGGTTCTGTTTGCCTATGTCTGGCCGATCTTCCCGTTCAGCGGCGCCTATCCGCCGGGGACGCGCGTCGAGCCGAGCCTGCGCTTTTTCGCCACCGTGGTCTATCATTCGATCCTGCCGGCGCTGAGCCTGATTCTGATCGGCGTGGGCGGCTGGTTTATCGGGATGAAGGCGCTGACCTCCAATATTATCTCCGAAGACTATGTGGTATACGCCGAGAATACGGGGCTGCCCGAGAACAAAATCCTCTATCAATATGTGATGCGCAACGCCATGCTGCCGCAGATCACGGGCTTGGCGCTGCAATTGGGCTTGATCTTTAGTGGTGCTTTGATTATGGAAGTTGTCTTTGGCTATCCGGGCATGGGGACGCTGACGCTGCAGGCGGTGATGGCAAACGACTATTCCTTGATCATGGGCATTGCGATCCTCTCGATCATCGGCGTCGCCACCACGGTCTTGATCCTCGACCTGATCTACCCGCTGTTCGACCCGCGTGTGCGTTATCAGTGAAAGAAGCAAGTGATGTTAACCATCTTACGCGACTTACTCCGGCACGACGGTCGCTTTCGGATCGCCTTTGTCTTTCTGCTGTTCACGATCATCCTGGCCTTGCTCTCGCTGGTGTCGCCCCAAGACCCCACCAAGAGCTTTATGGTTCCTACAGACCTGCCGCCATCGGCCAAATATCCGTTTGGCACTAATTCGCGCGGTCAGGATATCTTTTGGTGGATGGCGTTTGCGCTGCGCAATTCGCTGATCCTCGGCTTGATGACCGCGATTGTATCGCGCATCATCGCGATTGGCGTGGGCTTGACCGCGGGCTATCGCGGGGGGTTTGCGGACCGGCTGCTCATGTCGATCAACGACAGCTTTGTGGTGATGCCGGTGCTGCCGATCTTGATCTTGTTGAGCTTTTTGCTCCAAGGCCAGTTGAGCCTGATCACCTTGGCTGTGATCCTGGGGCTGTTTGGCTGGCCGTGGGATGCGCGCCTGATCCGCGCCCAAGTCTTGAGCCTGAAGGAGCGGGCCTTTACGCGCACGGCCGTCTATTCGGGCACCCCATCGTGGCGGATCACGCTCCAGGAGCACCTGCCCTTTGTGCTGCCGATTGTCTTTGCCACGACCATCAACAATATGTTGTGGTCGATTGGGATGGAGGTCACCTTAAGCGTGCTTGGCCTGTCGAACGTGACCAAGCCGACCATCGGTACCACGATCTTTTGGGCTAACCAGCACCAGGCATTGGTGTTCGGTGTGTGGTGGTGGCTGGCGGCGCCGATTTTGATTGCCATTATTCTGTTTCTGGGGCTGTATCTGCTCTTTACTAGTGTGAACGAGTATATTGACCCGCGCACGCGGCTCCGGATGTTGGGGGGATAGCCATGGCCTTGCTCGAGATCAAAGACCTCCGCGCCTATTACCGGACCGAGGTGTATGGGATCCATCGCTCGGTGAGGGCGGTAGACGGCGTGTCGATGGAACTGTACCCCAATGAGATCTATGGGGTCGCCGGGGAATCGAGTTGCGGCAAGACGACCCTGATCAAGGTGATGTCAGGCACGATCAAGCCGCCGCTGCAGATCGAAAGCGGCTGCGTGCTGTATAACTTCGATGGGTTCCAGGTCGATATGGCAAACGTCGACCCCGATAACCTGAGGCAAAACGTGCGTTGGAAAGAGATTTCCTATGTTATGCAAGGCTCGATGAGTGTCCTCAACCCGGTGCGCAAGATCATGCGCACCTTTGAGGATATTGTCGGGACGCATGAAGGCATTCCGGATCGGCGGCGGTTCGTCGAGGAGACGCGTGATCATGTGCGTAAGCTGGGCCTGCCTGCCGATGTGCTGGACCTCTATCCTCACCAGCTTTCGGGAGGGATGCGCCAGCGTGTCGCCATTGCCCTGGCCACGGTCTTCCACCCCAGCCTGATCATCGCCGACGAGCCGACGACTGCGCTCGACGTGGTGGTGCAGCGCGGGGTGCTGCAGTTGTTGAAGGATATTCAGGCCGAAAGCGGCAACACGGTGCTGCTGGTGACCCACGACCTGGCCGTTCACGCCAACGTGGCGGACCGGGTTGGGATTATGTATGCGGGTCGGATTGTGGAGGAAGCGCCCACGCAGACGATCTTTCACGCGCCGCGCCACCCCTATACGCAGCATTTGATTTCGTCGCTGCCTGTGATCGGGGATAAGACGGCCAAGGCGAGCCTGAGCGGCGCACCGCCGAACCTGGCGAACCCGCCCAGCGGCTGCCGTTTTCACCCGCGCTGTCCCTACGCCATGGATATCTGCCTCACCCAGTCGCCGGAGTTGCTGCCGGTGGCCGACCGCCACCGCGTGGCCTGTCATCTTGTCACGGAGAGCGCCATATGAGTACAAATGGCAAACTGTTGGACGTCCAGCATGTGACGGTGGCGTTTCATATTGGCGGTTTGCTTGGCGGCGCTAAACTGCTGGCGGTCAACGATATTAGCTTTGCGCTGGACAGCGACCGCCCAGAGATCTTTACGCTGGCGGGGGAAAGCGGGAGCGGCAAGACGACGCTCTCGCGGCTGCTGCTGCATGACTTGGACCCAACGTCGGGCAAGGTGGTTTTTGAAGGGCGCGACGTGGCGACGATCAAAGGGCGGCACGAGGTTGTGGAGTTTATGAAGCAGGTGCAGCCGGTCTTTCAGAACCCGTTTGAGACTTTCAGCCCGCTGCGCCGCGTGGAGGAGTATCTGATCGATACGGCGATCAATTTTGGCCGGGCTAAGAACCGGCGTGCGGCCGCGGCGGTGGCCGACGAGGCGCTGCGCCAAGTGGGTCTGTCGCTAGAGGAGGTCAGCAAACGCTATCCGCATGAACTCTCCGGCGGGCAGATTCAGCGGGTCTCGGTGGCGCGGGCCTTGATCCCGCAGCCGCGGCTGATCTTGGCCGATGAGCCGGTGTCGATGGTCGACGCATCGCTGCGTATGGCGATTGTGAATGTCTTCAAGCGGCTGCGCGACGAGCAGCGCGTCAGCGTGATCTATATCACGCATGACCTGGCGACGGCCTATTACATCAGCGACCGGATCGCGATCATGCTGCGCGGCTATATCGTAGAGTCTGGGCCGGTTGAGGCGGTGTTGGACCGCCCGCTGCACCCCTACACCCAACTGCTGCAAGAGTCGGTGCCCAAGCCTGCGCCCGAAGACCAGGAATCATGGGCCAAGCACATCGAACTGGGCACGTTAGAAGCCAAGGAGTATACGCGCGCCGGCTGCAAGTATGCGGGCCGCTGCCCGTATGTGATGGATATCTGCCGCCAGGCAGACCCGCCCGACTTCTTTGTCGACGGCAGGGCCGTCAAATGTTATCTCTATGCCGAGGGTCAGGAATCTGACCCGCAACTTATCGACCGTTCGACGCAGGGGGCTGCGCCCGCTGCCCAACCACAGAATTTGGAAAAGTCATGAATGAGATTACGCTGGACGTAAAGCTCGCCAAAACGCAGATTGACCGCAACATCTACGGCCATTTTGCCGAGCACCTGGGGCGCTGTATCTACGAAGGCATTTGGGTGGGGGAGGATTCCTCGATCCCGAATGTGCGCGGCATCCGCACGGATGTCGTGGAGGCGCTGCGCAAGATCAAGATCCCTGTGTTGCGCTGGCCCGGCGGCTGCTTTGCCGACGAGTATCATTGGATGGACGGCATCGGTCCGCGCGAGCAGCGTCCGACGATGATCAACACCCACTGGGGCGGCGTGATCGAGAACAACCACTTTGGCACGCATGAGTTCATGGCGCTGTGCGCGCAGTTGGAATGCGAGCCGTATATCTGTGGCAACGTGGGCAGCGGCACCGTGCAGGAGATGTCGCAGTGGGTGGAGTATGTTAGCTTCGACGGCAAAAGCCCCATGACCGCTCTGCGCAAGGCGCACGGGCGCGAGGAGCCGTGGAAGCTAACCTATTTTGGCGTGGGCAATGAGAACTGGGGCTGCGGCGGGCGCATGACGCCGGAGTATTACGCCGATCTCTACCGGCGCTATGGCCTCTATGCGCGCAATTATGGCAATAACAAACTGTTCCGCATTGCCTGCGGGGCCAGCAATGACGACTATCACTGGACAGAGGTGATGATGGAGAAGGCCGGCCACGACAAATTGCGCGGCGGGCCGTATATGGATGGCCTGGCGATCCACTATTACACTTCGGTCAAGCGGCTGCCTGATGGTTCGCGCGAGGGGTCGGCCACTGTGTTTGACGAGGCCGGCTGGATGGAGATCGTCTCCAAGGGGCTGTTTATGGACGAACTGGTGCGCAAACACTCGACGATCATGGATAAATATGACCCCGGCAAAAAGATCGCCCTGATTGTCGACGAGTGGGGTACCTGGTTTGCAGTGGAGCCTGGCACGCACCCGCGCTTTCTATATCAGCAAAACACGATGCGAGACGCAATTGTAGCGGCGACGACGCTCGATATATTCAACAAACATTGTGACCGCGTGCGCATGGCCAATATCGCCCAGACGATCAACGTCTTGCAGGCGATGATCTTGACCGACGGCGCGCGGATGCTGCTCACGCCCAGCTATCATGTCTTTGAGATGTATGCCGTCCATCAGGGCGCGATGATGGCGCCGCTGGACATTCAGAGCGAAGCCTATACGCTCGGCGAGGTCAGCATCCCGGCGCTGTCGGCGTCGGCCTCGGTGGATGGTACGGGCAAGCTGAATATCACCCTGAGCAATGCCAACCCGCACAAGGAGATCACGGTGCAGGTGAATGTGCGCGGGATGGCGGGCCGCGAGGCGCAGGGGCGTGTGCTGCGGGGCGATGCCATGAACGCCCACAACACTTTTGACAACCCGGCCGCGGTGGCCCCCAAGCCGCACTCCGGCGTAAAGCCGGCGGGTGAGGGGTTGGAGATTGTCGTGCCGAAGATGTCGGTCGTGGCGGTGGCGGTGCAATAGCGCCTGTTTGACGGGCACGGGCGGTGTTCAACCGGCGCAGGCAGAGGGCCTGCGCCGGTTTTGATCCCCGCGCGGCGCGCTGTCTGGGGACCAAGCGGGGATAGGCGCAAGGACGTATGCCAGTTTTGGCAATCCCTGATCCGTTTGCGGTGAGGGAGATGGCGGCGCGGTCGGACTTTCGTCAACTATCTGCGCCCTGCGCGCCTACGCTTGTTGCAGCAGGCGCTGTACATCAATTTGTGGTAGGTAATGGGCCGGGGATCGGGCTAGAATCGGACAGAACGAGCAAGACAGCCATCAGCTCGCGCGGAGACGCATCGGCGCTGCGCGCCGGCATTCAACAGGAGTAGGTCGCTCGTATGAGGTTGCGGAGCTTGATTCCGGTTTTGGATGTAAAGGATGTAGACGCCTCCATTGAATTTTACTGCGACGTGCTGGGGTTTACGCTGCATGACAAGGTGGCATGGGGGGGGCGCACGGAGTGGGCCGTGCTGCGCGGCGAGGATGATGTCCAGTTGATGTTGTGCGCCAGCCAAGGCGATGAGGGCGATGAGGGCGGCTGCGCGACAGAAGGTGTTTTCTTTCTCTACCACGACAACCTGGAATCGTTGCTGGTCTATCTCGGTTCCAAGGGCTATGACAGCCGCTCGAACTTGATGCCGGCCAGCAACAACACGCGCGATTTTTATCTGCGCGACCCGGATGGCTATGTGCTTTGGTTTAGCCACAAGCCGCTTGCCAAAGGCGCGGCTGCCGGCTAGGCCATGCTTCCGCCCGATCTGGACAGGTGGAGGTCATCCAACAGCGCACGGATGGCCGCGATCTCGTCGGCGTTGACGGTGTGGCCCATACCGGGGTAGATGCGTTCGGTGACGGCTGCGCCCAACTGCGTCAGCGCCTGGGCAGTCTCATGCACGCGCGCCAGCGGGATATGCGCATCCACATCGCTGCAGCCGATAAAGGTCGCCGAACCGTCTAGGTCGGTGGCATAGCCGCGCGGGATATCCGCCGGCCCGATCAGCCCGCCGCTCAGACCCACCAGCGCGCCGAAGCGACCGCCATGCCGCGCCGCGAACTCCAGCGCCAGGCAGGCGCCTTGCGAAAAGCCGAGCAGGACAGTTTCCGCCTGGGGCACGCCCGCCTCTACGACAGTCTTGAGCGTGGCGCCCACGGCGCTGAGCGCAGAGCTAAGATAGGGCTCGTTCTGGGCCAGGGGCGCAAGAAACGAATAGGGATACCAACTGTTGCCTGCGGCCTGGGGCGCAAGATAGGTGAGGTCGGGTCTGTTGAACTCGACGGCCAGGGCGAGGATACTGCTTGCGCCGGCCCCGCGGCCATGGAGCATGATCATCACGACCGGCGCGCTGCCCAAGGGCTGACCAGCCTGAAGAATCGGGCGGCCGCGGTGTGGATCGGCGAGGGGGGCGTGGGTCATGCGATGGCTCCTCCAGGGCGTGTGATCGCAGGCAGGCGCGCTTCGATCTCGGCGCGGCGGGGTTCCAGCCAAGGGGGGAGCTTCAGGCTTGCGCCCAGGCCGGCGGCAGGTTCGTCGATCAGAAAGCCCGGCGCATCGGTTGCGATCTCGTAGAGCACGCCGCCCGGCTCCCGGAATTAGATCGAGTGGAAATACTGCCGGTCGCGCGCGTCGGTGACATTCAGCTGCCTTCGCTCCCCACTTCCTCAAAGCCAAAATCGTCTACTAAGAGCGCGGCGGATGGGCCGGCGGCGGCGACGAGCAACGTTGTGCTGTGAAAGCCGCGCAGCGCCATGGATCCGGGCACAGGGCCTGCCTGCCAATGGTCGACAGACGGCGGGTCGTCTACGCCGACCAATCCTTGTGGGATCTATTTGGGCATAGGATGGCGCTGGTGTCTGTGCTTTGGCTTCCCAGCTACAAACGGCTGCGGGCCGATCAGCGGGGATAGCGGCGATACCAGGTCGCCAGCAGGTTCGCTTCGCGTTCGGGAGTTAGCCCGGCGCGCAGGGGCGGGTTGCCCGGCAGGCTGTGCCGCCACTGCAACGTCTCGGCTACGGTGGCCTGGACTGGACGAAAGCTCAGCCCGGCGGCGAGGGCGCGCCGGCAATCGACAGTGGAAATGCCGCGCAGGGTGTCCGGGACCCAGAGCGGCATATCGGCAAAGGGAGCCACATTGTGTTCTGCCAAGAAGTCCGCGCTGACCCATACGGGCGTGGCATCAGCGGCCGCGGTTTGCCGGCACACAGCCAGCAGTTCGCCAAGTGTATAGGGCGCGGCGGGGCCGGTGGTGTTGTAGACGCCGGTTGTGCCCTGCGCTACACAGGCCAGGATCCATGCCGCCAGGTCACGCACGTCGATAAACTGGATCGGCACACCCGGGCTTTCGGGCGCGAGCAGTTCACCGCCCTGTGCCACGCGCACCGGCCAATAGGTGAAGCGGTCAGTAGGGTCGTGCGGCCCGACAATCAGACCCGGACGAATGATCAGGCCGCGGTCGGAAAGCGCGGCCAGCACAGCGTCTTCACAGTGCGTCTTGAGTGCGCCGTAGGTCTCAGGGTCAAGCGCGGTGTCTTCGGGGTTGTCAAGCCGTGCCAGGGAGGCATTCTCGTCCATATGGGGCTGGGTGAAGTCCGCATAGACCGAAATCGTCGAGACAAACACATAGAGACCGGTTCGCCTCGCCAGCGCGCCGGCAGAGGCGCGCACTTGGGCCGGCAAATAACCGGACGTGTCGATCACGGCATCCCAATGGCGGTTGCTCAAGCGGTCGAGGTCGGCGGCGCGGTCGCCGTGAATCTGTTCGACATTGGGGAAGAGGCCGGGGTTGCTGCGCCCACGGTTAAAGAGCGTCAGCCTGTGGCCCTGGCCCTGTGCGGTCTCGACAAGATGACGGCCCAGGAAGACGGTGCCGCCTAGGATCAGAATGTCCATGCGAGCCTCCAGGAGGATAGGCTAGGGAGATGCAGTGATCTCGACGTCGCCCAAGATCGCCCACTGTTCGGGAACGGCTGCGCCGCCGGCGGTGTAGACGGGGAGGCGCGCCCCGCCCGCGGCGTCGTAGAGTCCGGCCACCAGCCGGTAGCGGCCCGGCGGCGTATCGGGGGGGAGGGTGAGCGTGACCGGGTCCACCACGGTCTCGCCGGTGACCCAGGCCCAGGTGGGGTTATCGCCCTGGGCGGGCAGGCTGTCCTGCTGGGCGATGACTTGGTTGGCCGGATCGAGCAGTTGCACAAAGCGGGTCAGGTTTTGGCTGCCTGGCTGCAGGACGCGGTATTGCAGCATGAGGGAGATGGCGCTGCCCGCGGCGATGGGCCGCAGCGCGGGCGTATAGCCGGTTAGCGTGGCAAGATCGCCCAGGCGATAGTCAAGCGGTTGCGCCGGCTCGGCGGGGGGAGGTGCGACGATCTTGACCGGGGGCAAGGCGTAGCTGTCTTGCGGCGTGGGCGCGCCGGGGGTTGTGACGGGCAGCCGGTCGAGGTCGGCGAAATCGTAGAGGCCGACGCGCGGGTAGTAGATGCCGCCGCGCGCCGCAGTGGGCAGGCGCAGAAGATAGACATCGGGCGCAAGGCGTGCGCTTGTCCACAGCGTGGGCGGTTGGAAGAAGGGGCCGGGCAGTTGGTCCTCTTGGGCCAGCGGCGTGCCGCCGGGGCTGACCAGGTGGACAAAGCCGTGCAGGTTGGCGTCGAGCGGCTGATCGGCCTGCCATCCGAGATGGACGCGCAAATAGTCGCCTGGCCTCAGCACGGGCAGCGCCGCGTTTTCTTGGCCGGTGTACGTCTCTAGACGGTAGCCGGCCAAGCGCGCCTGGTCGCCAAAGCGGACGTCGAGCGCGGTCAGCGGTGGTGTGGAGGTCGCCGGAGTCGCAGCCAGCGAAACGGGGCCGAGCAATACTGGCTCGGCCCCGGCTGGGACGGCAAGCCGGAGTTGATAGTCGCCTGCGGGCAGGCCGGCAGGCAGCGGCAGCGCATAGGCGTCGTCTACTAGCGTGCCGGGCGGCCACACGGAGGCGGGCAGGGCGTTGTAGTGAGGTCGGGTGATGGTCTCGGCGATCAGGTCGCCGTTGGCGGTTTGCAACTGCCAACGTACTTTCAAGTCACTGGACTGCGTCGTCTCGACCAGCCAGTAGGGGTGCAGCCGTAGGCTATCACCGTGCTGCGTGGCGCGATAGCCAAGAAGATGCAGGCCCGCATCTCTCACCGCCGCAGGCGGCGGCGTGACCGGGGGTGTGGCAGGCGCGGTCAGATAGGCGCTGCCCGCCAGGAGCAGCCCTGCGCCCGCAAGCAGGCCAAAGCCCTTTTGGCGCTCGACGACAGCCAGCCCGAGCGCGGCGCAGAGCGCGGCTATGCTGAGCGCGCCCGCGGTGGCCTGGAGCGGGGTGCCTTGCCAGCGTACTTCGATCCGGTGCCGGCCCGCGGGCAGGTCAAGCGTCAGCAAGCCAAGGTCGCCGCTGGGGTAGAGCGCGAGCGGGACACCGTCTAACCAGGCGCGCCAGCCAGGGAAATAGAAGGATGCCAGGCGCAGCGGCGCGGCCGCGCCGGCTGTGACCGCGGCGCGCAAGGCAAAGGGGCCGGCCTGTTCGATCTGGATCTCGGGCGAGGCGGTGATGGGGTCCAGCGTGCTTGCCGTCAGGGTCGCGGGCGCCCAGCGGGGCCGGAACTCCTGGATCGAACTGTTGCCCTCGCCGCCGCCCAGTACGCCTTTTTCGACTTCGGTCTGGGCCATCACCGGCAGGCTGACGTCGACGCTTTCGGGCGCAAAGACATCGATCCAGGCCAGGCGCGGGCGCGCGCTGAAGACGACGAGCAGCATCAGCAGCCCACCGGCCAGCGGCAGCAGGAGGCGATGTCGCCACCCGGCGAGCAGGCCGCCGGTCAACAGCGCTAGGGCGAGCGAATGGACGGAGAGCAAACGCCAAGTAAACTGCGCCAGCGTCAGCAGGTCGGACGCCTGCCAGAGGGGTAAGGCCCAGGCGGTCATGAGGCCGCCGCTGATCAGGGCGACTATGATCCAGAAGAGCCATTCGGCATCGCGGCGGCGCGCCCCGATCGCGCCTGCAGCGACCAGCGCCGCTTGCACCAGTCCCAGGCGGATGGGCCGGGCGAAGGTGTGGTCATAGGTCCAGCCGCCGTCGAGGAAATTGGCGCGTGTCCAGGCGCTGGCCGGGAGCCACACCGTACGCGCGATCTCGAACCCGGTGTTCGCCACAAAAGTGCGTTCGAACAGCAGCGGCAGCCAGAAGAAGGCGCTCAACCCCATGGCGAGCAGCAGCGCCAGGAGCGCGGCGCTCAGTGATGGGCGAGGACGGCCTGCGCTGAACCACAGCACGGCCAGATAGCCAAGCAGCAGGGGCGGGGTAAAGAGCAGAGTGATGTTGTGCGTTATGGCGAGCGCGGCCAGGCTGAAGGCCAGGGGCAGTGCGGCGCGGCGCGGCTGTGGGCTGTAGACCAAACGGCGCGCGCACCAGAGGATCCAAGGCAGAAGCGCTTGGGCCGCGACCTCGGCCAGCGCGCCGCGGATGTAGGTATTTGTGACCAGGTAGGGCGCATAGAGATAGGCAAGCGCGGCCAAGGCGGTAGGCCAACTCTGGCCCTCAAAGAGATCCCAGGCCAGGCGCGCCATGCCTGCGGCGGCGGCAAGCATGAGCAAGCCAAAGGCCGTGACAAATGCCGCATAGAAGCTCAGCCCCAACAGGTGCAGGAGTTCGGCCAGATAGTAACTGCCGGGCGCATAGTAGCCAAAGAGAGGGTAGCCAAAGCCTAGGAGCGCGTCCGGCGCCCAGCGCGGGTAGATGGCCCCGGCGCGCAGGGTTTCGTCGAGCAGGCCGAGCCGCAGCAGATGTAGGCCCCCGTCGAACGAGCGCGGCAGCCCTTCGCGGTAGAACGGCCGGAAGACGGGCAGGCTGAGACCGGCCAAGAGGAGCCAGGGCAGCCAAGTCAGGAGTGTGCTGCCCAGCGCCCGTGCCGTCACGCGCGGGGCAGTGACAGGCCGGGCAATAGGCAAGGGACGCGTGGTCATGCGCCCATTGTACCGGGGAGGGGAGAGGCGCACCAAATGCGGCGGGCGGGATATACGGTGGGGACCGCTTGGCGCTGCGACAGAATTGACACCCTTCAGAGAATTCTGTAGTGTAGAGGGCCGCGGCTGCGCCGAAGTGGCCGGCGCGGGAAGGTAGCTAGATGGCGGTTGCACATATGCGGATTGCGATCCTTGCCGATATCCATGGCAATTTGCCGGCGCTGGAGGCTGTGGTGGCCGATCTGCTCAGCCGGCGGCCCGATGCGGTCTATCTGGCCGGCGACCAGGTGAACCGCTGCCCCTGGAGCAACGAAGTGATGGACCTGGTGGCGGCGGAAGGGTGGCCGATGATCGCGGGCAACCATGAACTGGCGTTAGCCAGGCTGGGGCAACCGGACTGCCCACCCTATCTGGCCGACCGGCGGCGTTTTCCTGACCTTTGGTGGACGCACGGGCGTTTGTCTGCGGCGCATCTGGCGGCGATCCGCGGGCTGCCGCTGGAGATGCAACTGACGCCGGCAGGGATGCCGCCCCTGCTGATGGTACATGGGTCGCCATATAAGGTGACGGTAGGGTTTGCGCCCGACCTGAACGACGCGCAGATGCGCCGTTTTCTGGCAGGTGCAAGTGGGCCGGTGGTGATCGGCGCGCATACCCATCAGCCGGTGGACCGGCAGATCGGCGCGCAGCGCGTGCTCAACCCAGGCAGTGTGGGGATGCCTTACAACGGCGACCCGCGCGGCCAGTATATGCTGCTCGACGCAGACGCTGCCAGGTTGCGCGTGACCTTCCGGCAGGTGGCCTATCCCGTCGAGTTGGTGCGCCGTGAATTTGAGCGGCTCGACCTGATGCGGGCGCTGGGGCCTGCCGCTGCGCTCTATCTGCGCACGGTGGAAACCGGGCTGCCTTGGATCAGCGATTTTATCTATTGGATGCGCTATCAACCGCTCACGGTCGCGGAGAATATGGACCTGGCGGTGGCGACCTATATGGGCCGCCATGGGCCGGGGCGCTGGGCATTCGCCCCTGACTAAGCGGCCTGAAGCGCATACAGTTTACGCTGGAGAAGCTGATGATTCGTCCGTTGCGGGAGGCTGCTCGATCGGCGGCGGTGGCGCTGTTGCGCGCCGCACCCTATTTGAATCTCTATCTGCTGGGCAATATCGAAAGCCTGGGGTTTGATCAGCCGTTCTGTGAGTTCTGGGGCGATTTTGACGGGCCGGTGCTGCGCGCCATGGTCAACCGCTATATGCAGGGATGGTCGGTCTATGGCAACGCAGATGCGGACTGGGCCGGGCTGGCAGCTGTCGTCGACGGTCACCCTGTCGACGCCGAACGCCTGCAGGACAACCCCGGCGGCATCCCCAGTTTTCTACCCTATCTGCGCCGCTACGAAGCATTCAAGGTAGAGGAGCAGCAGGTCATGGATCTGGCCGAGGCAGATTTTCGTCCACGGCCCGCACCGGAAGGGGTGCGTGTGCGCCGCGCCTCGCTGACCGACCTGGGGGCGCTGGCGCTGTTCTACAGCGACGCCGGTTCGATGTCACGGTCGCCACTGGGAGTGGAGCGCCCGCTGCGCGATACCCGGCTGTGGCTGGCCGAAGCGGATGGTAAGGCGGATGGCGAAGTGCTGTCTGCCGCGCTGACCAACGCCGAGACGCGCGACCTGGCGATGATCGGCGGGGTGTACACGCCGCCGCAGTGGCGCAACCGAGGGTTGAGCCAGGTGGTGTGCAGCGCGCTGTGCGCCGATCTATTGGCTACGGGCAAACGGCCCGTGCTCTACTGGCACAACCCCTCTGCGGGCAGGGTCTATGCAAGGCTGGGGTTTCGGCTGCGGGGGGTGTGGCGCTCGGCGCGGCTGCATCGGCACGGCGCGGGCGGCGCAGCGTATCCTGCAGAGGATTAACCGCACCTTTGAGTTGCGTCTGCTGCGCAAGAGGGATCCCCCCGTGTTGGGCGCGGGAGGCGGGATTACTTCCCGCCTATATAGCCGCAGGCGACCAGTTTGTCGCGCAGGGTGGAACGGGCGCGGCTCAGGCGCGATTTGACGGTTCCCAGAGGTAAGCCCAACAGGCCGGCGGCTTCGGCATAGTCGTACCCATGCACGTCCACCAGGAGGACGACGCTGCGATGCCACTCGGGCAGTTCTTCGATGGCGCGCATGAGAAGCTGCATGCCTTCGCGCTGGGCGACGACCAGTTCGGGGTTTTCCTGGTCGGCTGCGCCGGAGAGCTGGAACTCTGCGCCGGTCTCTTCCGTTAGCTCATCAAGGCTGACCGAAGCACGGCGGCGTTGGCTGCGCAGATAGTCATAGCAGGTGTTGGTGACGATGCGCAGCAGCCAGGAGCGGAAATTGCCGTCTTGAAAGCGAGGGAGGGCACGATGAACTTTGATCAACGCATCTTGTACCGCATCGGCTGCGGCTTCCTCGGTGCGTAAAATTTGTTGGGCCAAGCGGTGCGCGGCGGCGTGGTAGTGGGCGACCAGCCGGCTGAAAGCGAGGTCATCGCCCAGGCGCGCCGCGTTGACCAAGTCCGGCATTTCCGCCACGGTGGCGGCGCCGCTCAGTCCCAAAAACCACGATTCCGGCAGGTAGTTTGCGCCCTCCCGCAAGGGTGATGCAACAGGTGCTTGCATGACCGATCCCCCTCTGTTTGTGATCGTTACACGAGGTGTAACCATCCTGATTGTAAAAAGGGATCATTAAAATAGTCTGAGCAAAGCGGGACAGTTTCCAGACCATTTGCCTACGCTCGATCTGGGCGCAGCCTGGAGGGTAGGTCGGTGCGGAGTCAGGCGAGGGGCGGCAATAAACAGCGGCGGGAATCGTGTCTCGCCGCTGTTGCCGATTTTATGACCGTCTCGGCGCGCGTACGCCGCGAGCGGGTTACTCGAGGCGCATCTGGTAGCCGTAGCCGCGCACGGTAGAGATAAAACGCGGTTCACCGAGGTTGTCCGGTTCGATGCGGCTGCGCAGACGGCTGATCATGCGGTCGATGTTGGCGTCATAGACATCGCCCTGCGATTCGGGCCAGACGGCTTGGGCGATCTCGTCCTTACTGACCACGCGGCCGCGCGTCTGGTATAGATACCAAAGCAAATCGAACTGTTTTACGCTGAGGGGCGGATCCAAAAGCCTTCCGCCAACGTATACTTGTCTAGTAGTAGGATCAACGCGCAGCGCCGGTTCACGCACGGCGATCAGTGAAGGGGCGGTGACGGTTGCGCCTGGGTCATGGAAGCGGAAGCTGGCGGATGCGAATTGGATTTCGCTGCCGTCTTCAAGCCAGACCGAGCCTTCGGGCGGCACGCGCCGGCCGTCGACGAGTACGCCGTTCTTGCTGCCCAGGTCATGCACTTGGTAAGCGCCGTCCACATAGCGAATTTCGGCATGGTGGCGCGATGCAAACTGGTCTTGCAGGACGATATCGGACTCGGCTGCACGGCCTACCGTGACCGTACGATCCGGCAGATCATACTCGCTGCCCGCCCGAACACCATTGAGACAAACAAGCTTGCCAAAGCGACTCACAATGAACCCTTTGATGGCCGATTTTGAGTGTGCTAAAATACGATGTTGCGATGGATATGTGTAGTAGCATAGCTCAGCTTGATGCGAATCGCAAGGTAGGCGCGCAGGTTCATGCCGCGCGGTGTGTGCCATGACGGTCTCTGGTAACCCAATTTCGCCGGACAATTTGCCGCTGCCTGAGGATACGGCGGTGAGCAGCGGCGCGGCCGCGCCCGAAGCCGCCCCTGCCGCGCCGATCCCCTCAGCCGCGGAGGCGAGCGTCGCGGGCTATGACCTCGACGCCGTGACCGATCTGGCGGGCAAGATTATCGCGCATTATTGTGTGGAGGAGCGGCTGGGCGGCGGTGCGATGGGGTCGGTCTACCGGGCCTATGACGAAAAGAACGGGCGTATGGTGGCGCTAAAGGTGTTGCTGCCCGGCGCCGACTCGATTCTGCGCGAGCGCTTCCGCCGTGAGGCGCGCACGGTCAGCACGCTCAAGCATCCGCATATCGTCCGTACGCTGCAGGTGGGGCAGACTTTGTCCAGCGGCGTGATCTTTATCGCCATGGAACTGGTGGAGGGCGCGAGCCTGGCGGAGCTGCTTGAGCAGCACGGGCGCTTGACGCCGCGCGATGCCTGCGCCATCTTAGCGCCGATCGCACAGGCGTTGGCCTATGCGCATGGGCAGGGGGTGGTGCATCGCGATGTCAAGCCGAGCAATATCTTGCTGCGCCGTGTCTCGGCGGAGACGCCGGGGGCGGTCGCGCTGGGCGTGTTGTCCGACCCGGTGGTGCCGCTGCTGTCAGATTTTGGCATTGCGCGCGCCATGGATGCGCCTGAACTGACCAGTGCTGGGCGCACGATTGGGACGCCGGCTTTTATGGCCCCGGAGCAGTGCGCGGGGAGCGGTGAGATCGACGGCCGCGCCGATATTTACTCACTGGGGGCGGTGCTCTATCGCTGTCTGATAGGCCGCGCGCCCTTTTCCGGGTCGACCACGCAGATTTTGCACGCGCATGTCTATGACCCAGTGATGATCCCCGAAGCGGCGGCGCGGACGATGCCGCCGGCGGTGCTGGCTATCCTGACGCGCAGCATGGTGAAGGAGCCGGCGCAGCGTTACCCGGAGATGGCGTTGGTGGCCGAGGAACTGGCGCGCAGCGCGGCGCTGCTGCCGGCGGCGGAGCGCACGGCCCCGCCCCCCGACGACGGTGATACGACACGGACGATGGCGGTGTTGCCCACAACATCATCGCTTCAGGCGGGGGCGGCGCGTATCTTGGTGCCTGCAGCGCCGGTCACGCCGCGTTCTATGGGGGTGGTCCCCTTGCGCCCTGCGCCTTCGGCGACGGCGGTGCGCCCATTGCCGCCACCCCGCGTGCAGCCGGCGCGGCGGCTGCCCAGAAGCCAAGTAGGGGCGCTGATCTTGGGGGGAGCGCTCATGCTGCTCTTGCTGGTTTTGGCGGTCACCGTCTTTAGCCGTATGCTGCCTTCGGTGTTTTCGAGCGCACGTCCGCCGCGCGCGGCGCAGGCGACCCCGACGCAGGTGGAGAGCATGGTGACCGCCGCGCCGGCCGCGGGGCCCCCGGCCCCGGCGCAGACTCCAAGCCAAGCCCAGGCGCAGAGCGGGTTGGCCGTGCTGGCCTCGCCTGAGCCGGCGCGAGGGCCGACGCCGACGCCGACACGTGAGCCGCCTCCTGCTGTGCCGCTCGACAGCGCCTGGAGCGATGCCCAGGCCTTTTTTGCGGAAAGAGATTGGCGCGCTGCGCTGGATTGGCTGATCATCGTGCGCCGCATCGACGAGGAGTTTGAGCCCGGCCAAGTCGAATCGATGATGGTGATGGCTTATGTGGGGCTGGCGACGGATGCCACGGTGGCAGGACGGTTAGAAGAAGCGGTCGACTTTTTTGACGAGGCGTTGGAAGTGTCGCCCAACTCGGCCTTGGTGAAACAGATGCACGCCGCCACTGTGGCGCTGGCCGAGGCGGGCGTGGGCGAGCGCATCCGGGCGCGGCAGTCGGTGCAGCGCAGCCATGCGGACTATGCGGCCAGCCTGTTAGCCGATGACCCTTGCGCCGCATCCGAGCATTTGGCCGCGGCGATCCGCGTCTTGTCCGACCCGCCGCTGCTTGAACGCCTGGCGGCCTATGAGCAGTCCTGCACGGAAGCGCAGACTGCCGACGTGCTCAGCCAACTGGGGGGGCGGATCATCTATTCGGCGCAACAGGATAGCATCTATCGCATCTTTCAGATGGCGGTGGGCCAGACAGAAGGGGAGAGTTCGTCTCTGCTGTTAGTGAACAACGGGACGCAGCCCAGCCTGTCGCCGGATGGGCGGGTGCTGGCCTTTTTTAGCACGCGGCCCGACGCGCAGGGGCTGTATGGCTTCGACCTGATGGCGGGTCTGAGCGTTGACGACCGCAGTTTGCGTTTCTCGAACGCGGTCGAGGACGCGCGCGATGCCCCGGCGCGCTGGAGCGCGCAAGGGGACCGGCTCGCCTTTACGAGTACCCGGTTTGGCGATAATCGCTATCGTGTTTATGTTACCTACGCCGACAGCGGCGACGACCTGGAGACGTTGGGCTATGGCAAAGACCCGGCCTGGAATCCGTACCAGGACCTATTAGTCTTCAACGGCAGCGACGAGGCGGGGAACTCGCCGGGGCTGTGGCTGATGCGCGCCGACGGCAGCGGGCGAGTCCGGCTCACCGATAACGGCAATGACCAGCGCCCGGCGTGGACACCCGACGGCAGCGCCGTGGTCTTTATGAGCAACGGGCGTGACGGCAACTGGGAGTTGTATCGGGTGGATGTGGCGGACCTATCGATCACGCGGCTGACCGACCATCCGGCGCAGGATGGGCTGCCTGCGATCAGCCCCGATGGGCAGTATGTGGCGTTTATGAGCGACCGCGACGGCTATTGGCGTATCTGGTTTGTGCCGGTTGAGGGGGGCGAGGCGCAACCCTTGGGCCGGATCAGCGGCGAGCTTCCGAAGTGGCTGGAACACGCGATCCAATGGGTGAAATAGGCAGTGGGTGAGATCGGCGATGCGCAGCCGGGCCGGCCTGCCGCAAGCCCCACGCTGGAACAGCTTGAGGGCCGGCAAATTGGCCGCTATTTGATCCGCCATCGGCTGGGCGGGGGCGGCGTCGCCACGGTCTATCAGGCCGATGACCAGGTGTTGGGGCAGACGGTGGCGCTCAAACTGCTGCCGCCCAACCCGGACGACGCGACGCTGAACCGTTTTCGGCGCGAAGCCTTGATGGCGGGCGCGCTGCGTCACCCACACATTGTACGCATTTTCCAGGTAGGGACATCGGCGCGCGGGGGCGCGGCCTATCTGGCGATGGAACTCGTCGAGGGGGAGAGCCTGGCGAGTTTGTTGGCGCGCCAGGGGATGCTCCAGCCTGCGGAAAGCTGTAACTTGCTAGAGCCAATTGCGCGGGCGCTTGCCTTTGCTCACCAACACGGCATCGTCCATCGCGATGTCAAGCCGGGTAATATCCTGCTGCGCCCGGCCGGCCTCGGCACACGGCACAGCGTCCAGTTGACGGCGCTGGATCATCCGGTGATCCCGCTGCTCTCGGATTTTGGCGTGGCGCGCTTTTTAGATGCGCCGGAACTGACCAGCACAGGCCGCACGGTGGGCACGCCGGCCTTTATGGCCCCGGAGCAGTGCATGGGCAGCCGCGAGATCGACGGTCGCGCCGATATCTATGCGCTGGGTACGGTGTTGTTTCGCTGCGTGACCGGACGCTTGCCCTTCACCGGCTCGATGACGCAGGTGCTTCACGCCCAAGTCTATGAGCCGGTGGTGCTCCAAGAGGACGTGCTGCGCCGGTTGGGGCCGGTGGCGGCGATTTTGCAGCGCAGCCTGGCGAAAGACCCGGATGACCGCTACGCCGATGCCGCGCGGTTGGCGGCGGACCTAGCGGCGGCAGCCCGGCGCAGTGGGGAAGGGTCGCCGCGCCTGGCGGAAAGCGCCGATGCGACGGCGACCCTCACCTTGGCGGTGGACGCGCTTAGCCCGGTAGAAGCGGCGCGGCCCGTCACGGTATTGGTGGGGGGCGCTTCCGACGCGACCGCGACGGCGGGACAGATCCCCATGGTACACCTGCCCGCGGCGCAGGCGGGTGCGCGGCCGCAGCGGCACCGCCGGCGCGGGGTGGAGATCGTCGTCGCGCTGGCGCTGGTCGTCCTGCTGGGCGCGCTGGGGAGCCGGGCGTGGCGGTGGGGTAGGGTCCTGCCGCGCGCCACACCTACTGCGCCACAGCTTGCGGTGTTGGCTGCGCCGCCTACGCCGCAGGGCGCAGACAGCCCCACGGCGACATCCCAAGAAATCACAAACGCAGCCGCGGCGATATCGCCGGCGGTGACATCCGCCGGAAGCGTGGGAACGCAGACCGGCGCGCAGCCCGTGGCAACGGCGACGGTGCTGCCCACCTTTACGCCCGCGCAGGTCCCCCCGACGACACTGCCGGATGTAGCGCCGCCCGGTGCGAGTCCGCCGGACGCGGGGCCGCCGGTCGGCGTGGACACGTCCACGCCGTCGCCCGAACCCACCGCGACCGCCGCACCTCCGCCGCCGGTGGTGGCCGCGCCGCCGGTGAGCGAGACGCAGGGCGGCGCTCCTCAGACAGATGCGGTTGCCGGCGTGTGCGCCGATGTGGTGGATGAGTTTTTTATGGGTGCGCTGACAGGACTGGATGCTGCGCTGCGCGAGGCGTTTCGCTGCCCTACCGCACCGGCCTATGCGACAGGCGGAAGCCTGCTGGCCTTTGCCCAAGGCTTTATGCTGGCGCTGGACGAAAGCCCCTTTGTCTATGTATACTACCAGGCGACCGGCGAGTGGGAGCAGGTGGTGCCGAGCGGCGATACTGCCCCGGAGGCAGGGGGTCCGCCGCCGCCTTTTGCCCAAGTTTGGGGTGAGGATCAGCGGCGCGTTGCGCTGGGCGAGATGCTGGGCGCTGCGCCCACGCCCATCGACGGCGTGGTACAGGTCTTTAGCGGCGGAATGTTGGTGGGCGACCGGACAAGCGGCGCGGTCTATGCCTTTCCTCTCAATCGGCTGCGCCTCTAACCTTGCCGCCTGGCGGAGGCGGCTGCGTGCGGGTTGCCAAAGCCTGCCACTAGGCTGTAATATGAAGGCTGCACTTTCCGCAATCCATTTGTTTCTCTCAACTTCCATCTCTACCCACTTCCATGTCTACCAAGGAGGACATAATGAGAATGCCGACTGGGAGCAAACCGCGGGCTGTGTCTAGGGCCTTTTGGGCCGGCACGCTTCTGGTGTTGGCGCTGGCGCTGGGCGGCTGCGCCGGTTTACCGATCGACCTATCGCAACTGCCGTTTGACCTGCCGTTCCTAGCCCCGACGCCGACCTTTACGCCGACGCCGATCCCGACGGCCACGCCAACGCCTGAACCGACCGCGACGCCCAAGCCGGGCGAGACGCCGGTTCCGGCCACGCCGACGCCTGTCCCGACGCCGCAGGTAACCATTCCCGATGGCTTCACGCCGGTAACGGATGACACACGCGGCTATTCGCTGGCCGTGCCCGGCGGCTGGAGCGCGCTCGATCTGCGCAGCCCGCAGTTCCAGAATTTGGCGAACACGTTTGGCATGGGCGCGCAGTTGGGGCCGCTGAATGATTTCCTGGCCAGCCCCGAGGGCGAAGCGTTGGGCGTGATCTATGTGACCGACCTGATGGGCGCGATGTTCGGCGGGCTGCCCACGGCGCTCAATGTCTCCGTGATCGACGCGCCGGGCGTGACGCCGGATTCGCTGTTGACCTGGCTGCAGGGTATGATCGAAGCTAACTCCCAAATGCTGGGGGATGTGCAGATCGAGGACATGAACACAGCGACGATCAACAATATGCCGGGTGTGCGCGCCTCGGCGATGGGCGACCTGAGTTCTGCCGGCATGGCGGCCAAGGTTTTTGCCAAGGTAGCGGCGATCATTGCCAACGACAAAATCTATGTCTTGACCTTGGTCACCCAGGACACCAATCGGGCCGCCAAGGAGCCGGTCTTCGACCAGATCATCGGGACATTCCGACCTGAATAGAGGCTGACCCGAATTGAAGAGGGCCTGAATAAGGGTGGTTGGCGATGGCTCCGGGCCGCCTGGCCGGAGTTGACATGAAGCTGACAGCGCTGCGTGGCGTGGGTCTGGATAACCGGCCTCCGTCACGCAGCGTTTTACTCAGCATCTCTATCCGTTATTTCCATCCGTAAGGTAGACCGGGTGGGCAGATCGCAATGATGGACCTGAAGATTGAGCTTGCGCCGGGGCACAAGCAAGGGCTGCCGGTCGCCTCGCCGGTGATCGTGGCGGGCGGGATGGTGGGCTATGGCGAGACGCTGCCGCGTGGGTTGGCGCCGGAGAAGTTGGGCGCGCTGGTGGTGGGACCAATCTTGGGGCGCAGCCGCGCCGGCGCGGCGCAGCCTCGACTGGCCGAAACCGTGGGCGGCATGGTGCTGGATACGGGGCTGCAGAACCGGGGCGCGGCAAGCGTGCTGGGCAAGTTCGCCAAGCTTTGGCCGCGGCTGGGCTGCCCTGTGGTGGCCCAGGTGGCGGACGGCGAGCCGCGCGGGCCGGCATATCTGGCAGACCGGATGGCCGGGTTGCCGGGATTGAGTGGATTTGAACTGCTGCCGTTGACGGATGAGATCGCCCTGGTGCAGCGTATGGTGCGTGGTCTGGCCGAGCGCAGCGATCTGCCGGTCTGGGTCAAGCTGCCCTTGGCGTCGGCGGCGGCCTGGGCCGCGCCGCTGGTGGATGCAGGCGCCAACGGGCTGGTGGTGGCACAGCCGCCGCTGGGCAGGCTCACGCGGGGGACCGGGTCAACGCAGGTGCGCGGGGCGCTCTATGGCCCTGGCGTGCTGCCGTTGATGTTGGAGGGGCTGGCGGCGGTGGCGGAGCAGGGGCTGCCTTGCGCGCTGCTGGCATGCGGCGGTATCCACACGGCGGCGCAGGCGCAGCAGGCGCTGGCGCTGGGCGCACATGCCATCCAGCTTGATACGGTGGTGTGGGTGGAACCGGCGGCGGCGGGCTGGATCGCCGAGGCGCTGGCGCAGACGGCTAGAGCAGCGTAAGCTGGAGCGCAGGGCGGCGACCGTCGAGCAAGATGTAGGGCGCGCATTTGCCCACATCGCGCACGCCGAGGGCGCGCAGATGGGACAGCTCGCGTAGGCGGCCCTGGCGGCGCGCCTGGAGGATGGCATCGGCGGCGATGGGGCCAATGCCGGGGATGCGCAGCAGTTCGCCGCGCGTGGCGCGGTTGATTTCGATTGGGGTTTGGCGCAGGTGCGCATCGGCCCAGATGCGTTTGGGGTCTTGGTGCAGCGGCAGATTGGCGTCGGTCTGGAAGGGCAGGTCTTCGACCGTCCAGCCATAATCGCGCAGCAGAAAACCGGCTTGGTAGAGCCGGAACTCGCGCAGGGGGTCGGTAGGAGGCAGGCTGTCAAACGGCGTGCCGTCGATCGGGTTGAAGCCGGAGTAGTAGGCGCGGCGCAGGCCGAACTGCTGGTAGAGCTGCTCGCTGACCTGGAGCAGTTCGAGATCGGTGTCGCCCACGGCCCCGACGACGAACTGGGTGACGATGCTGGGGCGGAGGGATTCGGCGCGCTTGAGCCGGCCGATCCACTGCAGACGGGTGATCAACTCGCCCCAGTAGTCTTTCTTGGGGGCTAAAGCAGCCAGCCGTGCGGCGGTGGGGCCTTCGAGGTTGACCGAAACGCGGTCGGCGAGCAGCATGGTGCGCCGCACCTGTTCATAGTCGGCGCCGGGCATGATCTTCAGGTGCATGTATCCACGGTAGCCGTATTTACGTCTTATGATCTCGGCAGCGGCTATAATCTGATCTTGCGTGGTGACGCTGCCCTTGATGATGCCGGAGGAGAGGAAGATCCCCTCGACCAGGCGGGCGCGGGCCAGGTTGACAAAAGTCGCAGCCATTTCGTCGGGGCTAAAGGTGAGGCGCTGGGTCTGGTTGCGACCGGCGCGGAAGGGGCAGTAGAAGCAGTTGCGCTCGCAGGCGGTGGTCATCATCGCCTTGAGGATTGGTTTTTTGCCCGTGGGGGTAGTTACCTCGGAGATGCACGGCAGGGGCTTGGCGGGACGCTGCAGCCCGGCGGCGGACTCTTCCTGCGGCTGCGCGCCCGCAGGCTCGAAGCGTGTGGCATCGCCAAGCAAGGTGAGCTTCTGGACGGTATCAGGCGTGCTGCGAAAGTTCATATTACCAGTATACGAACATTTGTTCTGTTTGTCAAGAGGGTGTGCGGGCAAGCATATTTACATAAAATCTGTACTAGATCGGACGGTGTAGGGCGATGCGGGCGGTGGTGCAGCGGGTGCGCCAGGCAAGTGTGAGCGTCGAGGGTGAGGTGGTCGGCCGGATCGGGCTGGGCTTCCTGGTGCTAGTAGGCGTCGCGCCGGGCGACGGCGAGCAGGAAGCCGCGTACCTGGCGCGCAAGATCGCAGGGCTGCGCGTCTTTGAAGATGAGGCGGGCAAGATGAACCTGGGTCTGGGCGAGGTTGGCGGCCAGGTGCTGGCGGTAAGCCAGTTTACGCTTTACGGCGACTGTCGCAAAGGACGGCGGCCCAGCTTTACGGGGGCTGCGCCTCCGGACCAGGCCGATCGGCTCTATCAGCGCTTTTGCACGCTTCTGGAGGAAGAGGGCGTGCCCGTTTCGCGGGGCGTCTTTCAAGCTCATATGGCTGTGGCGCTGGTCAACGACGGGCCGGTGACGTTGTGGCTCGACACAGCTTTCATGATGAAAGGATAGGAGAAGAGGAGAAGGCCATGAAGAATCCGAGCTACCTGATGGCAGAGGACCCTGAAACCGATTTGGAGATCGCCGAGGCGATGGTCGCCGAGTTGGAGGACTACATCATCGAAAATGAGCTGTATCGCACGCTGATCGTGCGTACAGCAGCAGGCGATGAAAACATGCGCATGACAGGCGGCGCGCTGTTGTCTCGGCTCCACAGGCTCCAGGGGGAACGCAGCGAGTTGGCCCCTGCGCTGCAACAGCGTTTGGACGCCGTGCAGAGCAGGGCCGACACGGTGATCCACAGTTTGCGCGGTCGCTTCCACGAGCGGCTGCAGCGTGAGATGCGGGCGCGGCTGGACAGCCTGCGCTGGTTCTTGGATGAGTGCTATGAGGACCGGCAGCGCTGTCGCACGGAGTTCCCGTTTGAGATGCGTAACCGCCAGCGCATCGAGGAAATCCTCAAGGAGGTGGGGTCCAATCTGCCCGCAGACCTGCGGGAGAGTCTGCAGATGGTGGACCGGCGCATTCGTGAAGCGGCCCAGCCGGGCGATTTTACCTGGGACCCGCGTGTGCGCAAGATCTATCCGCAGGAACGGTATTGGTATCTCTATATGCGTCCCTAGGCGCAGCGACCCGCACAAGCAAACAGGCCGGACTGCTGTGCAGCCCGGTTTCCGAATGGCTAGTCCCTTTTGCGGTTGCCCGGGTTGAGCAGCCGGATCACCTCGTTGTGGAGCGCGCCATTGGTGGCGACGAGTCCGCTGCCGCCGATGGGGTCGCGACCCTGCCAGTCGGTGACGCGCCCCCCTGCGCCTTCGACGATGGGGATGAGCGCCATCATATCCCACACGTTGAGGATCGGGTCGGTCATGATGTCTGCCCCGCCGGTCGCCACCAGGAAGTAGCCGTGGCAGTCGCCCCAGTTGTTGTAGCGCTGGACGCGGCGGCTGAGCGTCTCGAAAGCCGGTCCGTCTTGGTGGTGAAAGACACTCCAGTGTGATGTGTTGAGCAGGATGGCGTCTTCGATCCGGCTGCAGGCGCGCACATGCACGGGCCGGTCGTTGAGCCAGGCCTGGCTGCCGTCGCCCACCAGATAGTCGCCGACGATGGGTTGGTGGATCACGCCCAACAGCGGGCGGCCTTGATAGGCCAGGGCGATGAGCGTGCCAAACAGATAGCTGCCGCTGATAAAGCTCTTGGTGCCGTCGATCGGGTCCAACACCCATTGGTAGGGGGCGTCGGGCTGGTAGTTGCCAAATTCCTCGCCGATTACACCATGGGCCGGGAACTCGGCCAAGATGGCCTCGCGCATGGTCTCTTCGGCCTTTATATCGGCGATAGTCACCGGCGAGCGGTCGGCCTTGATGTCCACGCGGTAATCCCCGCGGAAGTAGGGGCGGATCACGGCGGCGCTGAGTTCGGCTAGACGCCGGGCGAAGTCCATGTAGGCGCGCTGTTCGGCGGCTGAAAGGGCGGGGGCAGAGATGGCGCTCATATCAACACCCCTGGGATGGCGCTGGTGTCGTCGAAGAAGCGGCGGATCTCGTCCTGCCGGTCGGCGGGCACAATATCGCGGGCAAAGAACCAATACTGCCGGGGCAGCTTACGACCCTCGGCGATCGATTTGCGTTGGGTGACGGCAAGCTGCAGGTTGCTCTTGGCGGCGCGCAGGTCGCCGCGCAGCGCCCAGCCGATGCCGGCCAGGTAGAAGATCAGCCAAGGCGCGGAGGGTTCCTCCCGCAGCACCGACAGGATGATCTCGAGGCCCTCGGCTTCGGGGTCGCCCAGATAGTAGTGCGCCAAGATATATTCCATAATGCTGCTTCGATCGCTCTCTGTGACATCCGTGGAGACGACTGAGTCGAAGGCTTGGCGCGCCTTGGCCGTGTGCCCCATATGTTGCTGGCTGACGCCGCGCCAGAACTCGGCGCGTACCGGGCGCGCGCGGTCGAGGTCGATAAAGCGCTGCGCCTCGGCATAGCGGCCGTGGTGGATCAGGCGGCCATAGAGCAGGTGCAGGTTGCTGGCATAGGCGCCGCCCAGCTTGACCACATCTTCGAAGGCGGCGATGCCGCCCTCGACGTCGCCCATCTCCAGCAGGGCGATCCCGCGCAGCCCGGCCAGGTAGGAGAGGTCGCTGCGTTCATTCTCGGCGGTGCGTTCTGGGGAGGCGGGCGTGCCGTCGATCACCTGCGCCATCTTTTCCAGCACGGGGAGTGCTTGGGCGGGCTGCCCGGCGCGGATATAGCCCATGACGAGCTGGCCCCAATCGCCCAGTTCGGCATCCGGCGCTTCGGCCAGGGCGCGCAGCTTGGCAAAGGCTTCGTCGCTGCGGCCTGCCTGCAGCAGTACCTCCACGGTCAGCCCGTCCAGCATCGCGCGCTCATCTTCGTCGATCACGGGCTGAAGCTGGGCCAGGATCTGCAACGCGTCGTCATAGCGGTCGCGTATGTTGTAATAGCCTTGAAGGTTGAGCGCGGCGGCCATCATCAAATTGTACAGGCGGCGGTTGGCGGCGTTGCGGCGGGCCGGCGGCAGCGCGACCAGGCCATCCACTACCTTGCGGTAGAGCGGGATGGCCTGGTCGTTGTAATTGCGGGCAAGCTGTTGCGCCTGGAGCAAAAGGTCTTCCCAACTACCTTTGATGGGCTGGGATGCGGGTTCTGCGGGCGGGCGTGTGTTCATGGAATCCATTTCGTCGGGCTGATCAGCGCGGGGCGCTGGGCGTTAGCTGTTGTCGATCTCGCGTTTGACGGTGGAAAGCAGTGTGTCGGCGCGCAGTTCGGGCAGGTTGTAGCAGGCGCCGCCGAGTGAGAGCGCCAGCTTCTGCGCCAGGCCGCGGTCGAACGCGGCATGTTCCATGTTGACGACGATCGAGCGCATGGCCGACTGTTCGAACAGTTCGGCAATACGCATTGCCTCCTCTTGGGCGGGCATGCCGGTCATGCTGACATTGCCGGCTCCATCGGTCAACAGGATCATGAGCGGGCGCAGTTCGCTGTCACGGCGGCGGGCGTTTTCGATCACCTGCCAGGCCATATAGAGGCCGCTGCTGAGCGGCGTCTTGCCGCCGACGGGCAGGTCGCGCAGCGCCTTTTGCGCCAGGTCCACACTGCTGGTCGGTGGGAGAACCAGGCGGGCTTTGTCGCGCTGGAAGACGACCAGGCCCACCTGGTCGCGGCGCTGGTAGGCGTCGACGAGCAGGCTGAAGATCGCGCCCTTGGTGGCCTCCATGCGCTCGCTGGCGGCCATGGACCAACTGGCATCCACCACAAAGAGCACTAGGTTGCCGGTGCGGCGCACACGCACTTTGCGCTGCAGGTCGCCCTTGCGCAGATGCAGGGCCAGACCGTCGGTGGCCTCGGCATGGCGTTGTCTCTGATAGGGGGCGGCGGCGCGCAGGGTGGCGTCGAAGGCGATATCCTCGGGGCGGTCGCCGGCGGGGCGCGCCTTGATATAGCGGCCGCGCTTGCGCTCGGTGCGTGTGTAGGAGCGCTTGCCGGTGCGCTCGCGCGTCATCTTGTCCAGCGGGGTGTCGATGCGTTTGGCTTCGAAGGTGTCGCCGATTTGGACCGGTTTACGTGCGCCTTTGTTATCTCCGGGCGATGAACTGTTTTGCGGAGAGGCGTCGGGCTGGGAGATGCCGCCCTCGCCGCCGTCGGCGGAGTCGCCGACATCCGATTCATCGCCCTCTAGGCTTTTTTTTCGTCTGAAGCGGCCGCGCCCTGGGCCTCCATGGCTTCGCGCTCTTCGGTCACCGCTTGCTCGGCCTCGGCGCGCGCCTGGCGCATGTTGGCCTGCAACTGGTCCGGGTTCATGACCGAGTCTTGGAAGGGCTGTTTTTTCATGCGGTGCGGCAGTGCCAGCTCTGCGGCCAACAGGATATCGCGGTCGTTGATCTGGAGACGACCCTCATAGGCGGCCTGGGCGCGGGCTGTGCGCAGGATGACGATGTCGGCGCGGTGACCATCTACTTTGAAGCTGGAGGTCAGGGCGGCGATGGTGTACATATCCTTCTCGGTATATTTTACCAAGTCATAGCGGTCGCGCGCGGCGATGATGCGTTCGGCCATGTCCTCTTCGGACTCGGTGTAGGCGGCGATAAAGCCGTCGGGGTCTTGTTCGAAGTAGATGCGGCGACGCAGGATCTCGACGCGGTCGGCGGCGCGGGTAAGGCCAACCACATCCACGGCGTGGGCGAAGCGGTCCAGCAGTTGGGGGCGCAGGTCGCCCTCTTCGGGGTTCATGGAACCGACCAGCACGAATCGGGCCGGGTGTTGGAAGCTGATCCCTTCACGTTCGACCACGTTGACGCCCATGGCTGCGCTGTCGAGCAGCAGGTCGACGACATGGTCGTCGAGCAGGTTGACTTCGTCTACATAGAGCACGCCACGGTTGGCCGCGGCCAGAATACCGGGTTCAAACTGGCGTTCGCCGCGCTGGATGGCTTTTTCGATGTCGAGCGTGCCGACGACACGGTCTTCGGTGGCGCTGACCGGCAGATCGACAAAGGGGGTGACGCGGTATTCGTGCGGCAACTGGCCGAGCCGTTCGAGGCGCTCTCGACACTCGTCACAATAGAGGTCAGGCCGGTTCGGGTCACAGCTAAAGCGGCAGCCCTGGACCACCTCGATGGCGGGCAAGAGCGCAGCCAAAGCACGCGCTGCGGTGGACTTGGCTGTCCCCCGCTCACCGCGAATCAATACGCCGCCGATTTGGGGGTTGATGGCGTTGAGGATCAGAGCGCGTTTCATCCGCTCTTGGCCCACGATCGCGGAGAATGGATAGGTGAGTCGCATGGGTTTGGTCCTTCAATCGTAGTCTATGTGGCATAAGGATGAGGGCGGAGCGCGCTCCGCCCTCATCACTCCTCTCCCTATTATACCCGAGAGGGAAGCAGGCGATCAAAACGGGGAGCATTTCCGCGCTCTTGGGCTACGTTTTGAGACAAAGTTGGGCGCAGCCTGCACTCTGCCGTACAATAGGGCGAAGGAGGAGGCGCTGCGACGGGCGGATCCGGCGCGCGAAACTTTTGTGGGGAGGGTGCGTAGTGATCCGCAATCGAGAGCATGCTGTCTAGCTGCTGTCTACAGCGGCGCATTCGACAGCCCAGTATAGACCAGGATCGCAATTGATGACCGAGCAGGAACAACTGTGGGTCGAGCAGGCGCGGAGGGGCGACAAACAGGCGTTCAACCGTCTTGTGCAGGCCTATCAACGGCCGGTCTATAACCTCACCTATCGGATGTTGGGCGACCGGCAAGAGGCCGAAGATGCCGCGCAAGAGACCTTTCTGCGCGCCTATGCGGGGCTGCGCAAGTATAGCCCTGAACATAAGTTCAGCACCTGGCTGTTTTCAATCGCCAATCACCACTGCATTGACCGGCTGCGTAAGCGGCGCACGACCTTGGTTTCGTTCGACGATAACCCAGTCTTGCAGAATATGGAGGGGACGGCGGTTCGCCCGGAGCATTCGGCGCTCGACGGCGAAAGGCAGCGCGAGGTTCAGCGCCTATTAAACCAGCTCGAACCGGAATATCGGATGCCGCTCATTTTGCGCTATTGGGAGGACTATAGCTATGAGGAGATCGCGGCGACGTTGGACTTGACGATCGCGGCGGTGAAGAGCCGCTTGTTCCGCGCGCGCCAGCAGATCGCCAAACTGCACGGCGAACGCGAGTCGGCGCTGCCGCCCACGCGCGGCCAGGATGGAACCGGCAGCGGCGCGCGCGCCCAGCCTGCCGATGCTCGGTTCCCGGCGGGGTTAAATTTCGCTCTGTTGGGCGTGTAGACTCCGCAGGTTGGAGCGCACAGTCCGAAGCATATAGCGCAGACGGCGGTGTGCGGTCTCGGCGTAAAGATGAGAGAGTATGATTGAGGGAGACGCAGGTATGACGAAACGGATGATGTGGGAGACACCCCCTCTGCCGGTCCGTGACGACGCCGAGGACGTGGAGGCGCTGATGTCGCTGGCGCTGGACGGTCTGTTGGATGAAGCAGATACAGACCGGCTGGATGCGCTGCTGGCGGCGGATGCTGGGTGGTCCGCCGAATGGCAGAACTGGCAAGCGATGGACGTTGCGCTGCGCCGCACCCCGGCAGTGGAGCCGCCGGCTGATTTCATGGCGGGTGTGGAGCGCAAACTGGCGCAATTGGAGAACCGCCGCCGTCTGCAGAGCGGGGTCGTAGTCGGCGCGGCTGCGCTCCTGCTGTGGGGCAGCGGGCTGGTGGGGCTGCTCTTTTTGGGCGCGTTTGTGCTGGCGAACCAAGCGGTGTGGCTGAACCAGCTCATCCATAGCCTGGCGCTGGGATGGGTGTGGTTCTCCGGCATGGCGCGATTGGTGTGGAGTGGGGTCGTCAACCTTGTGGCGTCGCCCCAGGCGATGGCCCTGGGTGTCTGCTATGGGTTGATGACGGCTGTGCTGCTGGGGTTCTGGATCCGGCTTCTGCGCAGGAGCACGCGCGAGGCAGTGGCGGCCCAGTGACGGCGCAGTGGCTTGGCGTGTACCGCCCGATGTCCTGCAGATCACGATCATTGAACATAACGGGGAAGAGGTAGGCATATGGCAAAGCTCAAGCAGCAGATCCGTTGGCTGAGCGCCGCTGCGGTCATCACGGTGTTGTCGTTGGTCTTGGTCTTTGGGCTGGATGGGCAGGCCCAGGCGCAGATGGCTGCGCCGCAAGCGCCGCGCCCGGCGCAACCTGTGCAGTTCGGGCCGGGCGCGGCGCGTCTGGCCCAGGCCGGCGGAGAGCAGATTTTCCGGGGCGACCTCGTGGTCGAGCCTGGCCGCGTGATCGACGGCGATGTCGCGGTCTACAGCGGTGATGTGCAGGTCGATGAAGGGGGACAGATCCAGGGCAACCTGGTTGTCTACAGCGGCGACCTGGAGATTCGCCCCGGCGGAAGCGTTGGCGGCGATGTGACCACCTTTTCGGGCGATATTGAGATCGCGGGCCGCGTCGGCGGCAATATCGCCAGTTGGAGCGGGGATGTCGGCTTGGCGTCGACGGCACGCGTCGAGGGCGGCGTCAGCGTGCTCAGCGGCGAGATTCGCCGGGAACAGGGGGCCTATGTCGGTGGCAGCGTAGCCAAAGGGCCGCAGTTGCGTCTGCCAGGCGCGCCCAGCCGTGAACTCCCAGTCCCCCCAAGCACGGCGCTGCGCGATCGTTCGGTAGGCTTCTTGGGCTGGATCGGCCAGCTATTTCTGCGGCTGATCGGCGCGGTGCTGCTGACGGCGTTGGCGACGCTGTTGGTCGGGGTGTTGGCCTATGCAGCTCCGGAATTGGTGAGCCGTGTACGCCGCCAGATGAACGAGAACTTGGCGTTGAGCTTTGTGATCGGGCTGTTGACCAACTTGGTGCTGCTTCTCCTGGCGGGGCTGTTGAGCGCGACGATCTGTCTGCTGCCGATCGCGCTTGTCCCCATTTTGCTGCTCTTGGGGATTAACCTGGTGGGGTGGACGGCGGTCTCGCAGGTGGCGGGCGAGCGTGTCTCGGCCTGGGTCAAGCAGCCGGTGCAGCCTGCGTTGGCCGCCGCGGTGGGCGCGGTGGTGCTGACCGGCGTGATGGCGCTGCTGTGGGCCATGGGCGGCTGCTTCCGCTTTATCGGCTTTCTGGCGATGCTGGGCGTTGGCTCGTTTGGCGCCGGGGCCGTGCTGCTGCCTTGGCTGAGCGGACGGCGCACGGGCGGCGGGCC